>PLJR01000037.1 GCA_003140295.1 Acidobacteriota bacterium
GATAATGGCCGATACGGCTCGCACCCCGTTTGACCGCGGCACGCTCGGCAGCGAAACCACGCCCATGATGGGCACGCAGCTTCGCCGCGCGTCTTCCGCCGCCCGTGCGTTAATCATCGCGCAGGCCGCTGCGCAATGGAATGTTGACGCCAAAAGCCTGACCGCCGCCGCGGGCCGCGTTACCGACCCCGCGAAACATCGTTCTGCAAGCTACGGGGAGTTGCTCAAAGGCCAGGAGCTCACGCAGGTGATTCCCGCCGACGATTCGCCGGCGCCGCCTTCTGCATGGACCGTCGCCGGCACTTCCACGGGCAAAATCGATGGCCGCGACTTCGTCAACGGGTCGCACCGTTACACCTCGGACATCAAGCTGCCCGATATGCTTCACGGCCGCATCGTGCGGCCATCCGCGATTGGCGCGACACTCGACACGGTGGACACTAGCGCCGCGGAATCCATGCCCGGCGTCGTCGTAGTGCGCGATGGAGATTTCATCGGCGTTGCCGCTCCCAGCCGCGCGGTCGCCGAACGCGCCGCCGCCGCAATCAAGGCCACCTGGAAAGAAACGCCGCAGCCCTCGAATGCGGAGCTCTTCGATTATTTGAAGGCTCACTCCCAGCCCGGCCGCGCCGGAGGCGGCGATCAGGGGCCGGGACAGTCCACGGTCTTTAATGCCGGGTCGATGGAACAGGGCCTGGCATCCGCCGACCAGAAGTTGTCGCAGACCTATACGGTTCGCTACATCGCGCACGCTCCGCTCGAGCCGCGCGCCGCCGTGGCGCAGTGGGATGGCGACCAGGTCACCGTGTGGATGTCCACGCAGCGCCCCTTCGGCACGCGCACCGAAATCGCCAAGGCTTTCCGCCTGCCCGAAGATAAAGTGCGCGTCATCGTGCCTGCGTCCACCCCTTGCTATGGCGGCAAGCACACCGGCGAGCATGGCGTCGAAGCGGCCCGCCTGGCGCGCACCGCGAAAAAACCCGTCAAGCTGATCTGGACCCGCGCCGAGGAATTTCAGTGGGCCTATTTCCGGCCCGCCGGCGTCATCGACGTGCAAAGCGGCATCCGCAACGACGGCACACTTACGGCCTGGGAATTTCACAACTACAATTCCGGTAACGCCGCGCTCGGCACGCCCTACGTGGTTGCCAACAAGCACCACGAATTTCACACTTCCGACACGCCGCTCCGCCAGGGCTCCTATCGCGGCCTTGCGGCGACGGCCAACCATTTCGCGCGCGAGTCGCACATGGATGACCTCGCGCACCTGGTAAAAATGAATCCGCTCGAGTTTCGCAAAAAGAATCTGGACGACCCGCGGCTGCTGGCCGTGCTCGATGCAGCCGCCAAAGCCTTCGGCTGGGGCGCCGCCAAATCAACCGACGGGCAGGGATTTGGCCTGGCGTGCGGCGGTGAAAAGGGCGGTTACGTGGCCACCTGCGCCGAAGTGCGTGTCAACCGCACGAGCGGCGCGGTGCGCGTGTCCCGGGTGGTCACCGCCTATGAATGCGGCGCCGTCGTCAATCCCGAATGCCTCAGCAATCAGATCGAGGGCGCGGTAATGTATGGCTTGGGCGGCGCTCTGTTCGAGCAAATCGATTTCGCCGATGGCCGCGTGCGCAACGGCCATTTCGCGCAGTACCGCCTGCCGCGCTTTTCCGATCTGCCCGAAATTCAAGCGGTGCTGGTCAACCGCAAAGATCTTGAGCCTGCCGGCGCGGGCGAAGTGCCTATGTTCGCCCTGGCCCCGGCCATCGGTAACGCCATTTTCGACGCCATCGGCGTGCGCCTCCGCGCACTGCCGCTGGTGCCGCAAGGCTTAAAGGTGTAGCGCGAAAATTAAATGCCGCCCGCGCCGCTATATCCGCTGGTAACTGCAAACGGCGGCGCCTCAGCCGAGCGCCGCGGAATGTTTGCATCGCGCACCAACTGGCCGCTCGAGCGCAACCGCTTTTCTTTGGCGCTCGAAAATCACCGCCGCACCGGCGCAAAACTTTTCGACCTCACCGCTTCCAATCCCACCACCTGCGGGTTCGCGTATCCCGAGCAAGAAATTCTCGCCGCCCTCGCCGATCCGCGCGCGCTCACCTACCGCCCCGAAAGCAAGGGCCTGCGCGAGGCCCGCGAAGCCGTCGCCAACTATTACCACGGCCGCGNNGGAGGGGGGAGGATGCGAGTCCTGTCCGCGCGGAAAGCGCGCATGCGAATGTCCACGCGGCGAGCGTGGCTGTAAAAACAATCAACCCGGAAAATATCGTGCTCACCTCTGGCACGAGCGAAGGCTACAGCTACATTTTTCGGCTGTTGTGCGATCCTGGTGACGAAATTCTGGTTCCGGCTCCGAGCTACCCGCTGTTCGAGTTTCTAGCCGATCTTGCGGACGTGCGCCTGGTTCCTTACCCGCTGCTCTACGATCACGGCTGGCAAATCGATTTCGAGGCGCTGCGAGCCGCCCTCACGCCACGCGCGCGCGCCGTGCTGGTGGTGCATCCCAACAATCCCACCGGATCGTTTGTAAAAACGCGCGAGGCGGCGGAACTCGCCGAAATGTGCGCGACCCGCGGCATGGCCATCGTGGCCGACGAAGTTTTTCTCGATTACCCGGTAGTCAATCGCAGGGCGGGCGGCCGCACATCCCATGAGCACACGGGCGCCGACGCTACCGCCGCTGATCGCACCGCCGGCGAACCCACCACCGGCGAACCCACCGCCGGCGATCGCACCGCTGGCGAACCCGCCGCCGCGGGCGCCGACCGCACATCCCAAGAGCACACGGGCGCCGAGCGCACTGTCGGCGAAG
>PLJR01000293.1:0-3500 GCA_003140295.1 Acidobacteriota bacterium
TTCGTTGACCATCGCCGTGTCGGTCTTACTTCGCAGACCGTCGCCGAACTTGCGCTTCATCATGCTGAACGTGGACTCGACATTACTGCGCTTGTGGTAGTGCTTAACGAATTCGTCTCGTCGAAACATGAAGTAGTGAAACATCTTTTGCCACGAACCGCCGCTCCCGCCAGTAGCGTTCGATTTGAAAGCGATAAACGGAGTGCCGCCTGCTTTGGTAACGGCATCGGCGCTCTCGATACTCACGTATCCCTTGTCGGCGGAAACTTCCGCAATCTGGAAATTCTGAGCCGTGGTTTGAACCATAGTCGGAAAGAACGGGTTGTCGTGAGCAAATTTGGTTCCAATCTCAATAGCCGTAACGATGTTGGTTTTGACGCCGCACATCAAATGACACTTAACCCATTCGTGCTCGGCTCTTTCCTTTCCGTACTTGATGTCAAACCAACGGACGAAACGCGACGTGCTGAAACCGGACGAATCCACGGCGAAGTCAGTCTCGACAGACTTGAGCGGAAGACTGCTTTCCGTAATCAAGTCACGGAGCACAGGAGTCAGAGCGGGGTTCTCAAGGTAGTTAGAAATAGAATTGAAATGCGGCACCTTGGCGATGAAGCCGCGTTGATGCGCCTCCCTCAAGTCGCTCATGAATCGGCGCTGCGAAACAGTCGAATAGACTTTGAAAGCGATACTGAAAACTGCGTCCGACAGCGGCATGGCAGGCCGTGCTGTTTTGGCCGGAGGATTGACAAGACCAGCACACAGATCAGCAAACAATCGTTGGAATCGGTCTTGCTCGTGAGTCTGGGCGTCGTTATACGCCGACCAGTTTTGCGGATAAGTCTTTTTAGTCTCTGTGATGGTCAGACTCTTAGTGACCGTCGTAGTTCCATCCGCGTTTTCTTCGCGCATCATTACAAAGTTTGCCGCGTAGATGTGCTTGCACCGGACGCCGCGAGTCTCGTGGTCGGGGCAAGTGCAAGTCGCCTCTTGCGAGATATTGACCTGATAGATCGTTCCAACATCGGTTTGCGACGGCACAAACCAGACGCCGCCCTTCATGCGAATCTTGCGGGTTGCCGCCAGTTCCAAACCGCGTTGCTCTCTCAGTTCTATATAACCTCGCTTCCTAGTAAATATATTACTAGCTAAGTATATATCTGTCAAGAGTTATTTCACGTTATTATTGACAATGTATTCCTTCGTGGTATATTACTAGCATCATGGCAATGGTCACGGTTAAGCAAAAAGGGTACAGATGTGGTCGTTGCTCCCACGAATGGGTGCCACGGAAAAGCACCGATGGGGAGCCTAGAGTCTGTCCTAAGTGCAAGTCCCCGTACTGGAACAAACCGCGCGTTTATAAGCAAAAAGCGTCATAATAAGTTTCCTAAAGAATTTGGCGGAAGGATAGGGAGTCGAACCCACGGTGCTTCCACACCGTTCAGAGTTTTTAAGACTCTTAGCTGCCACCAGCGATATCCTTCCGTTAAATGGGGTGACCGATCGGTTCTCTCCGACTTCTCCCTGTCACTAGCAGGGTGTTCTAGGAGTCATGAACTACGGCCACACTCGTTGAAGGGGAGAACTGATTCGCGTCGGGGCTCCCCTTCGATCTCACACCACAAAAGACCGCGTAAACACACGTATAGCGAGCGCGATTCGGTACGTCATTTTCCCGTCGTTAAACGGACAAATAAGCTCGCAATGGTTGTTTCAGGTATGTCACGAATTAATGAGGAGTTTTTGTGCAGAACGGGGAGTTATTGTGCAAGAGAGGGTATGTGTGCAAAGCCGCCCGGGGGGTATACACCCAAAACCACCACGAAATGCATCTGACGGAAGGCCTTTGCCATGTGCCGTGAAGGCCTGTCGCCGCAGCTCCATTGGCGAAACCGGGTGCGGGCTCTACTTGGAGCCCGCGTAATAATCGCCTGCGGAAAAACGGAGCACCGAAATCCCGACTGCGCAATACGCTTTTCGGCCCGCCTGTCGCGCGTGGTACAATGATGGGGTCTAGCCAGATTATTGGGGACGCCGGATNNAGCGACGACGACAAAACCTATCGCTCCCTCACGGTCTACGGCGAAGTGCTCCAGCGCGTCCAGGAAGATTACGTGGACGAGCCCAACATGCCCGCCGTTACCGCGGGAGCGCTCCATGGCTTGCTGGAATCGCTCGACCCTTACTCCGGCTACCTGAGCACCCGCGAATATTCCGATTACAAAGACAAGCAGAAGAGCGCCACCCACGGCGAGGTGGGTGCCACGGTATCGAAACGCTTTGGTTACGTAGTCGTGGTTTCTGTCCTTCCCGACGGCCCGGCGGAGAAGGCGGGCTTGCGCTCCGGCGACATTCTCGAAGCCATCGCCGGCTTCACCACGCGCGACATGTCCGTCGGCCAGGCCACTCTGCTGCTCGACGGCGCGCCGGGCACTGCGGCCAAAGTCGACGTGGTTCGGCGCGGGCGTACCGAGCCGCAGCCCATGGATTTGCCGCGTGCGGTGCTCGCCATGCAGCACGTGACCGCCGATAAGATCGATGACGATGTCGCCTACGTGCGCATCCCCGCTCTGGCGCCGGGCATCGCCGCGGAGTTGCGCGACAAGCTTCAGCAATTCCAGCAGAAGGGCGTTCACAAACTCGTACTCGACTTGCGCGATTGCGCCAGCGGCCCCATGTCCGAAGGGATTGCCGCCGCGCAGCTCTTCGTTTCTTCCGGACCTGTCGCGGTGTTGAAAGGCCAGACCGTCACGCGCCAGGAGTTCCCGGCCGTCGCCGATAAAACCTTATGGCGCGATCCCGTCGAAGTGTTGATCTCCGATGGCACCTCCGGCGCCGCCGAAGTCACGGCCGCCGCCCTCGGCAATAATCATCGCGCCGATTTGGTGGGCCAGCGCACTTTCGGCTCTGCATCTGAGCAAAAGGTAATTCCGCTCGAAGATGGCGCCGCACTCGTGCTGACCGTCGCCTATTACTACACTCCCGCCGGCAAGCCCATTATCGAAGACGGCGTGCCCGCCACCGTGGAAGTCGCCCCGCCGCCGCCTGAGATGACCAAGGATGCCGTTGCGGCTCCCGCGCCGCTCTCCGCCGGTCAGCTTCCCTCTCACGACGATCCGGCGGTCCACAAAGCGCTCGATCTTCTGAAGGCGGGCGTGCGCAAGGCTGCGTAAACGCGCGCGTAACGCGCCAATGTTTACCCGCATTTGCTTCGAAAATTTGGTAGTCGGTCAATTTGAACAAAATGACCCACCACCAAAAATTCACGCGAGAGTTTCCGCCACTAGCGCCGCCACTCGCCGCGCAATCGCCGGCGCCGANNTCGCGCGCAATAATGAAATCCGCGATCCGGTGCTCCTCCGGCGCCACCAGCTTCGGCCGTATCCCCGAATACGCCAATCGCAAATCCTGTAATTCCAGTTCCGGCACCAGAACCCTCGCGCTGTGCAGAAATTCTTCGAGCGGCAAGCGATCCCGCTCGTAATTATTTTTTTCGG
>PLJR01000293.1:3538-7835 GCA_003140295.1 Acidobacteriota bacterium
CGCGCGCGCGTCACCTCCGCGTATTCGCCGCGCACCGGATAAATCCGATAGCTCGTGTTGCCCATCAGCGCGGCAACTTCGTCGGCGTACAATCCGGCGGAATTCACCACGCAGCGCGCTTCCACGGCTTCGCGCACGATTCGCGCGGGATCGCCTTCGCGCAAGGCGCGCGCGGGATGGGCTTGATCGCCGATCTCGATGCTCACCACGACGGAGTCACTGCGAGGTTCGAGTGCGGTGACACGCGCGTCCACTAAAATATTTGCGCCGCGGCCTGCGGCTACCCGCGCGTAAGCCTTCACCAATTCCTCGGCGGAGACGATCGAGGTAGACGGCACTTCGAGAGCGGCTACGCCGGTGACATGCGGTTCGCGCTCGCGAATTTCGCTCGGACCGATCAGGCGCAAATTTTCGACGCCGTTCACGCGGCCATTTTCCGCGAGGCGCTCGAGGGTAGCGACTTCGTTTTCATGTGAAGCGACCACGATTTTGCCGCAATCGCGATGCGGCACCCCATGCGCGACGCACAATTCCCGCGTCAGGCGATTGCCTTCGAGACACAGGCGTGCTTTTAGCGAGCCGGGAACGTAGTAAATGCCGGAGTGAATGACTCCGCTATTGCGCGTGCTGGTGGCCATGCCCAGGCGCGGCAATTGTTCGAGCAGAAAAACGTCGGCGGTGTGGGCGGAGAGCTCGCAGGCGATGGCGCATCCGACGACACCGCCGCCAATGATGACGACATTCGCGCGGTCGAGCGGCATCGCTCAGTCGCCGCCGCCAAGCGGCAGAAAATATTGGGTGCCCTTCACGGGCTCCCCGATGCGTTGCAGAAGCTGCTGCAGGTCGGCGTTGCGATTGACGAAATCGATTTCCGAGGTGTTGACCACGAGCAGGTTGGAAGCGGAGTAGCGAAAGAAAAAATGTTCGTAGGCGCGCGCCACGCCTTCGATATATTCGCGCGAGATGCGCGATTCGCCGGGAGCGGCTTTTTTCGCAATGCGCTCGCGCAGGACCTCCGGGGTCGCTTGCAGGTAGATGACCAGCTCCGGCATGCACAGTTCGGCAGCAAAGCGCGCGAAATATCTTTCGTAAAGTTTCAGCTCCTCGTTGTCCAGATTGAGATAGGCGAAGATTTTGTCCTTCTCAAAAAGGAAATCGGCGATCACCGCGGGGCCGAAATGCGCGGAGCCGCTGGTGCCGCCTGATTCGCTGAAATCAGCTTCGGGGTCCTCGATGTTGGCGCCCGTGGCGGCGGCCAGAGTGCGAGACACCCCCAGTTCAGCATCATCCGCTGCCTGGCGGGTGCTGAACAGATCGGAACTGCCCGCTGCACCCGTATCGAGAGTATCGTTGGCATTGCCAAGCGCATCGCGAAGGCGCTGGTGGCGCTCGATCAGGAAATACATCTGCGCGCGAAAGGCGGCGCCGGGCTTTTCGCTGTAAAAATCAGAAAGAAACGGATTGTCTTCGCAATCGGTGACGCGGCGGCCGTGCATGCGGTCGGCCAGAAAGCGCGCGAGCGTGGATTTGCCGACGCGAATCGGCCCTTCGATGGCGATGTAGCGCGGTGAAGCAAACGCGGGAATCTTGTCACGCGGCTTGGCGGTGGCGCGAGGCATGGCGCGCGATTATAGCCGAAACCGCTGCGCACCCGAAATTGGCTTAGCCCGAGAGGAGAAAAAGTTATGGATATGCGCGATTTTGGTTTCGGTCCGGGCCTTGCCGGCGGACTTCTGATGGCGTTCCTGATGATCGGCGCGGCAGTTTATATTTATATGGCGCTGGCGCTGCAGACGATTGCGCGGAAGACAAACACCAAAAACGATTGGCTGGCATGGATACCGATCGCGAATATGGTGCTGCTCCTCGAAATCGCCAGAAAGCCGGTGTGGTGGCTGCTCCTCCTGGTGATCCCGCTGGTTAACGTAGTGATCTCGATCGTAGTGTGGGTGGGCGTAGCGGAGGCGCGAGGCAAGCCCAGCTGGTGGGGACTTTTGATGATCGTGCCAGGGGTAAATCTGATCGTGCCGGGGTATTTAGCGTGGGGCGATTAGCGTCATCGAATTGGGATCCGATTGAGTAAGCCTGCGAGGAGCGTTTTGGCCGTAGCATCTATATACAATCACTTCTATATACAATCACTTCTGGCGACGACGGTTTCGGGGACGCACCGTATCAGGCTCCATTCAGGAGGAAAGTGCGGTCGCAGAAATAGGATAGGTAGAGATTTCCACCCGTACAGTCAGAATTTGATACATTCCCCGCTATGGCAACAGACTTTGACGAAATTGGAATCTGGTCCGAAGTAAAGCTCGCTATTATCAAGGAATATGCTGCAGCCTACTCTAAAATTCTTGATTCTACGCGTCGCCAATCTGTTCGCAGCCTGAGATGGCTTTATATAGATGCCTTCGCCGGACCGGGTGTGCATCTCTCAAAAATGACTGGCAAAATGGTCGCCGGCAGCCCTTTGATTGCCTTAAATACAAAACCGCCATTTTCGGAATACCATTTTATTGATGCGGATAGAACGAGAGCAGAGCAACTCCGCGCGATTGTAGGGCCGCGATCGGATGTACACATCTACAGCGAGGACTGCAATCAAGTACTGTTGCGAGATGTGTTCCCGAAAGCCAAGTACGACGACTACCGAAGAGCCTTGTGCTTGCTTGACCCGTACAATATTAATCTAAAGTGGAAAGTCATTGAAACCGCTGGTCAGATGAAATCGATTGAACTCTTCCTAAATTTCATGATTATGGATATTAACCGGAATGCGCTGCGTCGAAAGCGGCATAGTGCGATTCAGAGTAAGATCGATCAGCTCACTGCCCTATGGGGAGACCGATCATGGGAGGATGCGGCCTTCAGCAGTGAGGGTAAACTGTTCGAGGATCCCGAAAAGGTGTCCAATGAACAATTCGAGCTCGCCTGGCGTGAGCGACTGAAGAAGAGGGCTGGATTCAAATTCGTTTCCGAACCGATGCCGATGAAAACAAAAAACAACTCTGTGATTTACTATCTGTATTTCGCTTCCCAAAAGCCTGTTGCTGCTGGAATTGTGGACGACATTTTCAACAAATATCGTAAGCGTCAAGGCCTCTGAATGGCAACAAACTCACACATCGAGTGGACTGACGCAACGTGGAATCCGGTGACGGGCTGCACGAAAATCAGCGCAGGCTGTACCCATTGTTATGCCGAGCGTCTCGCGATGCGCCTGAAGGCGATGGGGCAGGCGAACTACCGCAACGGGTTCGAGGTAACACTGCAACCGCAAATGCTGGAATTGCCGCTTCGATGGAAAACTCCGAAACGCATCTTCGTCAATTCAATGAGCGATTTGTTTCACGAGGACGTGCCCACGACCTACATTAAGCGGGTATTCGATGTTATGGCTCGAACTCACTGGCATCAATATCAAGTCTTAACAAAACGTTCTGATCGCCTGTTGGAACTGAACAAGGAACTAGAATGGGCGCCGCAGATATGGATGGGCGTCAGCGTTGAAAGTGAGGGATGCATCTATCGTATAGATAACCTTAGGAAAACTGCCGCCAATGTGAAATTCCTTTCCCTGGAACCGCTGCTTGGACGGCTGAAGAATCTAGATCTTCGGGAAATTGATTGGGCAATCGTGGGCGGCGAATCAGGACCGGGTGCACGCCCTATTGATCCCGAATGGGTCATCGAAATCCGCGATCAATGCTTAGAGGCTAGGGTACCGTTCTTCTTCAAGCAGTGGGGCGGTGTTCAGAAAAAGAAAACCGGCCGCGCACTCGAAGGACGGACATGGGATCAGATGCCACGCAATGCTGAACTAATCGTTTTATAATTTCCTCCCGAGTTGCCCTTTCAGAGATCGATATGAATGCATCGGGTGGCCGGAGCCGCAAAAATCGTCGGCGTTGTTACAAAATACGTTTGAAGGCGAAATGTGATGAACGCTGCGGCGATATGGTGTGCTGGCTAACTTGTTTGCAAAGCGTCCGATTCTTGACTAGCAGCGAGCGGATTGGGTACCCGCAGTTGTTGCTTTTACTCGAGACTGAAACATGTCCTGACCCGCATCTATCTGGTTCAACGGCGGACGAGAATGAGGGGAAAAACAGAGTGCCCAATCCCTCGAAAAACCGTGAGGGATCGGGCACTCGACAATTCAGAATCGGATCAAGCCAAAACCCCACTTTTGCGTCATTTTTTTGTGCGCCCTTGCCGGGCGCGTGCCGCAAAAATGGGCCACCACGACCACAGGCCCTTAATTCACATAGACGGCGATGGCGATCCGGTCCTGGGG
>PLJR01000353.1 GCA_003140295.1 Acidobacteriota bacterium
TCGTTCCACAATCCCAGGCATCCCGGCGTGATCCGCGCGTCCGGCGACACGCACGTCATCTCCGTGAACACCATCGCCGCGCCGCCCATCGCGCCCCACGGCGAAACCCTGGACCTGGAAGAGGGGGTGGTGCTGGCCAACACCTTCTACAGCCACTTCGTCTACGAGGCCCTGGCCAAGCACGGTCGGTTCGGCGACGCGCTTGCGCTGATGCGCGAACGGTTCGGACCGATGCTGGCCCAGGGCGCGACCACGCTCTGGGAAAGCTTCGCGCCCACCGCCAGCCTCTGCCACGGCTTTTCGGCCTCGCCGACGCATCAGCTGTCGCGGCGGATGCTGGGGGTCTCGCCGGGCCAGCCGGGCTTCGCCGAGATCGTCATCGCGCCCGATCTCGCCGGCCTCGATCACGCCGAGGGCGTGGTCCCGACCGCGCGCGGCGTTGTCGAGGTCAGGCTGGACCGCGACGGCGACGGTTTTGTCGCCCAGGTTCGCACCCCCGCCGGCGCGCCGACCCAGCTACGCGCCGCGCCGGGGCTGAAGGCGGTAAAGCCGGCCAAGGCGACCGGCGTGGGAACCTGGGAGGCCCGCTTCGTTCGCGCCGGTTGAAACCGCCCCGCCGGTGGCCCTATCCTGCCGCCCAAGACCAGAGAAGACCCGGAGGACCCCCGTGGCTTACGTGCAGGACCAGATCGTTCACGACGCCGACTCCCACCTGATGGAGTTGCCGGACTGCCTCGATGCCTATTTCGACACCAAGCTGAAGGCGCGCTACCACGCCCTGCCCATCTACAAGCACAAGCTGGGCAAGCCCGGCTGGGCCGAGGCGGCGCGGCGGCAGCATGAGGACCCCGAGTTTCGCGCCGGCGCCGAGTTTGCAGCGTCGCCGAGACGCGCCGGCGGCGAATGGGCGCTGCGGTTGAGTTAGCTGCCGCAGAGTTGGCGCCGACGAATTCGCGCTGCGAACTGAGTTCGCAGCTTAGAGAGGGCGGCCCCTAATTGTTTTCGCTTTTTCTTCAATAGTGCTTGCGCCTCGGCACATTCGCGCCTAAAGTACGCGATATGGCGATGTGGATCGCAGCTTTGCTGATCGTCGTGGTTGCGGCTGTCGCCGCGATCGTCGCGGCGGCCAACAGCGCGCGCCGCGAATCGGAAGCGCAAGCCGCGGCCTTGCGCCAGGAGATGCAGGCGCTGCTGGCAGCGCAATCACAGGCAGTGACCGCGCACCTGGGCCAGTTGGCGCAATCGCTTACCACCCAACTGGGGCAGGTCGCGCAACACGTGCAAACCGGCATGGCCTCGTCGGGGGCTCTCGCTTCCGGCGCACAAAAGGCGGTGGCGGAGCAGTTGCAGGCTTCGACGGAAATGCTGGGCAGCATTCGGCAGCAGCTTGGCGAAGTGCAGCAGGCGGGACACGATCTTTCGGGCGCGGCGCGGCAAATCGAAAGTGTTCTCGGTGGAGCGAAAACACGCGGCACGCTCGGCGAGGTGGCACTCGAGCGCATGCTGGCTGATTCGCTGCCGTGCTCCGCGTATATCATGCAGCACCGCTTTGCTTCGGGAGAAGCCGTGGACGCGGTGGTGCGCTTGAACGATAAGCTGCTCCCGATCGACTCGAAATTTCCGCTGGAAGGTTACCGGCGACTGGTCGAAACGGGCGAAGAGGCGCGCAGCGGATTTGCCAAGGCGGTGCGGTTCCATGCGGATGCCATCGCCAAAAAATATATTCTGCCGGGCGAGGAGACGCTCGATATCGCCTTGATGTTCGTGCCGTCGGAGGGCGTGTACTACGAATTGCTGAAGTCTTTCGATACCCAGGGCAATCCGCTCGATGAATACTGCCGGGAAAAAGGCGTAATCCCGGTGTCGCCGAGCACCCTGTTCGGTTACGTGCGCATCATTTCGCTGGGGTTGCGCGGCATGCAGGTGGAGGAAAATGCCAAGCGGCTGCTCGGAAGCCTTACCGGCTTGAAGAAGCAACTGGAAACCTTCTCGGAACTTTACCAGAAGATGGGCGTCCATCTGCGGAACGCGCAACAATGTTATGCGGACGGCGACCGGAAACTCGAGCGCACGCGCATCACGGTCGACGAGTTGGCCATGTGCGCGCCCGTGGAACCGGAAGTGCCAGAATTATTCGAGCCGGCGCGAGTGCTGGGCTTGCGCGACTAGGAAAATCTTCCGCAACGCGATCCGCACGTTTTTGAGTCGTAGCTGCGGCGGAAGTCGCGTTCAGCGGTGGCGCAACTGAACATTGACGACTCGCGCGCGGCCCGCCGGAAAATTAACACTACTCCCCGCCGAGCGCCTGCCATGCCAGCTTCAACAAATCGGCCACTTCCCCTTGCGGGCGATCGCGCATCAAGCGCTCGATATCGCGCCGGATTTGCGCCACATTCTGAGGATCGCGATCCATGTATTCAACGACGCCAATCAGGGCCGCGAGCCATTTGCCATCGGCGAACTGCATTGCGGTGAGCAGCCTCTGCCGCGCGGTCTCAACGCCGGTAAGCAGGGCGGCGCCCGAGACCATGTGGGCGCTGACAGAATAATCGCCCGGAGTAACCCCCTGGATTTCGATCCGGGCCGCGTTCGATTCACCTCCACCGGTAATGACCCGCTGGACGTTATCTCGCATCAGACTCACGACTTCGGGAGAGAAATTGCGCACCTCAATCTGCAGCCGTTCCCTGGAACCACGGACGGCCACGGTCAGCAGGCTTTTTTCGCCCGCAGCCAGTGGTTTTTCCGGGCCGGCGACGTCGAGCGATACCACCGTCACGGTGACCGGTTCGGAGCTCAGGCGTTCTACGGTGACCGCAAGTTTTGCAGGGCCTGTGGGGGTCTGCGGATCGGGAACTTGCACCAGCGACACGGGGGAGGCGGCCAATACCAGGGTGGGGAGGCCGGCCAGAAGCACACGGTCGCGCCGCGCATCGCCGCTAAAGCCGCGGCCCTCAAGCCCGAAGCGGTCGCGAAGCGACACGATGCTCGGGAAGACGATGGAGGGAGCGCCGGCGGGAGCGGGGCTGGGATCGGAACTCGCCGTCGAATCCGTGGAAAGATTTTGCGGAGCAGCAACGACCATCGTCGTGACGGCCAGTCCGTTCTCGGTGATTTCCGCGCTGAATATTCCCGGTGTAGCGGGAGCGAGGAACGTGGCGCGGCCCGTGCTGTCGGTCGTGACGTTAGGGACGCCAGAAAGTTTGAGCTCGACCGCGGGGACCAGCCGGCCCTTGGCATCGAGGACTGCGAGGGTGGCCTGCTCTCCGGCAACTAATTGCTGCGGCAAAATCACGGTACGAGGTGAACCTGTGGCGATAGGTGGCATAGCCTGCGGCGCAGCCAGACCTTTATCGAGGGCGTCAAGGACATGAAGGGCCAGGGCATGAAGGCCGTCAAGTGCGTAAAGAGAGGGGACGACGAGCGACACCACCACGAGCAAGAGCGCAGCGGGGAACCAGCGCGAAGCGCGAACGCCTGGCATCAGAGACGATTATAAATCGGTTTGGGCAGAAATGAGTTCACTAGGCGCGCGCGTGTCGCTCAAAAGGTAGCAGCCAAGTTTGGGCTTTGGGCGCTTCAGGGCCATATTAAAAATACTGGGCGGGCGTCCAAGCAGAGTCCGGACCGTTTATGACTCGGGCTCCGTTTATTGCACGGGCTCCAAGTAGAGCCCGTACCCGGTAGAGCCCGGACGGTTTATTACGCGGGCGTCCAAGTAGAGCCCGGATCCGTTTATTGAGCAGGCTCCAAGTAGGGCCCGGACCGTTTATGACTCGGGCTCCAAGTAGAGCCCGCACNNCGCGAGGGCTCTCAGGCCTCGGCGTGCGACTCGTAAATGCGCGCGTCCAAAAAGATTTGAAACAGGCCGGCGTCGAGTTCCTGCCTGGCCACGCAATTGTCCAGGATAGCGAGCGCGTACTCGACGGGCACAGCTTTCTTGTAAGGGCGGTCGGCTGCCGAGAGGGCGTCGAAAATATCGCAAATCGTCATCATGCGCGCCTGGATGGGGATCTCCGCGCCCTGCAGGCCGTACGGGTATCCGGTGCCGTTCAGTTTTTCGTGGTGCGCGCGCGCAATCTCCGGGATGCCGCGAATCTCGCGGGTCCACGGAATCTGCGTCAGGAAATTGAAGCTGTGAACGACGTGCGCTTCGATTTGCTGGCGTTCAACAGCGTCGAGGCTGCCCTGCGGAATGGACAAAAAGCGCACTTCCTCGGGCGTCAGCAGAGGGCGTTCGAGCCCGTTGGGATCGCGATAGGTGCGGGCGCCGATCGCGGAGAGCTGGGCAAATTCGCCTTCCTCGAGAACGGTCGGCTCATTGGCTGCGGCGATGGTCGCGATCACCTGGTCGAGCTCGGCAAGCTTGGCGCGCAATTCCCCATCGAGAGCCGCCAGAGTGCGCGTGGCGTCGCCGCGGGCGATGCCGAGCTGCACGCAAAACTTGCGGCGCTCGTAGCACAGTTCCAGTTCCTTGCGCATGTAATCGAACCGGGCGTGCAGCACGTCGAGTTGCGAGGGGTAAAGTTTTTTAGCCTTGACCAGCACCTCTTCGTGCACCCCGAGCTTTCCAAAATCGTGCAAAAGGCCGGCGTAGCGGATTTCCTTGAGCTGGTCGCGGCTGAAGTGGACCTGGCGGTGTGCACCGGTGGCGCAGTGGTCCACGGCCTGGGCCAGACCGACGGTCATCTGCGAAACGCGGAGCGAGTGCCCGGAAGTGGTGGGATCGCGCTGCTCGATGGCCATTACCGAGGCTTGCACAAAGCCTTCAAACAGCTTCTCAATGTCATCGTAGAGGCGGCTGTTTTCGTAAGCGACCGCGGCTTGCGAGGCCAGCGACTCCGCCAAACGCACGGCGCGCGCGGGGAACGGCCGCACCTCGCGGTCGAGGTCCTTCGGAGTCAGCAGGCGCGCCTCGCGGTGGCGTTTGCAGTTGAGCAGTTGCACGACGCCAATAACCTCTCCGCGGGCATCCTTCATGGGGACGGTCAACAGCGAGCGCGTGCGGTAGCCTGCTTCGTTGTCGTAATGCGTATTAAAACGGTAAGGGCGTCCTTTCGGCAGGCGGTACGCATCTTCGAGAACGACCACCTGACCGTGCAGGGCGGCGTAACCTGCCAGCGAATTCTCGGCGATGGGCAGGGTATATTCGAAAAAGGGGAAGTTCTTACTATCGTTCTGGGCGACCTTGAAGCGCAGGCGCCTCTGCGGCGCGGCCCCTGCGGTGGCCACGCCGTTTTCCGAGCGCTCGGTTTCCACGAGATACAGGGAACCAGCGTCGGCGCCGGTAATTTCGCGAGTCTTGGCGAGGATCATGTCCAGAAGCGCGGAAACATCGTGAGTCGAGGAAAGCGCTACGCCGATGCGGTTGAGCTCTTCCCGCTCGCTTTCGGCTCTAGCCAGTTCCTCGCGCGCGGCCCTTTCGCGCGCGGCCAGCTCGATGGCCGTGAAGGCGGATTCGAGGGTGCGCAATAACGCAGCGGCGGGGGTATTACGAAGAAGAGAAGCGAACCATTCACGGCCGGTGAGGCGCGCGCACTGCGGTGCGGAGGTGAGAGCGATCAAGCGCAGATCGGCGCGTTGCCGGACCATCTCGAGAACGGCGGAGACATCGTCGACAGCGGGATCCGCAAGCCACACGGCTGGGCCGGGAGGCCCGACGGAGCCGCGCACGCCTCGTATGGGGGCGCCGTGGTTCCTTCGCGCGGAGCGGCGCGGAAGCTTCGACGCGGGCAGGGAGCGCAAAATATATCGCTTCCCGATAGAACGGAGCAGGCGAGCTACCGGCGACCGCTCGAAAAACCAGATTTCTTGTGACGTTCCCATATTGCGCGGGCGGGCTGGACGCGGCAGCGAAAAGCCGATGGGAAGTATACAGGAAGGCATGGCGGGCTGATAGCAAAACCCACCCGATCTGACGATTTTTAGCTGCGCCCAGTAACGGCTGTGGTCGCGGGTGGGCCCGCGGTCCACCAATCCTTATTCACTGTCTTTTCAATTAACTTCTTGGGTTATTCTTGCGGGGTCACTATCTTCTCACCGTCTTCTTAGGGCCGGTGGCAACCTGGCGCGCGGCCACACTTCCGGCATTGCGCGTAGTTTTACACTTTGTTAGCCTCGACGACGAAGGATTCTCCAGTCGGGGTTGATTCTTGCTTATTGATGCCGGCGCACGCAGCGATGTGGGGCTAGTGCGGAAAAACAATGAGGATGCGTATCGCGTCGAGCCGACGCTCGACCTATACGTGCTATGCGATGGCATGGGCGGGGAAGCCCATGGGGAAGTCGCCAGCAACATGGCCGCCGACGCGGTGGTCACGCATTGCCTGGAAGCGCAAAACAATCTTTCCGCCCCTCTATTTGGCGAACCGCGCACAGACCTTTCGGAAGCGAGCAATCGGCTGGCCAGCGCGGTGACGCTGGCGAACCGCAAGATTTTCGAGGAGGCTGCGGCCAACCCCCTGCATCGGGGAATGGGCACTACGATTGTGGCCGCGTGGTTGAAAAATGGGCGCCTGAGCCTGGCGCACGTGGGGGATAGCCGGGCGTACCTGCTGCGCGGCGGCGCGCTCGAACAACTGACCGCCGATCATTCCCTGGTGGCGGAAAATGTCCGCCGCGGAATCATGACGCCGCAGGAGGCGGAAACCAGCAATCTGCAAAGTGTGCTGATCCGCGCGCTGGGGTCCGGCGCCGAGGTGCAGGTGGACGTAAGCGAGAACGCGCTGCTCGAGGGCGACATGCTGGTGCTGTGCTCGGATGGCCTGACGCGCATGGTTACCGATCCGGAAATTGCGAGCACCATGACCACCGTGGAGCCAGCGCAGGCGGCCGCCAACCGGCTGATCGAACTGGCCAACGAGTATGGCGGAGTCGATAATGCGACGGTGATCGTGGTGCGGATATTGCAGGGCTCGAATGGCTTGCTGGCCCGGCTGAAACGGTGGACCACGGGCGCGGATGGCGGGCCCACCGGCAAAAGTTCCGCGTAGCCCGTTTGTTATTTATCCCGGAGCCCGTTTATCCCGGCGGCCAGCGAAACTCGCGTCCCCCGAGCAAGTGCATGTGCAGATGGAAAACCGACTGCCCCGCCGCGCGTCCATTATTGATCACGGTACGGTAGCCGCTGGCGATTCCGCGTTCGCCGGCCAGTTGCGCGCCGACGAGTTGCATGCGGCCGAGCGTTGCGGCGTCCTCGGTGGTGGCCTCGTTGAGCGACGCGAAATGCCTCCTGGGGCAAATCAGAATATGCGTAGGCGCCTGGGGCGCCAGGTCGTCAAACGCGAATAGCTCGGCGTCCTGGTAGACGATCCGAGCGGGTACTTCTCCGCGCTCGATCTTACAGAACATGCAATCAGTCATCGTGGGCGGCCTCCTCGGTTGCCGCGCGTGCGGTACGCCCGCGGCCTTAACGTGTTGCGTCGAATCGCATGACGAACGTGCGGAACCCGCCCTGGGCCGCAAGCTGCGCTGCCAAGCGTTGCGCCGCTTGCAGCGTGGGCTCGCGGCCGACTTGTACGCGGAAGAAGTGACCCGCGGGCGAGTCGAACTCCTGGATGGAAACGGTGTAGCGCGCTGCGAGCCGGCTGCGCAGCCGCTCGGCATCTTGGCGATGCGCGAAGGCGCCAATCTGAACGGTGAAGTCGCCCGCGAGCGGCGCCGGGGCGGAGAGCAGTTCGAGGCGCACGCGCGCGGTTCCCGGGCCGAGCATCCCGATGTCGTGCGCCGCGGCGCGGGATAGATCGATCACGCGGCCGCCGACAAAGGGACCGCGATCGACGATGCGCACATCGGTGTGCCGCCCGTTGGTCATGTTGGTCACGCGCACGATGCTGCCAAATGGCAAGGTGCGGTGCGCGGCCACCGGCTGATTCATGTCGTAAACTTCACCGCTCGAGGCGATCCGGCCGTTGAAGGGCGCGCCATACCAGGAGGCGATGCCCACTTCCACATGCGGCGCGGGCACTGAGGGCAGTGGCGCGATTGGGGTGGGAGCGGGAGTGGCGGGCGATGAGGGGATGTTTGCGGGCCCGATGGACGGCGAAGTCGGCGGCGGAGGAACCGGCGCAGTCGCGGCGCGCGTGCGGGCGCAGCCGGCCGCGGCCAAGCTCGCGAGCGCCAGCAGCAAGAACGAGCGGCAAGGCCGGCGACATGGCGGAACCTTTTTGCCGCGGCCGGTTTCGCGGCCAAAGAGTGGGGCGGGTGGCACCGGAGAAATTATTCCGCTTTCGGCGTAGTTTCCGATTCCAGGTCTTTGGCTNNAGTCTCCGTCGTGGAGATGAAGACGGCGGCCTCCTTCAGGCCGGCCGCTCGAGCGCGCTCGAGGCCCGGCGAAGCACGCTCGCCGCTTTGACCCGCGCCGCGGGAGAAACCTCGTTGTTGACCAGGTTGCGCAGGTGCGCGATCTCGCCATCAAGTCTTCGGCCGATCTCTTCGAAAATGTCTTCGAACTTGGGCATGGACGACCTTTCACTTGCCAGGTGTTCGAACTCTCGGCTGCGCGGGTGTCGCGCGCAGCGGCGTTCGGTTGGTGCGCGGCGTGTCTTTTTAGATAGTATGGTTCGACAGTATGGTTCGGTATTTTGGTTCGCGTATTATGGTTCGGTATTATAGACAGGCTCGGATAGGCTCGCAAGGACTCGCAAGGAGACGAAGTGCCGCTTTCCGTTCGATGGCGTTACCGGCTGGACCGCTGGCGGAGCCGCGTTGAGGCGCTGTTTCGCTCCGAACCCAAAGTGGGCCGGCCGCGGTTATGTCCGGCGTGTGGAACGCTGGTGGGCGCCACCGCCGGCCGCTGCCAGCAGTGCGGGGCGAATCTCAACTTCTCACTCGCGGCGGCGAGCCGCTCGGTCGGGCGGTTTATGCCGCAGACCTCGCCGGTGACCTACCTGGTTCTGACGATATGCTGCGTGTTTTATGGCGTCAGCCTGCTTTCGACGATTCACCAGAGTGGTTTCGCGGCGCCGACGGGCGGACTAGGGGCGCTTTTCGGCCTTGGGGGCATCAATAACTCGATTCTGGCGCGGATGGGAGCGTCGGCGCCCCTGCAATATGACTTGCAGCAGCCTTGGCGATTTGTGACCGCGATTTTCCTGCACGCGAGCTTGCTGCATATTGGATTCAACATGTGGGTGCTGATGGATCTGGCTCCCACGGTTGAGGAGATGTACGGTTCGGCGCGCTTCTTATTTATTTTCGTGTTCACGGGCGCGTGTGGCTACGTGGCGAGCGCGGCCAGCGGGCACTTCAGTGTGGGCGCTTCCGGAGCGCTGCTGGGCATGGTGGGCGTGTTGCTGGCGCTCACCGGAGGCCGGCATAACGCCGGGATGCGCATGCTGCGCTCACAGCTCATCTATTGGCTGGTATACGTGGGGGTGCTCGGGGTGCTGATGCCGGGCGTCGATAACTTTGCGCACATCGGCGGTTTTGTGTCGGGTTTTATTCTGGGGAAGCTGATGATGGATCGCGTTCCAACCGATGCCGCCGAGCGGCGCCGGGCCAATGCGCTGGGGTGGACGGCGGGGCTGGCGATCGGGGCCAGCTTCGCGTTCATGCTGCTCAACTATTTTTACCCCACGTTCGGACGCGGCTGAAGGGCCGGCAGAGGTTAGTGGGCGAGTTTATTCGGCCTGTTTATTTGGTCTGCTGTTTTATCTGGTCTGCAGGGGGCTGGCTGAGGCTGCGGGCCACGACCACGCTGTAGTGAAATCCTGAGAAGATCGTAAATCCCGCCACGAGGTAACCCAGTAGTTTGCGCAAGGTTTCAAACGTGTGGCTGTATCCTTCACCGTTAATTACGGCGATCATAAGCACCACAAAAACCAGAAAAATTTCGAGCGTGGTGGTTATTTTTCCGTAGATCGATGGCGGGAACGGACGGTAACCCACCGTGGCCAAAATCACGGCTGCAGTAATCAGAATCAGCACATCGCGGCCCAGCACCAGAATCGTGAGCCACCAGCGAATTTGACCGGTCAGGGCCAGCGCCACGAAAGATGAGGAGAGCAGAAGCTTGTCGGCGATGGGATCGAGATAAGCGCCCAAGGCAGTTTTTTGCTGCAGCGTGCGCGCGAGGGTGCCGTCCATGAAATCGGTGAGCGCGGCCAGGAGGAGAATTGCGAGCGCCCAGGAATAATGGCGGTAGAGGACGAAAATGATGAAAAAAGGCAGGAAGCCGAGGCGCAAAAACGTCAGCTGGTTGGGCACCGTCAGAATGCGGTTGGCCATGGCGGAGGGATGTTAGCGCAGATCAGGCGAACAGAGTGAGATAGTCCTTGAGCGAGCGGCCCACCCTTCGCTCGAATAGATCGGCCATCGAGGGAATCGAGCCGGTGGGCTCGTCGAGCGCAATGCGCTCGATGCGCTGCATGGGGAAGAAAACGGTGGGCAGGCCGACGCGGTCGCCCTCGGGATGCAACACCTGGCGGATGAAATCGTCGAAGGAGTTGAGATCGATGCCGCGCATGGTGATGCCGGCGGTGCTCACGTCGAGCAGTTCGCCCCACACTTTTTCGCGCGGCGTGTGGAGGCTGACGATGACGATCGAGTTCAGCTGCACCTTGGGGCTCCCGAGGCCATTATGAGGCCCATTATGGAGTAATGAATGGGGAAGCGTCGGTGATTAGTGCCAAGTTTGGCGCGAAAAGAGTGCGTCATTAAAACACCATGGATTTCAGCTTGGGCGAGAGTTGCAGGCGGGGCTCGGTGAGCGTTTGCACATCGCCGGGCGTGACTCCTGGAGCGATTTCGCGAAGCACCAGGCCCTCGCGGGTGACTTCGATCACCGCTAACTCGGTGACGATCAAGTCGACCACTTCGATTCCGGTGAGCGGCGCGGAGCACGCGCGCAGAATTTTGGGTTCGCCGTCTTTGGTCGTGTGTTCCATGGCCACGATAACGCGGCGCGCTCCCGCGACCAAGTCCATCGCGCCGCCCATGCCTTTCACCATTTTTCCAGGAATCGCCCAATTCGCGAGATTGCCTCGTTCGTCCACCTGCAAGGCACCCAGCACGGTAAGGTCTACATGGCCGCCACGAATCATCCCGAACGAATCGGAGCTGGAGAAATAGCAGGTGCCGGGAATCTCGGTCACCGTTTCCTTGCCGGCGTTGACCAGGTCGGCGTCTTCGTCGCCCTCGAGAGGAAAAGGACCCACGCCCAGCATGCCATTTTCCGATTGGAGGATCACTTCCATGCCGGCTGGAATGTAGTTGGCAACCAGCGTGGGCATGCCGATGCCTAAATTCACGTAATAGCTATCGCGCAATTCTTGCGCGACTCGCCGGACGATTCTCTCGCGCTTGTCCGGGTTGTCTGTTCCGTCGCGCGAATTATTGCGTGATGCGCTTCCGGCCATGTCGGGTGTTCCCTTCGATCGAGAGGCGGGAATCAGGCGCGCTTGCGCACGGTGCGTTTCTCGATGCGTTTCTCGTAGCGCGGGCCTTGAAATATGGCATTTACAAAAATTCCGGGCGTGTGCACCTGGTCCGGAGGAATTTCGCCGAGTTCCACCAGTTGTTCGACCTCGGCGATCACGTAGTCGGCCGCCGTGGCCATCACCGCGTTGAAATTGCGCGCGGTCTTGCGGTAAACCAGGTTGCCCCAGCGGTCGCCCTTCCAGGCCTTGATGAACGCGAAATCGCCGCGCAGCGCTTTTTCGAGCACGTACATACGCCCGCCAAACTCCCGCGTCTCTTTGCCTTCGGCGATGGTGGTGCCATACCCGGTGGGAGTGTAAAACGCCGGGATGCCCGCGCCGCCGGCGCGAATGCGCTCGGCAAGCGTGCCCTGGGGATTTAGTTCCACGTCGATTTTGCCCTCCAGAAACTGCTGGGCAAACAGGGTATTCTCGCCGACGTAGGAGGCGATCATCTTGCGCACTTGCCGCGACTCGATGAGTAGCCCAATGCCGAAGTCGGTGGACCCGGGATTATTCGAAGCCACCGTGAGATTTTTGACGCCGGCGCGGTGCACGGCGGCAATGAGATTCTCGGGGATGCCGCAGAGCCCAAAGCCACCCATTAAAATGGTCGCGCCATCACTCACGCGCTCGATCGCGGCGTCGGCGCCGGCTACACGTTTATCCATGAAGGCGTTCGTTTCTAAAAAGCGGAGAGTGCCGCGCCAGTTTACTGCAAATCTCGAAGAACCTTGTATACATCATTGGCACTTGCAAACTCCCCTTGCATTGCGAGGGTGCGCAGATTCACGCGCAGATGCTCGATAGCCTGGCACAGGCGAGCGAGCGCCAGATCCACATTGTCCGTGTTGGTGAGCAGAATGTCGCGCCACACCGCGTACGGGCTGCCCGCCAGGCGCAACATGTCTCGCAATCCGCGCCCGGCTAGCGCCAGTGGCAAGCCTGTAGCGTCCGCCTCGGCGCCGACGACACCTCCAAGGGCGACGGCGAGCAGTTGCGGCAGATGCGAAACGAAGGCCGCCGCGCGATCGTGGGTCTGCGGGTCCATCCACAGCGGCCTGGCGCCCATGGCCTCGACGAGCTGCACAAATTTCGCCAGGCGGGGGTCATTGTTGTTTTCGTAGGGTTTGACTGCGTAAGGCTTGATTGCGTGAGGGCCCGCGCCGGCGGCATCCCGCGCCCGAAACGCTAAATCGGTCCCGTCATTGCTTTCGCGTGTCTCCATGAGCGCGTAGCTCGCGCCGCAAAAAAGTTCCGCGCTCGCCGATGCCAGTCCCGAAATTTCATTTCCCGCCATGGGATGGCCGCCCAGGAAGCGCGCGCCTCCGCCAAAACACTTCTGCGCGGCCGCGCAGACTTCGCGCTTGGTGCTGGCGGCGTCGGTGACCAGCGCATTCGCAGCGGCATCGCGCGCGATGGCGGGCAATTGTTCGATCGTGACTCCCACGGGAAGCGCGACGAAGATCAATTCTGCGCCGGCCAGCGCGTCGGCCAACTGCGCATGGGCCGTATCGATAATGCCGCGCTCGAGCGCCTGCTGAAGCACTGTGGGCTTATCCCAGCCGGCAATGCGCACGCCCGGCAGCGCCTGGCGCGCGGCCAGGGCAAAAGACCCGCCGATCAGCCCGGTGCCGGCAACCGCGACGCGCGCAAACGGAGCGTCCATCCCTAGGCCACGCGGCGGCCGACCACCGGGGCGAGCGCGCGCAGCTGAACCATCAATTTTTCAAATTGTTCGAAGAAGAGGGATTGCGCGCCGTCGGAAAGCGCTTTTTCCGGATCGTTGTGCACTTCGAGCAGCAGGCCGTCGGCGCCCGCGGCCACCGCGGCGAGCGTCATAGGCGGCACCTTATCGCGACGCCCGGTGCCATGCGAAGGATCGGCGAGAATGGGGAGGTGCGAAAGTTTCTTGATCACGGGGATGGCGGCGATATCGAGCGTGTTGCGCGTGGAGGTCTCGAACGTGCGGATGCCGCGTTCGCACAAGATCACTTTGTGATTGCCGCTGGACATGATGTACTCGGCGCTCAGCAATAATTCCTCGAGCGTCGCGGACATGCCGCGCTTGAGCAGCACGGGTTTGCCGGCGGCGCCCAGCACGCGCAGCAGGTGATAGTTCTGCATGTTGCGCGCGCCTACCTGCAGCATGTCCACGTAGGGCAGCATCATGGTCATCTGCGACGCGTCCATGATCTCGCTCACGGCCAGCAAGCCGTTTTTCTCCGCCGCCTCGCGCAGCCAGCGCAATCCCTGTTCGCCCAGCCCTTGAAAAGAATACGGCGAAGTGCGTGGCTTGAACGCTCCGCCCCGCAGCATGCGCGCTCCGTTTTTGGCGACCTCCGCGGCAATTGCCCCGATCTGCTCTTGCGATTCCACCGCGCAGGGGCCCGCCGCGACCACCACTTCCGGCCCGCCAATGCGCACGCCATTGGCAAATTCCACGATCGTGCCCGCCGGCTGGAAGGCGCGACTCGCGAGCTTGTACGGCTGCGTGATACGCACTACCTCGCGCACCCCGGCGAGCAACTCGAATTCCCGCGCATCGAAATCGGGACGCACCCCTACCGCGCCCAGCACCGTGTGCGAAGCCCCGGTCGAGCGGTGAATGTCAAAACCCAGCGACACCAGGCGGTCGATCACCGTCTGGATCTGCTCTTCGCTCGCTTCGGATTGCATTACCACAACCATCGGTTTGTGTCCTTACCTTTATTCCCTCGCGTTTATCCGTTTACGTGGCGGCCTCGTCAAACGCCGCGGTCCGGGCTTTTCTCGTCATGCATCACCGCGCGCTCCACCGAGCGAGCTTCGTCGAGAATGCGCTCGAACAAACGCCGGATGGCCGCTTCACTCAGCGGCCCGCGATTGGCTTTCTCGGCCGCATCCAGAACTTGACGTTCGCGATCGGGCTGGTAGAGCGGGCTGCCATCGGTTTTTTTCAGCCGCCCGATCTCCACCACGCAGGTCGATCGCTCGTTCAACAGTTCCACGAGCTTTCGGTCGATCTCGTCGATCCTGCGACGCCAGTCTTCAACCCTCATGGATGCGACTCCCGCCGGCTCATGCCCTGCACTCCGGCTTGTTTGAGGGCGCGCACGCGAGCAGCCACGGCCACCTGCGCTGCGGCCACCGAAGTCGACCGCGCAATCTCCTCCACCAGCGCGGAACCCACTACTGCCGCGTCGGCCAGCCCGCCCAGCAGCGAGACGTGACCGGGCTCGGAAATGCCAAATCCCACCGCGATCGGCAGCGAAGTCATGCGGCGTACCCGGCGCACCAGCCCCGGCAAATCCTCGGGCAGCGATTTTTTCGTGCCGGTAACGCCCGTGCGCGATATCAAGTACAAAAATCCGCTCGAGCACCCGGCAATGCGCGCCAGCCGTTCGTCCGGCGAAGTGGGCGCCGCGAGAAAAATCGTATCGAGGCCGCGCGCCGTGACAATCCGCCGATAATCGGCCGATTCTTCCGGCGTCAGATCGGTAATCAGAACGCCATCGGCCCCTGCGGTAGCCGCGCGATCGGCAAAACGCTCGAGTCCCATCTGCAGCACGGGATTGTAATAGCTGAAAAGCACCAGCGGAACTTCACTCTGCTGGCGCACTCGTTCCACGACGCCCAGCACGCCGGCCAGCGTGGTACCCGCGCGCAGCGCTCGCTCGCTCGAGCGCTGGATGGCCGGGCCATCGGCTACCGGATCGCTAAACGGCACGCCTAACTCGACCACGTCCGCGCCCGCCTCGGCGAGCGCGAGCACCAGCGATTCGGTCGCCGCAAGCGTGGGATCTCCCGCGGTGATAAACGCGACCAGCCCCATCTGGCCTGTGCGACGAAGTTCTTCAAATCGCCGCGTAATGCGCGTGGACCGCGCGACCGGGGCGGCGCCAGAGTCCGAAGCCGCCGACGTCGCCAAATTTCCAGAAGTCAAAGAAGCCGCATTCGAATTCATAGGCATCACAGCAGTCGCGCCAGAATGTCCATGTCCTTGTCGCCGCGGCCCGACAGATTAAGGATCACGATTTCGTCGCGGCGCATTTTGGGCGCGCGCGCGATAACCTCGGCTAGCCCATGCGCGCTTTCGAGCGCGGGAATGATTCCCTCGAGGCGCGCAAGCGTGTGCGCCGCATCGAGCGCGGCGTCGTCGCTCACCGCCGTGTATTCCGCACGTTTTTGTTCCGCGAGGAGAGCATGCTCGGGACCCACCGCCGGATAATCGAGGCCCGCGGAAATGGAATGCGTTGTCGAAATCTGCCCGTCATCGGTTTGCAGCACGTAAGTGTAGGTGCCTTGCAGCACGCCGGGACGCGCTCCGGCAAATCCGGTGGAGGCGGCCAGCCGCGCCGCATGTTCGCCGAGCTTGTGCCCGCTGCCACCCGCCTCAACGCCAAGCATTTTCACGCCCGCATCTTCCAGGAACGCGTGAAACAATCCGATAGCGTTTGAGCCGCCACCGACGCAAGCGACCAGCAAGTCCGGCAAGCGCCCGGAATCGGCCAGAATTTGCGCGCGCGCCTCGGCGCCAATTACCTTGTGAAAGTCGCGCACCATTTGCGGATAGGGATGCGCGCCGAGCACTGAGCCCAACAGATAGTGAGTCGTGCGCACGTTGGTCACCCAGTCGCGCATGGCCTCATTGATGGCGTCCTTCAGCGTGCGGCTTCCGGATTCGACGCCCACCACTTCGGCGCCGAGCAGGCGCATGCGGTAAACATTCAGGCGCTGCCGTTCCATGTCCGCAGTGCCCATGTACACGACGCACTCCAATCCAAATCGCGCCGCAACCGTGGCTGTGGCCACTCCGTGCTGCCCTGCGCCGGTTTCCGCGATGACGCGGCGCTTGCCCATGCGCGCCGCGAGCAAACCCTGCCCCAGGCAATTATTAATTTTGTGCGAGCCGGTATGCAGCAGGTCCTCGCGCTTTAGATAAATCTGCGGACCGCCGAGATGCGCCGTCAGACGCTCCGCAAATTGCAGTGGGGTGGGCCGCCCTGCAAACGTACGCAGCAGGAAGTCAAGCTCGCGGTGAAATCCCGCGTCCGCCTGCGCCTCCGCGTAGGCGTGCTCGAGCTCCTCGAGCGGAGTCACCAGCGTCTCCGGCACGTACCGGCCGCCGTACGCGCCGAAGCGCCCGCGCACATCAGGCCACGTGGGAGCGGCTTCCGGCGTGGCCTTGGGAGTCGACATCGCTAAGCTTCCTCCGTCTCGCGCGGCGGCACATTTCGCGGCAACAAATCGGGCTCGGCGTCGTGCACGGCGCTGGCCGCGCCAGCGGGCCCAACATTGTCCGCGGCCGCACGCCCAACAGCGTCCGCGCCGTTGCGCGCCTCGCCCTGCAATCCGTTCGCAGACTCCACCGCGCGCATCAATGCGCGCAGTGCGCGGGCATCCTTCTTTCCCGGCCGCGCTTCCACGCCGCTGGCTATATCCACGGCAAAGGGCTGCGCTTCGGCAATCGCGCGCTCGGCATTTTCAGGCGTAAGGCCGCCGGCGAGAATCACGCGCCCGTAGTGGTTCGCTTGCCGCGCAACGCCCCAGTTGATTGCGAGCCCCGTGCCCCCGTGCATGCCCGCTTTAAACCCGTCGAGCAAAAACGCTGACGCCCGACTATATTTTTTCAGCGTGGCCACCCGGAAGCCCGGCCGCACGGCAAAAGCCTTGATCACTTGAAACTTGGCGCTCAGTTCGCGCACCTCGTCCACCGGCTCGCTTCCGTGAAGCTGCACCGCGCCCAAGCGAAGTGCGCGCGCCATGGCCGCCACCACTTCCGCGGGCCAGTCCACGAACACGCCGACCGCCGAGATCATCGGCGGTAAACGCCGGATGATATCCCACGCGCCGGCAGGTGTCACCACGCGGGGGCTGCCCGGATAAAAGTTGAAGCCGAGCGCGTGCGCCCCGAGGTCCGCCGCCAGCTTGGCGTCGGCCCAATTCGTGATGCCGCAAATTTTTACGCGTACGATTCCGCCACCCCTTCGCCAATTCTTACCGCCGCCTTTGCGAACAACGGCCGTGCCGTCTCGCCCCGGTTAGGGGCGGTGAAACAAAAGCCGGCGCAGGGCCGCTGCCGGATCCGCCTCCCGCATCAAATGCTCGCCAATCAGAAAAGCATCAAATCCCGCGCGGTGCAACCGCTCAAGGTCATCCGCCGAGCGCAGTCCCGATTCGCTTACCGCGATGCACTCCTCGGGAATCGCCGCAATCAGCTCGAGCGAAGTCTCGACGCGCACCTCGAGCGTGTACAAATCGCGATTGTTCACGCCCACGATGCG
>PLJR01000140.1 GCA_003140295.1 Acidobacteriota bacterium
GCGCCCATTCCGCCGCGGCCCAGGAGTTTGGTGATGCTGTATGCCCCGAAAGACGAACCGGGCGCTAACTCCTGGGCCGGCAGGCTCATTCTACAGCGAAGTTACACCGCGTCTGACAGACTCGCAAAGTTGAAATCCTTCACGCGCATCGGCGGAGCAGGCGAGCCGCTTTCAGCGCGATCTGCCTTGCCTATTTCCTCGATACTGTTGAGCATCTGCACGATGCTCTGGTTGAAACGGAAATTCTTCACGGGCTTCGNNAGGAACGTCCCGTCGCGCGTCATGCCCGTGAGCATCATCGAGCGCGGGTCGAGCACGTTCGTATAGAAGAAGTGGGTGCAGAGCACGCCGCGCTCGCACTCGGCAATCAGCTGCTCCAGCGACTTCGTGCCCTGCGCCATGCGAACCGAGCCGCCGCGGCCGCCACCACCACCGCCACCGCCGCGTCCGCCGCCACCGCCGCGAGGACCGCTGCCACCGGAAGCGGATTTCGGCCGGGCTTCGTTCACCTTCAGATTGCGCCCGCCAAATTCTTTGCCGTCGAGCGCCGCAATGGCCTTGGCGGCTTCCTCGTCATTGGCCATCTCGACGAAGCCGAATCCCCGGGCCCGGCCGGTTTCCCGGTCCTTGGCCACGTGGACGCGGGTAATTTCGCCGAACGGCGCGAATAGAGCGCGCAGATCGGCTTCCGCGGTCTGAAAACTCATGTTGCCCACGAACAGATTCTTCATTTTGCTTCTCCCCTTCAACCCTGCGGCCGGCGCTGGCCGTAACCTGCGATGCTGATGCGTTGCTGCGTCGATGCGTTTCGGTAAGTGAGGCGCGTCTCGAAAGTCAGACGTAAACATGCGGAAGATCGGTCCGCGCTGTCCTGACGGACCTCTTGACCCTAAACGACTGACCCTAACGAGGCGAGCCCCGACCCCCAAACCGTACACAAAAACGGGCCGCAAGCGTGGACTCGCAGCCCCTGCAAACCACCATCTACTGCGCGGCTCCAAGTAGAGTCCGCATCCGTAGGATTTACAAGCGCAACAATGCTCCTCGATCTTACCATAATCGCGCCGCACGTGGGGCGCGTAATTTTTGCGGGCGCCGGCGCCGGCACCTTTTAAGAAGTTCGACCCTCCCGCAACCTTCAGGGAGACTTCACCATCAGTCTTATAGGCTCTTTGTGTAAACTGTTCTGCAGAGTCTCTGCAGGCAGCCCGGTCGGGAAGCGCGACTACCCGTTGCGCCGGTTAGCAACACACGCGGCATTCGGGCGTCAGCGGCACAGCGATTATCGAAAGCCGCCTTTCCGGCAGGCCGATAAGCCGCCTCGCGGCTAAGCGAAACCCGCCTTTAAGGCGGAGAGTAAACGGACCCTTCCATGAAACATCGGCAAATCCTTCCGGCGTGGGGCCGGATTCTTCGCGGGCAGCGGCCGCTGCTCTCGCTAGAGATCACTCGGGAGTGCCCGTTGCGCTGCCCGGGATGCTACGCGTACGAACCCGAACATCTGGGCGCGGCGGGGCCGCTGCGCCAATTGAACGATCTGCAGGGCGACCGCCTGGTCGCGGGCGTGCTCGCGCTGGTGCGCCGCTTCCGCCCGATGCACATTTCGATTGTGGGGGGCGAGCCGCTGGTGCGCTGGAAGGAGCTGATGGTGCTCCTGCCGAAGCTGGGAGAGATGGGCGTCGAGATACAACTGGTGACCAGCGCCGTGCGGCCCATCCCGCGCGAGTGGAAGGATATGCCGCACGTCCACCTGGTGGTTTCGATCGACGGCCTGCAGCCCGAGCACGATGCGCGGCGCACTCCCGCGACCTACGACCGCATCCTCAAACACATCGCGGAGCAGCGCGTCATCGTGCACTGCACCGTAACGCGGCAACAGACCCAGCGCGCCGGATACCTGCGTGAGTTCGCACGGTTCTGGTCCGAGCGCGAGGAATGCCGCAAAATCTGGTTCAGCCTGTTTACCCCGCAGCAGGGGCAGGAATCCGCCGAGCGCCTGGCGCCCGCCGACCGCACGCGCGTGGTGGGCGAAATCGCGCGAATGCGCGGCGATTTCCCGAAATTGCAAATGTCCGACATCATCCTCGACGGCTACCTGCATCCTCCCGCATCGCCGCAAGAATGCATCTTCGCGCAGACCACTACGAATATCTCCGCCGACCTTTCGACACGCATCGAGCCTTGCCAGTTCGGCGGCGACCCGGTGTGCTCGGAATGCGGATGCGTCGCCTCGGCGGGGCTCGCCTCGATCGGAAAATTTAAGCTGGCCGGGCTTTTCCCGGTCTCGCGCGTTTTTGCGCTGTCGCAAAAAATCGGCGCGCATTTCGGCGGCAGGGAAGCGCCCGCTGCGTAACCGGTTGCGCGCCTTCAGCGTTGCGACGATTATGTCAAAAGGCCTACCGACACCAAATACCTGTAGCGGTGTTACGCGGGAGGCAACCCCGGGGTACTTCATCGTTTTTGCGCGTCCAGCTCACCTCACGGAGAAATCGAAACAGTAGTTTTGCACTTCTCGGCTTCACTCCACACTGCGGCCATGAATTCCTGCGGCGTTCGCATCCCCCGGCGAAAAGCGCGCAGGCAGGAGTGCCTACGCTACCGAAGACCCCGCCGCGAGTTGCACGCACCGCGCCTATTTTCAATTCGAAGAGGTGATTCTTCCAAATAAACCGGAAATTCGCCGACTTTACTTGTTATATGAATAGAGGCGGCGATGTTCGATATAGCGACGGGGCCTGAAACGATGTGCCGAATGCCGATGCTGCCACAGCGATGACGGGCGAATCCACGCCGCTGGCTCTGCCGCTGTTGCGCTTCGCGAAGAGCGCCTGCGAGGCTACGACGCTGTATCAGGANNTGATCAGGAACTGCGCAAGCCGCTGCTGCGCTACCTCGTTTGTCTCGGGCTTTCGAGCGACGACGCCCAGGACGTGGTGCAGGACGCGTTCCTCAGCCTGCAGCGGCGCCTGGAGGCGACGGGCCGACAGGCCCCGCCCGCATGGGCGAAGAGCGATTCGCAGGAAAATATTCGCGGCTGGCTGTTTCGCGTGGCGCACAACCGGGCGAGAAATCGCCAGACCAGTTACGACCGCCGCTTTGCAGCGCCGATCGAGGCCGCGAGCGGCGCGATCGCCGAGCAATCTTCGCCGGAGCGCACGGTGCTCGAAAAAGAAAAGTTTCGCCGGCTGCGCGAAGCGGTCGAGCGGCTCACGGCGTCGGAACGCGAATGCCTGTTGCTGCGCGCCGGCGGCCTGCGCTATCGCGAAATAGCGGCTACGCTGGGAATGGCAACTTCAACGGTGGGCGATACCATCGAGCGCGCCATTAAAAAATTAGCGGAGAAATGCAATGTGTGACCCTTTGCGGCAATGGTCGGGGAAATGTTCGGACAAAAATTCGGGGAAAGTTCCCGTGAAATTGATGGCTTGGCTCGATCGCGAGCTTCCGGACGCCGAAGCCGCGGCTGTCGAGCGGCACGTTCGCACTTGCACGGAGTGCGCGAGCCGCGCCGAGGCGTACCGGCAGGCGAGCAAGGCGTTTGAAGCGTACTGCGAGGCCTGCTGTGAGGCGGCGATTGCGGCACCGGCGTTGCAGGTGTCGGCTCCGCTCGCGCATGCCGCGGTGCGCGCGGAGGGCGGGCGCGGCGGGCTCGCCGAACGCGCGATATCGAGGAGTGTCGCGCGCGGAGGAGCCGCCTGGCGCGGATTTCCACGCCGGGTGCTGGGATGGGCAGCCGCCGGTGCGGCGGCTGCGGTGGCTGTGCTGCTGCTCGTGGCATTGCCACGCGCGCGGCGCGATGCCGTTCCGGGTCGGGCACAGGCATCAGCCGCGAACGCAGCTGGGGCCGCTGCCCCCGCGGGCGCCGCGGCGGAGGTTCGTGCGCGTAAAAATGGGCCGACCGCCACCGTGTCTGCGCATGGCAGTGATATGCACGGAATGGATGCGCACGGCCCCGCCGCACCGAATTTTGGCGCGCCGAACTTTGCTGCGGCAAACTTGGGCGCGGCGAACCCTACTACGACAAACTTAGCTGGGCGGGGTTTGGGCACGCCCAGCTTGCATGCACACAGTGTCGTGCCGGACCCAACGGCCGCCCGCCGCGGGCGAGCGGGCGCGGTACTCCTGGCCGCTGCGAACACTCGTCCAGCTACGGTGACCGGTACGCCTGCAGCGATTGCGCCCGCGCCATCCGCGGGTAATTTCGCAAACGTGGCGAGCTGGACTCCGGCCGAGCCTGCTATTCAAATCGCGATTCCCGCTGCGGCCATGTTTCCTCCGGGCGCCGTTCCCGAAGGCTTGACGTTCATCGCCGACGTGACCATCGCGGCGGATGGATCGGCGCAACGCCTGCGCCTGCGGCCGTAAATTCGTGAAACTGGGTCCGGAGACTGACTTGTGAGATGCTTCGCAAAATTGTAGGGGGAACTAGCATCATGAAAAATTCCAGCGTGAAATATTGCATCCTGATTCTCGCCGCCTCGTCGTGCGCCTTCGCGCAGGACGGCGGCAAAACCGTGATCTTGCAAAGCGGCGGCTCTGTTGGGCAAGTCGCGTTGTTTGGCGCGGGGGCCATTCGCGCGAAGGGGACGCCGGTTCAGGGCGCGCCATACAGCGCGACGATCACCAATGAATCCGTGCAAACGCTCGCCGACGGCAACCGCATCGTGCAGAGCAGCACGGGAAGCACCGCGCGCGATTCGCAGGGCCGCACGCGCCAGGATACCTCCTTGCCGGCCATCGGCAATCTTTCCGCCGCCAACGCGCCGCATCTGGTCTTCATTCAGGATCCGGTGGCGCAAGCCTCCTACACGCTAAATTTGTCGGATAAGACCGCGGTGCAACTCCCGCCGTTGCCCCCTCCCGGCAGCGGGCTGCAGTTTTCGGACACCGTCGGAGCCGTGGCTTTATCGGCCGGCGCGCCTGACAGCGGACCCGTGATCGCCGGTGCGCCCCCAGTTGCGGGGCCGAACGTGACGACGCAGTCGGGCAACGTGATGTTCTGGAAAATGAAGGACGCGGCAGGCGCGACGCCCGACGGACCCGTTCCACCACCGCTGCCGCCGCAGGTAATGGCCGGGAAGATGGGCGAGCTCGTCGTGAACGATCCGGCGCAGATCGCGACGGAGGACCTCGGGTCGAAAAATATAGAAGGCGTGCAGGCCAATGGCACGCGCAGCACGCGCACGATTCCCGCGGGCCAGATCGGCAACGACAAGCCGATCAGCATCGTCACCGAGGTTTGGATTTCGCCCGACCTGCAGACGGTGATCTACAGTAAGCGCAGCGATCCGCGTATGGGCGAGCAGATCTTCTCGCTCACCAATATCGTGCGCGGCCAGCCCGATCCCTCGCTGTTCACCATTCCCGGTGATTTTAAGATCGTGAAAGGCCCGCAGCCGATCGTTTACAAATCAGTGCAGTAGAACGCCAGGCGATTTTGGTGGACACTCTTGCCTGCGGGCTTTGCGGGGAGCGAACGCCGCAATCGCCGAGTTTGCTGCAGAGTGGAATAGCGTGAATTTCCGGCGTGCCTTGCGATCTCGCGATTTGCGCCAGGGCGTGGCTTCGCCAAAGAGCGCAGGCAAGAGTGTGT
>PLJR01000054.1 GCA_003140295.1 Acidobacteriota bacterium
GTGATGTCCTCCATCGGCATCGGCACCTATCTGGGCGCCCCGGACACCGCGACCGACGGTTCCTACACCACGGCGGTCGCGGCTGCGGTGGAAGGCGGCATCAACGTCGTCGATTCCGCTATTAATTACCGTTTCCAGCGCTCCGAGCGCTCGATCGGAGCCGCCCTCGGCGAGCTGGCGACGCGCGGTTTTGGCCGCGAAGAAATCGTGATATGCACCAAGGGTGGGTTCCTGACTCCCGACGGCGAAATGCCGGCCGATGCCGCCTCGTATTTCCAGCAAGAGTACCTCCGCCCGGGGATCTTGCGCGCCGAGGATGTGGCGGCCGGCTGCCATGCGATGTCCCCAAGCTTTTTGGCCAACCAACTCGACCGTAGCCGCGCCAATCTGAATCTCGATTGCGTGGACATCTACTACTTGCATAATCCCGAGACGCAGCTCGGCGCCGTGCCCCGCGAAGAATTCATGCGCAGGCTGCGCCAAGCCTTTGATTTTCTCGAATCGGCCGTCGCGGCCGGAAAGATTCGCTTCTACGGCCTGGCGACGTGGAGTGGCTTCCGCCAGCCGGCCACCGCCCCGGACTATCTTTCGCTTGCGGAGATCGAGCAGCTGGCGCGCGACGTCGCGGGCGGCACGCATCGGTTCCGTTTCGTGCAATTGCCGATCAATTTAGGAATGACCGAAGCGCTCACGCGGCCCAATCAGCAGGTGAACGGTCCCCAGGGCCCGGAGGTTTCCATGGTGGAAGCCGCTGAAGCGCTGGGCATTTCGCTGGTCGCCAGCGCCAGCCTGATGCAGGGCAAAATGGCCGCGTGGCTGCCGCAATTCGTGACTGACGCCCTGGGACTTGAGAACCATGCCGAGAGGGCGCTGCAATTTGTGCGCTCCTCGCCCGCCGTGGTCACCGCGCTGGCCGGAATGAGCAGCGTCGCGCACGTGCGTGCCAACCTGCGGCTGATTGGCGAGCCGGCGGCGACGCCCGAACAGTTTGCGCTGCTTTTTGAACGTGGGAAAAAATCGTAGGCGCGCTTGTAAATATCACCGCTGTCTTCAGTTGCCCACGGAAGCATGGCTAGTCGTGGAAATGGTCCCACCCCCCGGGGGTGAGGGGCCGGGCTGATCCGTTTGCTCCAATTAGAATCACTCCGGCGCCACTCACCATCTCGCCGATCCGGGTTATCCGGGTCCCGCGAAATGCAGCGGGCACCCGCGACGCCATTCGCTTGTGCACTGTGAATAGCAGGCCGTAATCCTCACCGCCGTGCAGGGCGAGCTCGCGTTCGTCGAAAACTTTTGCACGGCTCCTTCCGCCGCGTTTTGCCTGCAACTTTCTACGCAACGCTGCGGGCACGGCCACACATGGAATGGCGCTTTCGTAAAGGCGAGCGCCCACGCCGCTGACTCGGCATAGCCGCGCCAAGTCCGTGGAAAGGCCGTCGGAAAGGTCCATCATGGCGGAGGCTATCCGCCGCCGGAGAAGCCAGCGGCCCACCTCGAGGCACGGCTTCGGGTAGAAATGAGGGGCCACGAGCCGGCGATACGATCCGGCCCAACCGCGTAAGACGATTTCGAGCCCCAATTCTGCAGCGCCGAGCACGCCCGTCACAAAAATAGCATCGCTCGGAAGCGCGGAATTGCGTCGGACGCCGCGGCCCGCCTCAATCTCGCCAAGCACCGTGAGGCTCAGTGTCACGGCGGCGTTTCGCGCCGGGCTGCGCGCCGTGTCGCCTCCGGCGAGTATTAGTCCGAATTCCCGCGCGGCCCGCGCCATTCCGTGCGTCATCGCGGTTAACCAAACTCCGGCGCACGAAGCAGGCAAGGCCAAGCTGAGTAGAAAAACGCGGGGAACGGCGCCCATCGCCGCCAGATCGCTCGTGGCCCGAGCCAGGGCCTTGTATCCCACCACTTCCGGTCGATGGAGCGCCTTTACGAAATGCACGTCTTCAATGAATTGATCGCAGGTGACCACCCACTCGCGACCACGGCGGGGACGCAGTACGGCGGCATCGTCTCCAATAGCAAGCCGCAAAATACCGCCGGCAGCGGATGGTATGCCTCGCCGGATGCGGGAAATCAGCGCATCTTCGCCGGGAACGAGTCCGCCCACGCTGCGGCCCCCGACACGGCCAGAGTGATGCCGCTGGCGAATTTTGCGAAGGCTGGTAGTCATCTCAACGGGCGCACCTGCGAGCATCAATCAAATAGTACGAATCAAACAGAAACGATGCCCCTCACGAGAGGTGAACGCGGCGGGCGCTGGCCGCAATGGGGCAGTGCCAACGCAGCCCGGATAGTACCCCGGGGCAGCTGACCCTCAATGGGCCCTCGGCCCAGCTTGACCCCTACTGCCAAAACGGTACAAGATTGAAGTTGACGGACCGGACCCGGTTTCTCTAAACTAAGAGCCGTTTCGGACCAGGGCTCGCGGTTCAAACATTCTCAACGCTCCAGCCGTCCGCAAAAGAATGCGGCAGCGGCTCAATAAGACCACCGAAGTATTTCTTGGAGTTATGCCTCCACAATGAAGCCCGAGACCTACACTTTATTTATGGCCTCGAACCGCGGTGGCGCGATCCGCAAAATCACGGTTCCATTCTACGCTCTCCATGTCCTTGCGATTCTGTCTATTGTGGGCGGAATAACCGTGGCAGCCGCCGTCGCGTCCTACACCCGGATGCTCTGGAAAGTAGGCAACTACAACAACCTTCGCCGCAAGCAGGATAATCTTCAAAGGCAGTTCCAAGCCCTGCAGAGGACTGTAACCGACACCGATCAGCGCCTTTCTTCGCTACAGTCCCTCGCCACCGAAGTCGCCGTGACCTATGGCTTCGTACGCTTGCGCAACAGTCCCTTCGGAGTCGGTAACACTCCGGGTGAGCCGAACGCTTCGTTTGAAGAGACCGTGGCGCAGTTCAATTTCCTGGAAAAGAATGCCACCGCAGCCGCGCTTGCAACCACTGGCTTGCACCTGATCGCTACTTCCGGCCTGGGAGAAATGACGTTCACACCTTCACTGTGGCCGGTGATCGGGCCGATTACCGGACGTTTTGGCGAGCGGCTGGACCCCTTTAGCGGTGAAGGCGCGTTCCATACCGGCGTAGACATCTCCTCCGGTTATGGCGAGGCCGTGCGCGCGACCGCCGACGGTATGGTCGTCGAAGCAGCCGAGCATGCCGGGTACGGCCGCTTGGTGGAAGTCGACCACGGATTTGGCGTCACTACTTGGTACGGCCACCTCTCGAGTTTCACCGTGCCTCCCGGCGTGCGCGTTAAAAGAGGCGACGTCATCGGCTATGTCGGCGTCAGCGGGCGCACGACCGGTCCCCACGTACACTACGAAGTCCGCATCAACGAAGCCCCTGTCAACCCGATGCGCTACCTGCGATACACCTCGTCAGCTGCCGCGGACTAATTCTTAACTCTTAAATACTGAAGCTTTCTCCAGTATTGCGCGCTGCGCAGCCTGCGTATTATCCGCGCACGCGGACAATTATGATGGGCTCTCGATGAGTGCGCAAATTCTGGCGAGGCGTTCTTTACTAGTGGGCGGAGCCATTTGCCGGAGCAGGGGCGGCGGGCCGGGCCAGCAGCTCGGGAGTTAAGGTCAGCAGCAGGCGCACGCGTTCCGCGTCGGTCGAGACCTGCACGCCCTGCAGCATGCGGTCGGCGGCAGCCGCGGTTTCAGCCGACATCTGTCCGCGGGACTTAGGATCCGCCAACCCGCCGTGCAACATACCGCGCACCACTTCGAGTGAGCCGGCAACCTTCTGCGCGTCTCCCGGGTTATCGCATTCGCCCTCAATTGATAGGAGCGCCTGCGCGCCTTCAGGGCGCGCCGCCAGGCTCACCCAGCGTAGAGAAGCGAAGGGGGTGCCAGCCATGACAGATGGCGCGCCGCCCGCGTCGTCCTGAGCAATGGCCCCGGCCTTGGCGACCGCGAAAAGGGGAGAACCAGCTACGCGCGAAATCCGTTCTCGAAGATTAGGGTCGAGCGAAGGAGCCGTGCCCGCGGCGAGCGATGATGGCAAATCGCCGCCGTCTGATAGAACAATCCGATTCGCCGCGAGGAACGTCAGCGAAACTTTTTTCCCGGCCGTTCCCGAGGGCATCACGTAAACGGTACGCCCATTTTGATTCACGAGTGTGCCCGAGCGCAGCGCGTACCCTTCGATTCGCGCACGGTCGAAACGGCCTTCGGCGAACACCAGCGTTTGGGCCGCGGTGCCGGTGCGCGTAGCGATCACGAAGCGGTCTAGGTCTTTCTGATAATCGAAGCCCGTCGCGCGAACAAATTCTGCATAGTCGTGATCCACGTTCGACGGTTGAGCCAGCGCTGCCAGCACCTGCACTAGCGGCGAGGCACGGAGCGCCGCCAGGTCGGCATAAGCGACCAGCGTCGAATCCGCGGGCGCGAGGTCGATAAGCTCGGGGAGTGAGTCGGCGCGGGCTTGGTGGCGCAACTGCGGCGCGTAACGCGCGGCCACTGCCACCAGCAAAATCCCTGTTAGAGCGACGATCATGGCATTTATGGCATTGTGTTTCATCGGCGTGATTCTCTCATTTTAGATCCCGACTGGCTAGCGAAGCTGGTCCGTGACAGCCGTTTTGCCAGCATCTTGTCGCCCAAGTAATCATCTAAGTGGGATATCCCCGTACTCGGATGATTAACAGATACTCACAGGTGCGGTCGGAATTGTGGAAAACTCATAATCCCGGTTGCACGGGAAGTACTGAAAGGGTGTAGAATCAAAAATGTTAAACGTTACGGGTAGCGCGCTGGTGTCTTTCATGGGGCCCTTGCAATTTTGATGCCGCCTTGCTATTATTCTCCGGTTTGTGTGCGGCGCTGGCGTAGCTCAGTTGGTAGAGCATCTGATTTGTAATCAGANNGGTTCAAATCCCTCCGCCAGCTGATTTTGGAACTCTTTGGGGCGGCGAATTTCCATAAAGAATCTCCAAAAAAAGGAACAGGCGATTCCCTGCACTATAGACCCAGATGAGCGGGTGTCTCTTGATGAAGCGCGAGACGCTCGTTTCTTTTGGCAATTTCCCGTGCGGACGGGTGGGTGAGTGGCTAAAACCAGCAGACTGTAAATCTGCCGCTCCTTGCGGGCTACGGAGGTTCGAATCCTCCCCCGTCCACCATCCGCGCAAAACGTGGTTCGCGATATTCGGCTGATTCTGGTGGTCCATCGCCCCTCGCGGGCTCGCGCAACGAACAGCTTTTTAGTCCTGCGCAGCGAAGTGTGAAAGCGAGCTGGCAACTAATTCTGAAAACGAACTTTGAAACAAACTGGAAACGAGGTTTCGCGTCACGCACGCGGATTTGCCTGGGTAGCTCAGCTGGTAGA
>PLJR01000400.1:0-1556 GCA_003140295.1 Acidobacteriota bacterium
GCGGGATTCACAATCTTGTGAAAGAGTTCACGCTCGAGAAATGGAGCACACTCAGTGCAGCAGGAATCCGGATGCTTCCCGTAAGGGCAGCGATAGGGATTCGCGTAGGGCACGTGAAACACACCGGCAAGGAGGGTGCCGAAGCCTGTGCGCTGTACGGCTTTCGAGGCCGTCAGCGACAATGCACCCAGCGTGCGGCCGTGAAAAGCGCCGTAGAAGGCGATAATTTTTTCGCGGTGCGTGTGATAGCGCGCCAATTTAATGGCGGCCTCGATGGCTTCGGTTCCGGAATTGCCGAAATACACGCGCTTGGGCTGGGTGCCCGGCGCGATGGCGGCGAGTTTTTCGGCTAGCTCCACCATGTTGGCGTAGTAGAAATCGGTGCCGGACATGTGAATCAACTCGGCCGCTTGCTGCTGAATGGCGGCAACCACTTCGGGGTGGCAGTGCCCCGTCGCGACCACGGCAATGCCGGCGGAAAAATCGAGGAATACGTTTCCGTCCACGTCTTCGATCAGTGCGCCACGTCCGCGGCGCACGACGAGCGGGTAGCAGCGGGAATATGAGGGCGAGATGTATTGCCGGTCGAGATCGAGCAGGCGTGCGGCCGCAGGGCCAGGCAGCGGCGTGATCAGGCGCGGGAGATTGCTTCCCGGCATTGCTGACTCCTGGAAAAGCGGAACGGCCTAACTGTGACGCGCGTTAACGCCGTGCTTCCATCGTACAAAGGACCCGAAATACTCAAAAGCTTAAAAACGTGGAATGCAACCATAATGCCACCCGGCCTTATACGATCAAGCTCGCCACCTGGCGGGCCCGCCAATATTGCGAGCGGCCGCGGGGCGATGCCGGGGCGCGTTACTTGCGCTTCCAACGAATTTCGCCGTCGCGGGAGTCCTCGAGGATGATACCGCGCTCGGCTAGTTGGCCGCGGATGCGGTCGGCTTGAGCGAAGTCGCGGGTCTTGCGGGCAGCCTGACGGGCCGCGACAAGCTCTGCGATTTCCTGGTCGGACGCGGCGGCTTCGCGCGCCAAGCCCAGAGTCTGCAATTTTTCCGCATCGTCATCTTCGAGCACCGCGAAAATTCCGTTGAATATCTCAAGGGCGCGAAGAACTGGCGCAGCATCCTCGTGGTGGAACTCGCCGCGATCGATCGCGGTATTGACATCGCGCACCAGATCGAAAATCGCGGCGAGCGCCTGCGCCGTATTCAGATCATCTTCGAGTCCCTGCTCAAACTCCTGGCGAGCTCTGGCGGCACGATCCGCCATGGTGGAGCTCCCCCGCGGAAATTTACCGGAGCGCACACGTGCAGCGAAATTACGCAACCGTTCGACCGAACTGGCGGCCTGCTGCAAGCTTTCTGGCGTGAAGTTGAGCTGGCGGCGGTAGGGTACAGCGGCGAGCAGGAAGCGCAAGGTCGAAGGTTTGTGCCCTTGGGCAAGCAAATCGCGCAGGGTGTAGAAGTTTCCGAGCGATTTGGACATTTTTTCGAAATTGACCAGCAGGTGTTCAGCGTGCAGCCAGTAACGCACGAAAGGCTTTCCCGTCGCGC
>PLJR01000400.1:1599-2243 GCA_003140295.1 Acidobacteriota bacterium
GTTTCCCAGAAAAATTCACCGGGCTTGGGCGCCTTCCAGAGGGCGAAATCGCGCGCATCGGCTTTGTCGTATTGATCCACGTCCACGCGCGCGCCCGCTTGAACTCCGGCGGCATTGATCCTGGTCAGCTTTCCGTAGTCTGGAAATTTGGAGATCCGGAAATAGGTAGAGCCGTCGCTCACATAGGTGAATCCCTTGGCGGTGAGGCGTTCTATGAGCCGCACCATGTCGGGGATGTGGTCGGTGGCCCGCAAAACGAATTCGGGCATCTCCAGGCTCAGAACGCGGCGGTCGGCGAGGAAAGCTTCGATGTATTTTTCGGTATAAGAGCGGATGTCCAGGCCTTCGGCGGCAGCGTTGGCGATAATACGGTCGTCCACATCGGTGAAATTCATCACCTGAATGACAGCTAGGCCGCGCGAGCGCAGGAAGCGCCGGAGAATATCCTGAAACACAAAGGTGCGAAAGTTCCCGATGTGCGCGAAATTGTACACGGTGGGCCCGCAGGTATACATGCGGACTTCACCGGCATGAAGGGGCACGAAGGGCTCCTTCAGACCACCGAGCGTATTTTGAAAAGTGATGGCGCTCATACACACACGAGAACTCGGCATTCTAGCCGAGGCGGCCAAAGCAGGCAAACG
>PLJR01000400.1:2338-5165 GCA_003140295.1 Acidobacteriota bacterium
CCGCTGACGACGATGTGGAATCCCGCGGCGCGTGGGTCGAGATCGAGTCGGTGGAGGTCGTGCAAAATGTAGATGGATACTTCGCCTGCTTCGACGATGGCGGTTTCCGGAAGGGCCAGCGCCCAGGCGGGCGCTTTTTCTCCCTGCTCGATGTTGCCGCTGACCGCTGTGACCGGCGCGAGGCCGTTCAGCGCGTCGAGAATCTCGGGTTTGCCGACGTCGCCGGCATGAATGANNGTGGTGTGAACCTCGGAGAGTTGCGAGCGCTTCCGGACGAAGCAGGCCGTGCGTGTCGGAGATGAGCCCAATCTTTTTGGCGTTTTTGCCCACGGGCGACACCTCGTTACTCATTGAGTTACTCACTGGGGGCGTTACTCACTGGGGGCGAACTTTATCGTACCAATATTCTTTACATGTTTTATTGGGTATGCTACTTTCCTGAGTCGTAACCGCCTAATCAAGCGCCAGGCGGCTGGGCCACCTGCTAGCGACCCGCCACAGTTTTTGTCGTACAACCCCTCCTCTCGAGGAATTTGAATACGTATCGGCCGGTTCCCATTGTGTTTATGGGTCTGTGCCAAAACTGACAGGGTCACAAAGGGGTCACCTTGCTCAAGCTTCGCAAAGTTGAATTGGTCGGGTTCAAATCATTCTGCGAAAAAACGCACCTCACTTTCAGTGGCACCGGATTGAGCTGCATTATCGGACCCAACGGATGCGGCAAATCCAACATTGTGGACGCTATTTCGTGGGTTCTGGGCGAGCAAAGCCATAAATCCCTGCGCGCCGAGCGGATGGCCGATTGTATCTTCAACGGCACGGCGAAGAAGCCTCCCATGGGCCTGGCTGAAGTTACGCTGACACTTGTCGATACGGAACTTGCCGCCGCAGCGCGCCAGGTTCTTGGCGAACCCGAGGTCTCTGATGCACCGGAATCACCGCTTCTCAACAGTGACGGGGCGGCTACTTCTGAAGAAGCAGCGGAGCAGGACATCGCCGAGACCAGCGCTGAAGAAGAGAGTGGCGGGGCGCGGGAAATGGAAACGACTTCGATTGACCAGGGGAAAACCCGCAAAAAGCGCGGCAAGCACAAGGCTCCTGCGCAGTCGCGTGTGGGCGAGGTCGTCATCGGCCGGAGGCTTTATCGTTCCGGGCAAAGCGAATATCTCATCAACGGCCGCACCGCCCGTCTGCGCGACATCCAGGAACTGTTCATGGGCATTGGGCTGGGCCCCGATTCTTACGCCATCATCGAACAGGGACGCATTGGACAAGTACTGAGCTCGAAACCCTCCGACCGGCGCGCGATTATCGAAGAAGCTGCAGGGATCACCAAGTACAAAACCAAGAAGCGGCTGGCGGAAGCGAAGCTGGAGTCTTCCAAGCTGAATTTGTCGCGCGTAAATGACATTTACGTGGAGGTGGAAAAGCAGCTGGCTTCGCTGAAGCGGCAGGCGTCTAAAGCGCGGCGCTACTCCGAACTGCGCGATGAAATGCGTGGATTGCTGCGACAGTTGCTGGCCAGCAAAGCTCGTGGACTGGATGTGGAAGCCGACCGGCTGGCGCGGCTGCTGGGTGAAATCGGAGCGGGCGAGGCGCAACAGGGACAGGCGGTACTGCAATTGGAGGCCGAGCAGCAGCGGCTTGACGCGCGCATCTATGAGCTCGATGGCGAATTGAAGCAGAATCAAAATTTGATCGGTCAAACGGCGCTGGAACTCGATCGCGCTGAAAATCGCATCGTATTCAACCGGCAGCGCAGCGAGGAGCTGCAAGCACGGGGGCAGCAGCTTGTAGGGCAGATGGAGCAAGCGACGGTGCAGCTGGCGCAGATCGAGGCGCGCGTGGCCGCACAAGAGGGCGATGTCGCGGCATTGCGTGCGGACACCGACTCGGTGTCCGCTGCGATTGCGGCATTAGCGGAGGGCGCGGCCGAACTGGCCGGCGCGAGTGGAGCCGCCGAGGAACGCATCGGCGAATTGCGCCGCCAAGCTGTGGAGCTTGCGCAGACGCTGGGGGATCTCCAAGCCGTGCAGGCGCAGGCCGCCCAATCGCTGGCGCATCATTCGGGCGCGCTCGAACGGCTGGAGCTATCCGAGCGGCACTTGCTCGAGGAATCGGGCGACCATACGGAGCGCTTGCGCGCCGCGGCAATTCGCTGGGATTCTGCCAACGAGCAGGTGCGCATCTTGCACGAATCGCTGGTAGAGGAGCAGGCGCGTGTCGGCAGTTTGCGCGCGGAGCAACAGGAAACGGCGACGAGCTGCGAGGCGCTCCGAGATCGCCTGGCCGGGGCGCGCGCGCGCAGCGAAACTCTGGCGCAAATTCTAAATGACCGCTCGTATACGGCTGAGGCCGTACAGAAACTATTCGCTTCGCACGGCGGCAGCGCCTCGGGTGGGTTCCGCGCCGTCGGCGTGCTCGCCGATTACGCCGAGGTGGCACCGGCGTATGAGGGAGCGGTCGAGCAATTCCTGCGCGACGAGCTGGAATACGTGGTCGTCGAGACGTTCGATCATGCGCGCGCGGGAATCGCGCTATTGCGCGAAGAAGTCGGCGGCCGCGCCACATTTTTCGTGGATTCGCTGCGCAGCCTGAATCTTTCCAACCATGAGCCGGCGACGCCGTTAGCCGAGGAGGCCGCGGTGATCTCGCGGCTCGATCGGCTCGTCGAATTTCGCGATCCGCTGGGCCCGGCGGCCAAGCAGTTTCTGCCGCGGCTGCAATCCGCGTTCCTGGTGGAATCCGCGGAGCCGGCGGAACGGCTCGCCCGCGAAAACCCCGCCTACAGTTTTCTTATTCCTGACGGCACGTGTTATCAGGGACG
>PLJR01000210.1 GCA_003140295.1 Acidobacteriota bacterium
GAGGATCTGTATTTCCGAATTTCAGTGGTCAGGATTCACATGCCGCCGCTGCGTGAGCGGGCCGGCGATATTCCGCTGTTGGCGGAGTTTTTCCTGCGAATGTTTGCCAAGACTCATGGCAAGCGTGCGCGCGGCCTGACCGCGGGGTTCCTAAGCGCCCTGGCCGTCCACAATTGGCCGGGAAACATTCGTGAATTGCAAAACGTCATCGAACGGAGTTTGGTATTGGCCGACGGCAATCTGCACCTGGGCGTGGAGGATTTGCCGCAAGAACTGCAAGGCCTGGCGGTCGCGAGCGATGTGCCGGCGGGCACTTTCCACCAAGGTGTGCGCTCGTTCAAGCGCGAACTGGTGCGCGCGGCGCTGCGCATGCACTCGGGAAATAAACTGCGCGCGGCTCAGGAATTGCACATCAGCCGCTGCTACCTTCACCGCCTGCTCAACCAACTCAACATAAGAGACGAGGGGAGCGCAGACGCGGAGGAGCGGCCGCGGGTTGCGGAAAGCGCTCGTGCGCGCCGCGAAGCTGAATCCTTGAAAATCGGATCTCAGGTAGCCTGAAATGGCGCAGCCTGCGCGCAAACGCCTCGCGCGTTGCACTTCGGGCCAAGCCCTGCTGGAAACGGCATTGGTGCTGCCGCTATTGCTAGCGCTCATTTTTAACGTCATCAACTTCGGCTATTTCTTTCTTGTAGCGCTGAATCTATCGTCAGCGCCCCGCAGCGGCGTGGAATACTCGATTCTGGGATTCTCGACGCCTGCCGGCTTAGCCCTCCCAACCACGGCATCCGTAAATACGCTAACTACAGGGGACATGACCGGCGCTCTGAATACAGGGGCGAGTACACCCACGCAAGTTTGCTCCAAGACCGCCGGTACATTGGTGAATGGGGGACTCACTACCCAGCAGGCCCCTTGCGCCGCATTCAACTCTAGTCCGGCCTACACACCGGCTTCCGATCCGGAGTCGCCCGCGTTCGTTTTGCAGCGCGTGGATGTAACGTACACTTTCAAGCCCATTATCCCGGGGCGGCCCTTCGGTATCGCGCTCCTGCCGGTGGCCATTTGTAACGGGGGAACCTGCACATTTCACCGCCAAGTATCGATGCGGGCCATGGATTGAGGGACAGCGAACGTGGGTAAATGGCGTATGGGAAAGCACAAAAGACCGCGGGGATCGCAAACCGGACTCGCCACCGTGGAGTTCGCCTTGACGATCCTTTTCGTGATGATCGTGATCTTTTGGGCTTTCGAGTTGATGATGTTTATGTACTCGTACACCGTACTTGCCGATGCGGCTAAAGAAGGCGTTCGTTATGCCGTCGTGCATGGGTGCGGCACCGCTCCCGGCAGTTGTAGCGGGGTCTGCGCTCCGGCCTGCACCGACGCGTCGGGCGGTAACGTGGTCACGCAGGTGAAAAACTTCGCCGCGCTGTCTTTTCACGACACCTCAGGAATCGTTGTCGATACCGCTAACATGTATCCCGATGGTTCGGCGGCCTGCCCTAGTCGAGTGCAAATCACCGTGCACTACGTGTATAAGCCGTTCTTTTCGCTGGGATGGAATCCGCCCACGATTTACGCAACGGCCCAAGGGCGCATCGCAAACTGATGTGGACTCGTCGCGAGGAAACGTGAGGGAGAGCGAAAGAGTGAAGAGTTGCGAGCCATCCGTACGCGCCACTGAGGGCGGCCAAACCATGGTGTTTGTGGTTTTGGTCCTGAGTTTTTTCCTGCTGGCGGGCGCCGCCTTTGCCGTCGACCTTTCCAATCTTTGGCTGCATCGCCAGATCGCGCAGGAGGCCGCGGACTCCGCCTGTACCGCAGGCGCGATGGATATGCTCGAACTGGCACAGGGCGGGGTAGGGCCGCCCAAGCCGAACTTCGTGCCAGGCACAAACTTCAGTTGCTCTGCCACGACGCCAAACACCAATCCAACCAATGCGCCGGTGCCGTGCTGGTACGCAGCCGCCAATGGGTATAGCGCGAACGGCCTGGCCGCCGGGTCACCTTCCAATGAAGTGAAGGTCACATTTCCCGCTACTGTTACCGGAGTAGCCACACCTCCTTCGACGTCCACCGTGGGCATTGCGCCGTTCATCCAAGTCAATGTAATCGATCGCGTCCAGTCTTTCTTTATGGGCTTGATAAGGGGTTCCAAGACGATGGACGTGGGCGCTTTGGCCACCTGTGGAGTGGTCCAGGTTCCGGGAGAAGTTCCAATCCTTCTGTTGGATCCAAGAAATGAGAACGCCGCCGATCTGTCGGGATCGGGCAATATTTCAATCTACGGCGGCGGTGTTCAGGGGATTCAGATTAATTCTTCCAGCACTAACGCTATTCAGAAGGGAACCATCGATCTTTCACAAGGCGGTCCAAACCACACAGGCAGCTATCTTGGTGTGACCGGCGCCACGCCGATATGCTGTAACTTTAAGCCGGGGGCTAGTTTTTGGGACATGGCCACCGCCAAAATGCCTGATCCCTTAGCGACATTGCCGACGCCGGCCAAACCGGGCGCTGCGCTACCGCCTACGGCCATGGTCGCTAACGGGGTCAATGGTTGCCAGGATCCCCGAAAGTGCACCGAATATCATCCTGGGTATTACGCGGCGAGCATAAGCATCGGTGTCAATGTCACTGCGATTTTCGATCCGGGATTGTATTATCTTGATGGAAGCTTCACGGCGGCAGCAAATTCATGTGTGCGTCCCTCTACGGCCACAGGCGACGGAAGCCTCGGTACGATCTTTTATTTTAATGGTACGGGAACGGTAGATTTCGATGCGAACTCGGGAAAATCTTGCCCCACCGCATTTCCTACCAGCTCCTTACAATGCACTTCAACCGCGGTCGTGCCTCCCAATCTGCCGGGCGGAATTTCGGGCAATGTGCTCGTCGCGCCGTGCACGGGCACATACGGCGATCAGCTTGGCGGAAGCGAGGCTGGTGGGGAGCAACGAGGGATACTGTTCTTCCAGAACCGATCAGTTCAAGCCACTAGCACCAAATGCCCCGGCGGTAATGGCCCGTGCTGGGGTGGAGATGGGTCATCCGCGGCTGCGGGCACAATGTATTTCCACCAATGCGTAACGGGGGGCTCCGATACNNTGATACAGGGTTCAATTGTTCCTCAAGTGCATATGGCGATGCATTTTTGATGCACGGCAATTCGGGCTCGGCCAGTTTCGTCATAGGTGCTGTAATTACCGATCAGATCTTGTTCAGTGGGAATTCCAGCCTCACCATGGACCTAAATACGAATCCGTCAGGTAAGCTTTTGAAGGCTTCACTTCTACAGTGACGGCTCGTAAGATCGTTGGTATGCGAACGCGCGAAGCGGAGGCAATAGCACTCCGATAGGGGCTGGTTGACGCATGGCTTTGCTGGCCTTAAACATCCAAGAACGCGCCGCAGTTTCCTCTGCGAGGGAACCTGGCCCGATACCGTTGCGCGTGGGCTTCGACAATTTGGGGCGCGGCGCCACGCCCGGCCGCGGGCTACTATATTCGCTCCTTATGCACGAAGCGATTCTGGCCGCCGTGCTGTGGGCGCCGCTGTATTTCGATTTTGGCACCCACCAGATGCCTTTGCAGACGCTTGATGCCGAGGAACTGTCCGAAGCTCGGCACGTTATTTACCTGCCGCG
>PLJR01000328.1 GCA_003140295.1 Acidobacteriota bacterium
AAACCCGATGAGGTATACGCCGTCACTGCATTTCTGCTCTTCAAAAATGGCGTTATCAAGGAAGATGACGTACTCGACGCCCAGAGCCTGCCCCAGGTCAACATGCCAAACCATGACGCCTACGCTCTCCCCGAGTGGAAGCATGGAGCGCCCAGAATTTTTACGAACAAGCCTTAGCCGCAGTCAGCAGGTCGCGATTCCTCCGCTACCACACGCCCTCCCCTGCAACTGATTGAATGTGCGCACGCAATCCGCCAATTTCCGCGTTCCGAAATCAGATGATTTGGCGGCGTCCGATTGACTTTGAAAGCGGCAATCTGCCCCCCCAATTCGTAGTGGCGAGCGTCCTTTGGTGCTTTGCGCCGGAGCGATCAGTAGGCTGTGTGTGGCGAAATCGCGGTTCGGCCGAAGCAACGCTTGCTCTCATATAGGTCGTGATCCGCTGCACGCAGAAGCATTTCGGTCGATTTACCGTCTTGCGGACACACCGCCGCGCCAATACTCACAGAGAGTGCCGGTTCGTCGCCGTCGCCAGCGAGCCGTTTCGAGATGCGGTGCGCGAGTTGGCGCGCAACTTCGATACCCGCTTCCGGAATCACAAGCGCGAACTCATCCCCACCGTAACGCGCAGCCGTGTCTATCTTGCGGGAATGGTTTTGGAGAACATGGGCCATCCGGCACAGTGCCCGGTTGCCCACTAGGTGACCGTGAGCATCGTTGATCATCTTCAACCCGTCCAGGTCCATGAGAAGCAAGGCGAATGATCTTCCGGTGCGGTCGGACCGTCTGGTTTCCGCTTCGAGCGTGTCAATAAGCTTGCGGTAGTTGCCCAATCCTGTCAGCGGGTCACTTGCCGCGAGGTATCGGGCTTCCTTCTCTGCACGCCGGTTTTCCGTAAATGCAGCGGCAAAAGCCATCGTCACCACCGCTACAACGCCTAAAAACGACTGCAAAAAGAGAAGGGATTCGTTGCGTGATTCCCTNNGCAAGGTTCCCCAAATTGCGGTTACGGCCAATACGAGCGTAGCCACCGCGGCCTCCCGTTGGCCGTACCGAAAGCCTGCCCAGATGAGGAACGGAACACAGAGATATTCCAACGGGTAACTCTTGGTCCCGGAAACAAGGAATCCGTCGAAAACAATCAGGCCGACCAGAACCACACACACGAGCAAGCTGACGGCTTCGAGGCACTGAGTCCAGCGCCATCGAAGATGAGGCTCCGAAATCCAGACCAGCAACAACGGAGCCACGATGACAGCTCCGACAGCATCGCCCAGCCACCAGGTCGACCAGATGGTCCCGTAGTTGGCCCAACTCGCGTAACCACCGAGTGCGAGACTCGTGACGCCGAAAGTGGCGCTGATACCCGTGCCAAGCATGCCTGCAAGCCCGGCAAATTTGAATACGTCTTGGGGGCGCTGCATGGCATTCCGGCCACCAGCAAATTGCTTAACCAGGTAGGCGCCTGCGAGACCTTCGAGGGTATTTCCAGTGGCGATGCCGAGGCACGTGGCTACAGAGCCCGCTGTGGTCACGTTCACCAGGAACGCGGCGAGTAGGACGCTGGGCCAGAGGTCATAACCGAAGATCAGGAAGGTTGCGAGCGCAATTCCCGTGCAGGGCCAGACAGCGGTTGCGCTGGGATGCACGAGAGCCATGGTCAGCCCCAGCTTGCCCGCAACAAAGTAAATGACGGCAAGAGCTACGATTGCCGTCAGATTTTTCTTTTGCTTCTCCATGGCTCGGCCCTGTTTGCCGGCCGGGGGACAGCACTAACCAGTTCCAACGGTCAAATATTACATGAGGGATAAAACCAAATAGTCTCTGTTCGATACGCAAGTTCACAAAAAGTTACGATGCTCCATCCGGGACCTACACATGCAGCGATTTCAATTATTTAGATGCAGCAATCACCCTCTCAATTTCTTCCGCAACCCGTTTCCTGAATCGCAGTCCCATCTCGATTTCTCGCGCTTCTGCCGGTTGCAAGTCGGCCAAAGCACCAAAAGGGGTCAAACGTGGTGTTTACTGTCCACTATAAGGCACTTTTGGTTATCGTGCAGTTTGTGAGCAAGCGATCTAATTGATTAAATGGATTGTACTTATTCCCACTCGCTAAGTGGCGTCACGAATGCTAAATGTTTCGGTTCCCGTTCTGCGTGAACGCCGCGCCCAGTTTGCTCTGTTCATGCCTGACGAAAGAGAGCTTTGACCGACTCAGAGTGGGGTCCCCATGGAATGTGCGACCGCCCAGTTGCTTCTTGTAAATTACTCCGCAGTCGCGATGGAGTACTTTGGTGCTGCCGACGATCTAGCCAATCTCGTGGGCTCAAAGGATGAATTTGAAGTCGCCCAGCGGTATGCCCAGCAACTGCACGCGAAATGCCGCGAGGCGCTGTCAGCTCTGGAAAAACACCGCCTGGAACACGGCTGCAATAGGGCGACTTGAACCCTATCAGGAACGAAACCCCGCTCCTGTTTTGAAGGCGCCCGAAGCGCCTTGATTCCTGACCCAGCTCCTGCCCTCAGGAGCTACCGGCCCGCTCCTGGCCGGGGGGCATCTGCACCAGCGTCTGTTTGGCCAGATGCTGCAGCGAATCTGGGCGCTGCCCGGGTCAGTCAGTGCGAACCGATGGTTTAGTTTAGCTTGCGAAAACTCCACTGCCCGACCCTGCCTCGAAGAAATACGAGCAGATGGCCAACCCTGCTGTCCGTTTGAGACCGACGTTAGATGTTTGTCCATGTGATATTCGCGCGTTTTGGGCCGCAAAATCGAGATTTCGGGCAGAACGCCGAGGAGAGAGAAAACGCGGGACTGGCTGGCGGAGAGGGTGGGATTTGGACCCTCTCCGCCTGGTGATTCGATGTAAGTTACTGATTATGCAATCCGGTGAAACAGGCAAAACCGGTAGAACGGCTGGATCGGGGTACACGGACCGTACACGGAGCGGCGCCGTCGACGAGATCGGAAATCGAAATCGCGGAGGATTTTCATCGCAAGGCGCCGATCCGCGCGGCCGCAAAATCGCCTACCTACTGGGCTGCGTCCGAAGGCGCGCGCCCGACGCCTATCGAGCTGCGTTCTCCGCGCGGCTGCACGAACTCTCTGACGCCATCCTTCAGAAGCTTTACGACAATGCGCTCCAGGAGGAGACCAGGCGAGAGCTCGCCCGCGAAAAGCGGCGCGAAAGAGGCGAGCTTGAGCTGCACCCGCCTTTCATCGAACGCCAGCGCGGCGCGTCAGATCGCGAAAACAAAAAGCGGGTCGCAGACCGGCGAAAAACCCAGCGCGATCGCGTGTACTACCTTCTGGCTTCCTATTCCGGGGAGTGGGTCCCACTGAAAGAGATCCTCGCGCTCGGAGCTGTACAGTATGGCGCGCGGATCCACGAGCTCCGGAGGGCCGGCCACGTGATCGAAAACAAAATCGAGCACGACGAGCATGGCGCAACCTATTCGTGGTTTCGTCTGCTACCTCCGCTGAAGACAGCGATAGCGTGAGGGGCCTCCGCGCGACTAGACGAACTCTCTGACGCGATCCTGCAAGCGGTTCCCGAACTTGTTTCCCCATTCAATCAGGCGAGCAATACTCCTCCTGGGGCCGCGGGTCTGGCGGGTCTGGGCTGGCCTCGCCTCTCTGACTCTTTTGTTGGACTGAGTGCGGTTGCGGATCGTATCTGCTCCCACGAAGTATTTCTCCGCGGTCGCGTGGACAGAAATGCCTGCATCGCGCTCGGCCTGAATCGCTTCCCACTTCCTCTGCTCTAGGATCGCGCGCACCATCTGACGCTCATCAGAAAACAATCGTGCGGCACGTTTCCGGGAGTTCGCCTCGCGGTACTTTCCGGGATGCGCCAACTGGGTTTTGGAGCTGGGCCTCGCGCTCCGCGAAGAAAATGCGCTCGCAGGGAGAACGGGCCTTCGGTGACGCCCGCACTTTGCAATGATGTTTGTGATGTGGAACCGGGCCGTATAGTCGGTCACGCCGAGCTCCTGACTGATTTGGCTACTAGGAAGACCTCGGGCGACGAGTTCGAAAAAAGTTGCTTCCGTGGCGCTGAGTCCTACGGGTTCTAAAGCGATCACCTATGTTTTTCCCCTTTCCGGGAAGCGCCGCCAGGTCGGGGCCGGAACGAGCGCCGCCGCGCGCTCAGACTGTACTACGCGCCCGAATTTCTGAAGAAACGTCACAAATGCCGGACTCACCGTAACGGTAACCGAGTGTCGCTTTACACCTAGTAGGAAAGCTTCGTCCTCGCGAAACGGGAACCGCTGCGCCATCATTGTGCGCGGGCCACGGCCCGGCGCGGACGAGCGGCGGCGAAAATGCCAGTCGAAAGGAGCTCCAAGTGAAGGCGAATACGGCAGCGGAATCGAAACCATTGCGACGGCTCGAGGACGATCGAGAATACGCTGATCTCGCGAGCAAGCTCGAGCAGTTGGAGAGTGGGCGAACCGAAGCAATCGCGAAATTAGCCGCCCTCGAGGTGGTCATGAGCAGAGAGGATTCGACGAGAAGCTATCTCTCGCGAGGACCCGGAGCCTTTGGCCAGCGGTTCGGCGACCAAGAGCGTGATGGATTTGCGGCCGAGGTTATAGCGGCCGGCTGCATCCCGGAAGGCCTCGTTGCGCGCATGAAAGCCGGCGTGAAGGTCCTGGATAAAGAGGCTTTCAACCACAACGGCGCTCTCATAGGCGAATTTGACGACGCCCGCCGGACTCGGGAGATTTTTGATCGCGCCTTCACGACTCACAAAAAAAGCGTCGCCCGGCGAAAAGCCGAGGTGATCAAAAAAATCTATGAAGATTCGAAGGAAGATCGAACGAGGATCGCGCGCACCATCGCCAACTGCGTTTTGGAGCTAGGCCAGGCACTCCGCGAAGAAAGGGCGCTCGCTGCGACAATGGGCCTTCAGAACGAAGGCATTCAGGTCGACGCCACACCGCCGCGGCCTTTTCCGTTAGAGCTTCCCTGGGCGCAACTCCTGGTTCCCTGGACAGCGGAGTCACTCGGGATCTCCGAGGCTGAAGCCCGATCGAAGGCGGGATTGCCCAGTCCGGATCTCGAGCGCAGACGCAAAGAGCTGGATCGAGCCGCAGGGGCGCGCGGATAGAACAATTCTCGGCAAACGTGAAATCGAGACAAGGAGTTTCAAAAACGCCTGATGAAATACCAACACATTGTTGCGGAAGTCTTTCACAAGCCCTGGGCGATCCTCCCGGAAAAGTTTGCAGTGATCGCCGATATCGTCGCGCACAGGGCTGCTGGCGAAAAGCTCACCGATGAACAAATACGCGCGCGCCTGGCGCTTCACGCCGCGGCCGCGTCCAGCAGCCGCCAGTACAATTCCGGCCAAGGCATCGTTGCCGTGATCCCGATCTTCGGCGTGATATCGCAGCGTGTGAATCTGATGAGCCAGGTATCCGGCGGGACCTCGATCGACAAATTGACTAACTCATTCCGCCAAGCCATCGCGGATCCGAGTGTCAAACAAATCGTTTTCGATGTCGATTCGCCGGGCGGCGGCGTGGAAGGCGTTCCCGAGCTGGCCGACGAGATCTTCCAATCGCGCGGAAAGAAAAAAACCATCGCCGTCGCGAACTCCTTGTCCGCTAGCGCGGCCTATTGGCTGGCCTCGTCGGCCGGCGAGTTGGTGGTGATCCCGAGCGGCTCAGTGGGTTCCATCGGCGTTTTTTGCGCGCACGAGGATATCAGCGCCGCGCTGGCACAGGAGGGGATCAACGTCTCGCTCATCAGCGCNNCATCAGCGCCGGCAAATACAAGGTCGAAGGAAACCCCTACGGACCGCTTTCCGGCGAAGCGCGAGCGGAGCTGCAATCGAAAGTGGATTCGTTCTATGGGATGTTTGTGAAGAGTGTCGCGCGCGGCCGTAATGTCGCACAAACGCAAGTGCGTGAAGGATTCGGCCAGGGCCGCATGGTTTTGGCGGACGACGCTGTTAAGCAACACATGGCGGATCGCGTAGCTACATTCGATCAAACGATCGCTCGCCTCGGCGCCGGCGGCACTCAAGGAATGATTGCGGCGCAGGCCTCCGGCCAATCGATGAGCATCGAAGAGCGGCGCCGGCAGCTCGACGCGATCGATAGCCTCCATAAGAGGCGGGACGAGATCGACTCGGTGAGCCGCACAGACGGAGGCCTCAAAGACATCGAGCGCAGGCGCAGGGAGCTCGACGAGCGGTACGGCGCGTAAAACGTGAAAGTTCTGATTGTCCGCGAGTGCACAGTTAATGGAGCGGCTGCGAAACCGGGAGACATCCTCGAGGTTGGCGAAGCATTTGAGCTCGATGAGATCGAGGTCATCCGGGATGCGCGGCCCGGAGAAAAAACCCGAGTCGTGATGCGCGCGAAGGGCGACACTCCGAACTGACAAAATCCCTCCAGGAGGCAAAATGTTAACGACTTATTTCAATGACCAAAGTTGGCTTGCGATGCAGCCGAACAATCAGCTCGAGGTTGATTCTGCAAACGGCTCTATCGCGCTGAAGCAAGGCGTCGTTCTCATCAACAAAACCACCGCGGCCGCAATGTTGCTAGCCGCGCCCACGGCCGTCTTCGATGACGGCAAGAGGCTGAAGATCGTCGCCGCCACGGCCCACGCGCACACCGTCACAACGCCGCCCAACGGAATCAACGGCGCTTCTGATACGGTCACTTTCGCCGCGGTTGGCGACTGGGTCGAGCTGGTCGCCTTAAATGGCGTCTGGTACGCCACGGTGGGCGGGCCCACGCCGGCGGCGCTCTCCGAAGTGTAAGGGGGGGTAGGGGGGCCAAAATCCTTAAAGTCGGCCCCCTCGCGGACCCTTAATGGGACGGACACGCACACCCGCGAAATAAAAATTTCGGGTTTGGAGTGAGACTTCGGAGGAGGCCAACAAAAATGAGCGTTACGAACCGCGTCGACTTCGACCTTGGACGTTTCTCCGACCAGGTGCTCGAGGACATGATTGAGGCCTCACATCAAGCCAGGGATCCTAACTCGAAATTGGTCCTAGCCCTGCGCAGTGCACTCATTCAGGAGAAAGGCCTGAGAAACAGAAGAGGCAGGCTAGCGAGCGCCATCACCTTCACTTTGCCCGCGCTCAATTCAGTTGAAATCGCACAAGCTTTGGGCGATGTGACCGACTCGATGGCGGAGTTCGATCGGAAGGCTTCCGATCTTCGGGACGTGTACCTGTTCTGCGCATCGCTCAAGACTGCCTTGAAATCGCAGGCCGATGCGATGAGCACTGCAGACACGGCGCCGGCAAACTGATTCGGCGCGATCTAGGTGAAATCGCGCGGGTTCCAAGGGAATTGCTGAAATGCTTTCCCGAGATAGAGAACCTGCACGTTCGATTCACTGTCTCGCCAGCACAAATGCACGCATCCGTTGCTGTTTCGGAGGTAGGCGCGGCGGAGCAAGCTGCCTTCTTTTACGTAGATCGGCTTACCGCACAGAGCCGAATGGATCACGCGACGCGATTCGGAAGCAGTCATGCCCAGGGAGCCGCTGGGCCGGGTAGGAATTTGGAGATGGATCCGGAAACTCATGCCCTGAATTATAGCGCTGGGAAGCAGGCCTCAGCGTTTCGAGGATGCGGGGCTTGAATCGAACTGGTTAGCTCCCGACTTCGAGAGCACCTGAATTGCGCCGCCCGTCGCGCGGGGGCGGAGAAAGTTTGCCCTACTTACGAGCTGCTGCCAGGCCTCGATCGCGGCCGCCAGCGCCGGCACCAGCTCGACCAGGCCCACTCGAGACTGTAGGGGACTTGCGAGGCGCTTTCCCCAGATAATAGTTCCGCACCCGCTCGCCCTCACGCCAGCACAGATACACATATCCGCCCTTGTTTCGTAGGTGGGCGCGGCGCATGGCTCCTCCTGTGCCCGCCGTCTCGCAATTGACGTAGATTTCTGGCGGATGAACGCTTGCCCTACTTTTCGTGATCGACGCCGCACACCGTTTTTCTTTGATCCCACCTGCTTTTTTCGCGCTCGGCTTTCTTGTAGGGGAAACCATGCGGCGCATCATAGCATGCAGAAAGTTAACGCTGGCGTTTCGGGCAAGGGCTTCGCGGCAAAGACGGATTCCCACTTCCGAACTGTTTTATAACTTAAGTGTCAGGCAAACACCGGGAAAGGAGCTCGTCTACGCGATCCGATGATCGCGGGCCGGCCTCCGTTCCCCCCAAACGAAAAGCCTCAATCGAGGGCTGTTTTTATGCCGAACATCTTAGGTAGTTTGCTCGTCGAATTAAAAGCGAACACGGCGCAGTTTGTCGGCCCCCTGGGCAAAGCGTCTTACTTCGCGAAAACGGCGGCGAAGGATATCGAGCGATCATTCGGCAGCCTGGGAAAAATCGCCTCGGCCACTTTCGGCCCATTTGCAGTGCTGAATCCGGTCGTCGCTCAGGTCAGCTTCGCGCTTTCCGGCATGGGGCACGCGGCTGCCGAGGCCATGGGATCTTTCGGCAAGGTCAAGACCGCATTCGGCGCCGTCGCTTCTCTGGGCGCTGGCGCGGCCGCGGGGCTCGGTGCCGCGGGCATCGGCGTGATCGCGCTCGCTGCGCGCACCGCAGAATCGGCAGCGAAATTCGATGAGCTGAGCCAATCGACCGGCGTCAGCGTGGAAGCGCTCTCCGGATTTTCCTACGTTGCGAATCAGATGGGCGTCGAAGAGCAGGTCATGGTGACGGGCCTCGAGCGCATGTCGAAATCGGCATTTGCCGCGGCTACGGCCGCCGCCGGCACGACAAATGCTTACACGCGCCTGGGC
>PLJR01000271.1 GCA_003140295.1 Acidobacteriota bacterium
CCAAAGTTACATAAGGCTACACCGCTGAAAAGGAATTAAAACGTCGTGCGACTCACCCGTCGTGTCCATCGCATTTCGGTTTCACCGACCGCCGCCATCCTGATGGAAGCCGAGCGCATGAAAGCCCGTGGCCTGGACCTTGCGGACTTTGGCCCCGGCGAGCCGGACTTCCCTACTCCCAATCATATAAAAAAGGCCGCTATTGAGGCGCTCGCCGCTAATCGTACCAAGTACACCGCCACGGGGGGTATCGACGCTTTGCGCGAGGCTGTCTGCGCCTGGCATTCCCGGGAGTTTGGCACCCATTACGATTTCTCCGAGTGCGTCATAACCGTCGGCGGCAAGCATGCCATTTACAATGCGGTCTCCGCCTTGATCGAAGAGGGCGACGAGGTCTTGATCCCCGCACCCTATTGGACCAGCTTTCCGGACATCGTTTGTCTTTGCGGCGGTGAAGCCATCTTCGTGCCCACCGACCCCCAAGACGGCTTTCGCCTGCACGCCGAGCAGCTCGAGGCCGCCATTACGCCCCGCTCGCGCATGCTCATCGTCAATTCCCCGAATAATCCCACCGGCGCCGTAATTCCGCCCGATGAGTTCGCACGCATTTACGAAGTCTGCCGCCGCCGCAACCTCTTGCTCATGACCGACGAGTGCTACTCCCACTTCGTCTACGGCGGCGTGCGGCCCTACTCCATCGCCAGCCTCGCCGGCTCGAAGCCCAACGTCATCGTCATCGGCTCGTTCTCGAAAACATTTGCCATGACCGGCTGGCGCCTGGGCTACGGCGTGATGCCGGAGTGGCTGGCGGCNNTGATCGAGGCCATGATCAAGATTCAAAGCCAATCCACCTCGAATCCCAATTCGATCGCCCAGTACGCCGGCTTCGCGGCCATGACCGGCCCGATGGACTCCGTCCCGATAATGCTCGCCGAATACGCGCGGCGCCGTGCCCGCATCCTGGCAGGCCTCCGCTCCATCTCGGGCATCACTTGCTCGGAGCCGGCCGGGGCGTTCTACGCCTTTCCGGATGTATCCGCGCGGCTGGTAAACGGCTCGGGAGACGCCACCGCCTTGGCTNNGTTCCCGGCGAGGCCTTCGGCGCTCCGGGGTTTCTGCGTTTCTCATACGCCACTTCCATCGAGCGGATCGAAGAGGGTCTGCGGAGGCTCGAGCACTTCTTTGCGTCCGCGGCCACCGCCCAATGACCCTCGCTCCCGCCCGCTTGGCGCCCATCTTCGTGCAGCGCATGTGGGGCTCCCGCAATCTCGCACCGCTTTTTCAGGCGCCGACACTCTCTTCGAGTTCGGGCTTGGCCGAACTTGGTGAAGAGCCGATCGGTGAAGTTTGGCTGACCGGCGATAAATGCGTCTTCGATACGGGCCTGCTCGCCGGCCGCTCTCTGGGACAAGCTTGGACCTCGCTGCCACCGCAGTGGACGGGCTCGAGCATGCTCGGCCTTCCACGCATCCCCATTCTCGTGAAGTTCATCTTCCCGGAAGACGATCTCTCCGTGCAGGTCCATCCCCCCGACAATTACGCGCGGGCGCACGAAGCGGACGCCGGTGGCGTCGGCAAGACCGAGATGTGGTACGCCCTCAGCGCACGCGAGGGCGCCGGGGTCCGCTTGGGCTTCAATCCCGCCGTAACACCGCAAAGCTTCGAGCGCGCCATCAAAGAGGGCAGTGCGGAGAAGTGCCTGCGTAGGCTCAGTGTACGTGCAGAGGACACCTTTTTCGTACCCGCCGGCGTTCCCCACACCATCGGCCCCGGTATGGTGTTGTGCGAGGTTCAGCAGCACTCCGACATCACTTACAGAGTGTTCGATTTCAATCGCATCGGCCCGGACGGCACGCCACGCCCTCTGCACATCCGTAAGGCGCTCGAAGTCATGAAATTTGGCGATGCCGCTACGAATCTCGGACAGCGCGTCCAGCCGATCCAGGTCCAGTGCGGCCCGCTGCAACGAACCTATCTCGCCGCGTGCCCTTACTTCGCTACCGAGCGCTGGCAATTCTCTGAACCCGTCGCAGCACTTACCTCACAGCAGCGATTTGAGCTGCTCGTTATCCTCGACGGTCACGGCCGCATCGCATCGGATTCTGACTCCCAGCCCTACCGTGCCGGCGAATGCTGGTTTATGCCCGCCGCCCTCGGCGCGTACCGGTTCGCCCCTGACTCCCGCACAAATTTGCTGCGCACCTACGTCCCGGACCTGCGCGAATTCGAGCGCGAGCTTGCCGGGCAGCGCGTTGAAGACGTCGCACGCGCTCGCGTGGTGCATCGGTGAGCGGCGGCCAGCCCGAGGCCCACGTCGTCATTCTGGCCGGCGGACGCGGCACGCGTTTCTGGCCGCGAAGCCGCACGCGCACTCCGAAACAATTGCTCAACATCGTCGGGCGCGAGACCATGCTCGAACAAACGTTCGCGCGCCTGGCATCCCTCATACCACCCTCGCACATCTGGGTGGTCACCAATTCCGAGCAGGCAGCCTCCGTGCGCCGCCAGCTGCCCCGCGTTCCCGCCTCGCAAATTCTTGCCGAACCAATCGGCCGCAACACGGCGGCCGCCATCGGCCTCGCCGCCGCGCACATCTCGCGCCACCGCCGCCGAGATCAGCCCAAACGTCGCACGTTAAATCGCGACGGCGTAACTCCGGAGCAGATGAAGCCCGATCAGCTAAGCGGCAATATAGAAAACGATGCTCTGATGGCCGTAGTACCGGCCGATCACTTTATCGCCGACCCGGCTCGCTACCGTAAAATCGTGCGCGCCGCCTTGCAAGTCGCGGCACAGCCCGGAGCTCTAGTCGTACTGGGGGTGGCCCCCACCCGCTCCGAGACCGGATACGGCTACATACAGTTCGCGGGCCGCGCATCCCGCGTGGCAGGCGAGCCCGTATATCCCGTTAAGCGTTTCACCGAGAAGCCCTCGCTTGAAAAAGCCCGGAAGTATCTCGCTTCCAAGCGATACTTTTGGAATGCCGGCATGTTTTTCTGGCGCGTCTCCACCTACCTTGAAAGCCTGGCCATCCACCTTCCCAAAACTCACGCCTCGCTGCTCGGTCTGGCCGAAACCATCGGCACGCGCCGCTACGATGCCGCTCTGCGCCGCACCTACCCACAACTCGAAAACATTTCCGTCGATTACGCTGTGCTGGAACCCGCCTCGCGCGACAAAAAAGCTTTCGTTCTTCCCGCCAACGTCGGTTGGAGCGACATCGGCTCCTGGGAATCCGTCTACGAATTGCTCCTAGAATCCGCCGGCAGTAACGTCTCCGCTGGCCCCCTGTACGCCCTGGATTCTTCCGGTAATCTTTTTTGGAGTCCCAAAAAATTCGTCGCCGCCGCGGGCGTGAACAATTTCGTGGTCGTCGATACTCCCGACGCGCTTTTGATCTGCTCGCGCGAACGCGCCCAGGACGTCGGGAAAATCGTGAAGTGGCTCGAAGCCCACCGCCGCCGCGAACTCCTTTAATTTCGCTTCCGCCCGATGACGAGTTGCCACGGCGAAAACCGCCAACACCACCGCGCTTTTCGCATATACTTCACTTCCGTGACCCCCATAAAATTCGGCACCGATGGATGGCGTGGCATCATCGCGGACGATTTCACCTTTGCGAACGTGCGCACAGTAGCCTACGCCATCGCCCGTTACATCGTACGCGCCGAGCAGCCGGCCCAAGGTCTCCTGGTGGGGTTCGATAATCGTTTTGGCGCGGAGGGCTTCGCGCGTGCCGCCGCTGAAACGATCGCCATGACCGGCATTCCCGTATGGCTCGCCGCTGCGCCGTGTCCTTCTCCGGCGCTTTCTCTCCTGGTGCGGCAGCGCGCCGCCGCCGGCGGACTGATGATCACCGCCAGCCATAATCCGCCGCGATGGAATGGCATTAAGTTCAAGGCCAGCTACGGTAGCTCCGCCTTGCCCTCGACCGTGGCGCAAATCGAACAAGAGCTCGCCGCCATTTCCAACGGCGCCCGTCATGAAAACGAAAATCATGAAAACGGGAGGACGCCGGGCGTGCCCGGCCTTCCCGCGCGCCCCGAACAGATTCATTCGCTCGACGTGCTCGCGCCCTACCTCGACACGATTGAAAAGCTGGTCGATTGGGAAAAGCTGCGCGGCGCAAAACTGCGCTTCGTCGTCGATCCCATGCACGGTTCGGCGCGCGGAGTGCTCCTCGCGCTGATGCGCCGCCACGGTGTCGCCTGCGACGAAATCCGCGGCACCCGCGATCCTTTATTTGGCGGAGTGAATCCGGAGCCCATCGAGCCCCACGTCGCCGCGCTTCGCGACGCCGTCCGCGCCGGAAATTACGACGCGGGTTTCGCCGCCGACGGCGATGGCGACCGCATCGGCGCCATGGACCGCGACGGCACATTCATCACGCCCCACCAGGTTTTCTCCATTCTGCTCTGGCACCTGGCCGGAACGCGCGAGCTGACCGGTGACCTCGCCAAAACTTTTTCCACCACCAAGCTCCTCGACAAAATTGCGGCGCGGTTCGGCCGCCGCGTCCACGAAACACCGGTAGGATTCAAATATATCTGTGAGTTAATGCTGGAGCGCGACATCCTGCTGGGCGGTGAGGAATCCGGCGGCATTGGCACCAAACTTTACCTGCCCGAACGCGATGCCACCGTGGTAGCTCTCCTCCTCGCGGAAGTCATGGCCTGGCACCGCAAATCGCTTGGCGAGCTGGTAGCGCAATTACACGCCGAATTTGGCGCGCACCATTACGGCCGGGTCGATCTCGAGTTGCGGCCCGGGCAGAAAGAGCTCGCCCTCGAATACTTCAGCTCGCCCCGCCTCACACGGCTGATGGACCAGCCCATCGACCGCCGCGAAAATCTCGACGGAATTAAGCTGTACCTCAGTGACGGCGCCGACCATACGACCTGGGTAATGATCCGCGCTTCGGGCACCGAGCACATGCTGCGCATCTACTCGGAAACCGCGCACGTGCAAACCACGCAAAAAGTTTTGCAGCATGTTGTGTCCCTGGTCCAAAATCTCTGATTCCCATGCCCACTTCCTACAGCGATCGGACGCGCACCCGATGAAGCTCCACTTTTACCAGCTCGACGTCTTCACCCAAACTCCGCTGGCCGGCAATCCCCTGGCGGTCTTCACCGATGGAGACGGCTTGTCGACCCGGCAGATGCAGGCCATCGCCCGCGAGATGAATCTGCCCGAGACCGTCTTCGTGCAAAAGCCCACCGGCACGCGCGCGCTCGCGCGTCTGCGCATTTTCACAACCACCGCGGAGCTGCCACTGGCCGGTCATCCGGTCATCGGCACGTGGTTCCTGCTCGCCCAGCTGGGCGTCGTTCCCGCGCAGAAAGGCAGCGTCCACATCTGGCAGCAAACCGGCGCCGGCATTTTGCCGGTGGAGATTGCCTTCCACGACGGCCGGCCTTCGCGTATCACCATGACGCAGAAGCCCGCGCAATTTCGCACCGCGAGCAGCCGCAACCTCGATTGCGCGGCGCTGGCCCGCGCCCTCGGTCTGGCCGCGGGAGACCTCGACTGCGGCGGCAAATCCGGCCTGCCCGTCGAATTCGTCTCCACCGGCGTGTTCAATCTACTGGTACCGCTGCGCCGCCAAGCCCTGCTCGCACGCATTGAAAGCGATCCGCGTGCTTTGGCCCGCGTCCTGGGTGCGTCCGCCACCGTGGTCTACTGCTTCGCGCTCGGCGCGCGCAACACCGTCTTTGCCCGCGGGATGCTCCCTTGGGCGGTCGCCGAGGACGCCGGCACCGGCTCCGCGGCCGGCTCGCTGGGCGCCTACCTGGTGCGCCACGAACGCTTGGCACCGGCGACCCGCCTCGACATCCATCAAGGAATCGAAATGGGCCGCCCCAGCCGCATCCAGGTTGAGGTGCTCTCCGAACGCGGCAAATTAGTGCCGCTCGTGAGCGGCAGCGCCGTCACGGTCCTCGAGGGCTTCCTCGAAATCTAACCCGCTTTATTCTTTTTCTTTTTTCTGCATCGCGTGCATCACGGAGTCCAGAACGCCGTTGACGAATGGCGCCGCCTCCGCCGAGGAAAACTTCTTGGCCAGCTCCACCGCCTCATTGACAATCACTTTCGGAGGAGTTTTTGCCGTGCGCAGCTCAAATACGCCCAGCCGCAGAATGGCGCGGTCGATCACCGACATTCGCTCGAGTCGCCAGTTGTCGGCGTGCGCGCCCACCAGCGCATCGAGTTCCGCGGCTCTCGAGGTCGCGCCTTCAAATAACTCATTCGCAAATACCCTTATCGTTTTCTCCGCGCGCACCACGGTCCAGAATCCCTCTTCAATGCGGCTGGGCTGCTGCCTGCCGATTTCCCACTGAAACAGCATTTGCAGCGCGTATTCGCGCGACTTGTGCCTTGCCGTCATCTACCGGCGTTTCCGCGCCGCCACCGTGGCCGGAACCGCGGCCAGCGCCGAACCGCCGAGCCGCCGCGAAAGCTGCGCCATCTCCAGCGCCGCCAGCCCGGCTTCATAGCCTTTGTTGCCGCTTTTGAGCCCCGCTCGATCGATGGCCTGCTCGAGTGTGTCGCAGGTTAGCACGCAAAAAATAATCGGCACGCCCGTATCCATCTGCGCCAGTTGGATCCCCCGCGACACCTCGGTAGCCAGGAAATCGAAATGTTTCGTTTCGCCGCGCAGGATGCAGCCGATAGCGATCAGCGCGTCATACTTCCCGCCGCCAGCCATCTTCTTTGCGGCCACCGGAATTTCAAACGATCCCGGCACGTGCACTACGTCAACTTGTTCGCTCGCTGCACCGCCTTGCTCGAGCGCCTCCAGCGCGCCGCTCAGCAGCCGCGCGGTAATGAAGCTGTTGAATCGGCTCGCCACCACCCCGATGCGCATGCCGGCGCCGTCGTGCGCGCCGCGAATCTGGTTGGGCTTGAAATTTTCGCTCATCGCTGCCGGTCCGTATTTCCCGCCCCACTTGCTGCGGAGACATCCTCGTCGTCAAATCGCGCCGCGCGCTTTTCCAGAAACGCAAGCGTGCCTTCGCGCATCTCCGCCGTGGCGCAACAAGTGCCAAACAGCGCCGCCTCAAAAGCCATGCCTTCCTCCTGGGGCATGTCCGCGCCCCGCGCAATCGCTTCCATGGCCAGCCCCACGGCAAATCGCCCATTCGTGGCAATCTTTTTCGCCATGGCCGCGGCCGCCGGAAGCAATTCTGCAGGTTCGTACACGTGATTCACCAAACCAATCCGCTGCGCCTCTTCCGCTGAAATCATCTCTCCGGTCAGGCATAGTTCGTGCGCCACGCCTTTACCGCACAACCGGGCCAGGCGCTGCGTTCCCCCATACCCGGGAATGATCCCCAATTTCACCTCGGGTTGTCCCAGCTTCGCGGTGCGGCTCGCCAGGCGAATCGAACACGCCAGCGCCAGTTCGCATCCTCCGCCCAGCGCAAATCCATTGATGGCCGCGATGCTGGGCTTCCCCAGTGTCTCAAGCTTGTGAAATACCGCCTGGCCGCGCAGTGCCGTTTCTCTTCCGCTCACCGGCGTCATTTGCGCCAGTTCATTAATGTCCGCGCCCGCCACAAACGCCTTCTCTCCCGCTCCCGTAACGATCAGCACCCGCACGCCCTGGTCCTCTGCCGCCTCCGACAGCACTGCCGCAAGTTCCTGAATCGTGCGCACGTTCAGCGCGTTGAGGCGTTCGGGACGGTTCACCGTAATCGTCCCGATGCGATCTTTACACTCGTACAACAGATTCTCGTAAGCCATCCCGCTCCCTTCACACATTTTCTTTTTCGGCGCTCACCCGCTCCGGTAAGGGAGCTGGACAGAAGTCAGCGCTCGACGATCACCGGCGCCACCGTCGCGTCACCTCCGCGCTGGATCGTTTCGGCCAGTCCCGCTTCCGCGCGATTGATCAGCTCGGTCACGATATCCTCGCTGTCATAATCCACGCGCCCCACTGCTTCCACCACGCTCGCGCTGACCGTCAGGGGCCCGCCTCCCCACTGCGGCTGCACCTGCGTTGCCGCTTTGCGCAGCTTTTCCGCCAGCAGTTGCGCCCCTGCCAGGGGCGTATCCGGCAAAACAACGGCAATTCCCCACGACGTGTACTTCACGGGAATGTCGGTCTGGCGGATGTTGGCGCTTAGCGCCCGTGCCAGTTGTTCCAGGAGTCCTTCCAGTTGCGCTTCTCCATGCTTGCGCAATAGCTCCGACCCCCCGTCGAACTGAACCAGGACCAGCGACAGCGGCGTAGCTTGTCCCTTCGCACGCTGCGTTTCACGCAGCAGGCAATCCTGGTAGGTGCTGCGCGCGAGCAGCCCCGTTCTCTCATCCGCCGTTCCCAAAGTGCGCGCTCTCGCACGCAGTCGTGTGTGGCTGATGCTGAGCAGCATCTGGTCGCCGATGGCCTGCAGAAAGTACGTCTCTCCCAGCCGCCAGCTATGCGGCTCGGCATGACCCGCAATCACCATGCCCGCGTGCGTCTGGCTTTCCGGGTCGGAGAGCGCCACCGCCAGCACCGTCTCCAGGCCCATTTCACGCAGCACCGGTGCGGCCGTGGCATCGAGCAGCAGTCCACCCATCGGGTCAGGCGCCGCGTTATCCAGTTGCCCCAGCAGCCGCACCAGCAGCCCTCGCGGCGCGGGATCGACGCCGGGCGCGCAAAACTCAGAAACCATTTCCGGCGCGCCGTCGGCAGGCCCAATCACCGCCAGGCATCGCGCCACCCGCAGGTAAGCGCCCATCTCATTGGCGGAGGCGGAAAGAATGGCGCGCGGCGAGGTCATCCGAAATAATGACTGGCTTAACTCCGATATGCGCGCCAAGTCGCGCATCGTATCCACAGATTCGACCGCCGCATTCCCTTGCGTACGGGCCGACTTAGGATGGAGATTTTCTGAATTGACGTTGGCCGCTCCGTCCAAGGCATTCAACGGCGTACGGCTGGCCGCCCCGCGTGGGTGGTCAGCAACTTTTGCTTCAGCCTTCTGACCGTCCGAGGGCATGGGCCGCCAGTTGGCCATACGGTGCACGTTACGCAGCCGCTCGTTGTGCTCTTCCTCTTTAGGAAACAGCTCGGCAATTTTTTCCAGCCGCTCGACCACCTTGGCCTGCAGCGAGTACTGCATGAAAATTTCAGCCTGCACGATCAGATCCTCGAGCGTCTGCTGGTCGCGGTTTTGCTCCCCGGCCGGGGGCCGCTCAGCCGCCGAGTTCGCGGCCGGTACCTCAATCCCGTCGGAGGTATTGGTCGCCAGTTGCGATAGTCGCGTTCGCATGCGCGCGAGAAAGGCCGCGTCCGCCCGGCCCTTCAGGCGGTCCATGCGCTGCTGGTGGCGCGAATCGTACGCGTCGATGTCCACCAGTTTTTCCAGTGCCTCGCCGGCGCCTAAAATGTTTCCCGCCTCCAGGTACATGTCGAACAGCCGTACCAGCGCGTCGAAATACTTAACTTCGCGGTTCAGCGCCGCATACGCTGCCGCCCAAAATTCCACCAGCGTCAGCGACGCGCGATGCGCTTCCACCAGCGCATCCAGTTGCGTGGCGAACTCGCTTTCATGCCGGGCGGCTATCATATCCTTCTGCATCCGCCCCAGCAGCGCCACCGCCCCGGCGTCGTTCCCCGCGCTCAAATAGCGACCCGCCAGGTCGAAAAGCTTTACCGACGTCCCCGCCTGGTCAGGCGGTAGCCGCTCAAATATTCCGCGCGCGCGGCCCAGCGCCCCCGTCTGCATCAGCGCCTCGCCCAGCGTGGCCAGCGTGGCGGCATCGAGTTCGCTCGAGGTGAAGGGCTCGAGCGTTTGTACCGCGGCCGCCGCATCACCCCGGCGCAGCTGGGCCTGCGCGTACAGCAAGGCTGGGCTGCGATCGTGGGGCGCGATGCGATGCGCGCGCTCGAGTAATTCCAGCGCCGTCTGCGCGTCGCCAGGCGCCTTGGAGGCGTCAAATAGCTGCCCCGCCCGCAAGAACGCGCGAGCCGCTACACCCGTTT
>PLJR01000131.1:0-3289 GCA_003140295.1 Acidobacteriota bacterium
AGCGACATGCCCATGGCCGAAGCCGTGGGGGTGGCCATCAACTCGAAAGGGCACATCTTCATTTTGAACCGGGGCAATCATCCGCTGCTGGAGTTCAATGCCGATGGTTCGTTTGTTACTTCGTTTGGCGAGGGCTCGCCGATTTTTCGGGTGCCGCACAGCATTCGGTTCGATTCGCAGGATAATCTGTGGTTCGTCAATGCGGCCGATAACCTGGTCGTCAAATTCGATGCCAAACGGCGCGTGCAGCAGGCCCTGGGACGGCGCGAGGAACCCTGGGTGTACATGACGCACGGAATCGAGCGTGCGATTCCGCCGCCTGCGAATTTCTACCAGCCCACCGATACCGTCGTGGGGCCGGACGGGAGCACCTAAATTACCGACGGGTACGGCAATTCCCGCGTGGTGAAATTCAGCCGGGAAGGGAATCTGGTGAAATATTGGGGAGACCGGGGAACTCGTCCGGGCCAGTTCAATACGCCGCATAGCATCGTGATGGACGCGAGGTCGAATCTCTACGTCGCGGATCGGCAGAATAATCGTATCCAGGTGTTCGATACGGACGGAAACTTCAAGAAGGAGTGGCGGCTGGATGGCCCGGCATGGTCGCTGTGCATTACCCCCGGCGCCAACCAAGTGATTTTTGTGGGTAGCGTGGGCCGCGTGTACAAGCTCGACTTGAACGGGAAAGTGCTGGGCAGCTTCGGCAAACTGGGAAGACTGCCGGGATGGTTCGATTCCATACACGCGCTGGCGTGCCCGGATGAAAAAACGCTGTATCTGGCCGAGGAGTTTAGCTACCGGTTTGACAAAATAGTGCTCCGGGAACTGACCTCGGGACACTGATGGGCAACAGCCGAACCGTTTGTTATTCGAAAACAGGCTGTGCAGTTGGCCGTTCCGCAATACGTTGGCAATAGCCGGCTCATCTATGCTTCCCGGCAGGGAGGTGACGGATGATTTTCGTGCTTGATTCGCGTTGGGTGCGAAGCGTCTACTGTGTTGAGTGGAGGCTTCGTGTTTCAGGGCCGATTAATTAGGCTGGCAGCCGCGCTAGTTCTCGTGGTGGCCGTCGCGCGTGGCACGTCTGCGAGTGCTATTCCGCAGGACGCCAAACAGCAGGCGCTCTCCGAACTCAAGAACCGGGCCGGTGCAGGAGATGTCAGAGCACAGGTGCAACTGGGCCTGGCTTATGAGTCGGGCGATGGCGTGGCCGCGGAGGATGCGGAGGCGGTGAAATGGTTTCGCAAAGCCGCCGATCAGGATGATGCCGAAGGTGAACGCTACCTTGCCGAAATGTATGTCCAGGGCCGCGGGGTGCGTGCGGACAATGCCGAAGCGGCGAAGTGGCTGCGATTGGCAGCCGTGCAGGGGGACGCGCGCTCCGAGCATAATCTCGCCGTCATGAATCTGCAGGGCCTCGGCATTCCCAAGAATGTTGGGGAGGCGGCGAAGTGGATGCGCAAAGCGGCCGATCAGGGCTTGGCCGAAGGCGAATTTGGGTTGGGGGCGCTGTACGCGAATGGTTACGGCGTTTTTCCCGATGACGCCGAAGCGATCCGGTGGTACCGGAAAGCCGCGGACCAGGGCTATACGGATGCTTTTAATAATTTGGCCGTGCTGCTGGCAACGTCGCGGCAATCGGGAGTGCGAAACGTTCCAGAGGCCGTCAATATGGCGTTAAAGGCGGTCGCGGCGCAAAACAGTCCCGTGTATCTGGATACGCTGGCGCTGAGTTATTACCAGGCGGGGCAGTATGCCAAGGCTGTGGAGGCGGAGCGCAAAGCGCTTGCGCTCGCGCCCGATAACGCTGCGTATAAACAATCGCTCGACCAGTACATCGCCGCGGGCGAAAGGCACTGAGCCGCTTGCATCGAGGCGTGCGCGCGATACCAGGCACGATGAGCGGGAACGGCTCAGCGTTGTATTTCGCGGGCATTCGCGCACAGCATAACGAAAGTACCATGGACTAAAGGTTTTCTCACGCGTACAGTCGCTCCAGCATCTACCTGGGTCAATACAGTTAGACGCCCCCCCCTTTCGTACCCTTCACAAAACTTGCGGCTGCTTCGGGTCGCATAAGTCTAAAAATGAAAGATGGGGTGTATAACTTGAAAGCCTTTAAAATACTAACTTTTGTCATCGCTACACTCGCGCTTATCCTCTTGTCGGCCCCTCAGTCAAAGGCCCAAACAACCAGTAATGCGGCCGCAGTATCCATGACCTTTGCGGTCAATAGTTCTATGACGGTTACGGCCACACCGGGCAGCATCGTCTTCACTTCGACAGATTCCAAGCATGCCACGGCTTCCGCTCCAATCGCGGTGGTAACCAGCTGGAACCTTGCGGTGGGCGGCGGAAACGTATTCACGGTCGCCTACTTCGCAAGCATTACCGCCGCTTTGACGGACGGCACCCTGAATATTCCAGCCAGCGATGTGTTTGCATCGATCAACAGCGGTACGGCCGCAGCTTGCACGCAGGCCAATGTCAACGTCGCCGCGGGGAATCCGGGCGCTATCTGCCCGCAGATCTTTGGCGGGATCGGTGTTACGGCTCAGGGAACGCACTCGGATAACCTGCTGCTTTCGCTTACCAGTCCTACTGCTTTCGGCGTATCGGCCGGCGGCTATGCCGGCACCATCACCATCAGCGCTCAGGCCACGTAAATTTCTGAGCACCGCGACCAGGTGCGTGCCTGTTGCGGTGCGCTTGGCGTTTTTCTTCCTGAAGGGAAAACGGAATATGAAGAGAGTTGTGTGCTTGGTAGTGCTGCAGATGGTGTGCTTCAGCCTGGCGGCTTCAGCGCAAACCGTCTCTCCGATAATTGTAGAATGCGGCAAAAAGTGTCGAGGTGAGTTTTCTATTACTAACAACGGATTGACACCGCTCGCCGTCACGGTCGAGGCGCGCAGCTTCAGCTTGGATACTGTCGGACGCGCGACGAATCGTGCCCTCGACCCTGCTGTAGACCTCAAGCTTGAAGAAGGCAGCGCGCGTATCGCGCCTCGGGGGGTGCACACGTTTACCTACCAGCTGAACTGTGCAAATCCTTCCTGTTCCGTCGTGCTGCTCTCTTCGATGGTCGTGGGTCACACGGCGGAGGGTATATTAGTCCGCGTCCAGCTCGCGCACACCATCTATGCCTGTGAAAAGCAGAAAAACTGCCGCAAGAAAGTGCTTGCAGCGGCTGGCGTTACGGTGAGTTAGTGCTCCGTATTGGCCTCTGCATGTTGCTGCTGAGCGTCCCCGTAAGCGCTCAGGTTCTGCAGCTTTCGGGGGGCCGCAG
>PLJR01000131.1:3309-4079 GCA_003140295.1 Acidobacteriota bacterium
GCATCCAGTAGCTTTAAGTTTCATGGCCTAGACATAACCGCGGGTGACAAAAATTTCGGGTATTCGTTTGACGGTGCGGGCCTTGGCGTCAGCACTCGCGGTCTATTCGTGCAACGCAATGCCCGGCACACGGCCTTCGCGGTTTTCGTGGGTTCCACCGGCCTGGGATATGCCGCTCCATTCATGGTCACGGTCGAGAATCAGCATATGGGCGCCGGCTTCTTCCTGCAGCACCATTTTAATAACGGTCTGCTGCTTTCGTCCCTAGCCGTGATCGACGGTGGTAAACACACTGCGGTCCAGGGTCTCTCCTATCAGATTCACCTTCTCCGCCTAGCGGGAAGTGCCGGTCTGCTCCAAAATCAAAAATACTTCACCGGTGAAGCGGACTACCAGCCGGTCCGCAGCCTCAACTTTTCGGCAACCCACAACGATTATTTTCTCAGCGACCAACTCACGGCGAACAGTCTCAGCGCCTTCGCAGCACTGGGCCGCGTCACCCTGCAAGCTTCCGTCCTCAATGGCCAGTACAAAATGATAAGAACCATTGGCGCTTCCGCCGGCTCGAGCCTTCGCATGGGCTCCATAACGTTGCGGTCAAACTTCTATGAATCCAACCACCGCATCTTGCTCGTCCACGTAGTCCAGGAACACTTGCGCGGCTGGACGTTTTCCGGGATTGTAAACCAAACGCAGGGCCAGACTTCGTATGCGTTCGGAGGGGGCTACCATAGCAATAGAATCAGTGCCAGCCTCGATCACTCGGTTCT
>PLJR01000094.1 GCA_003140295.1 Acidobacteriota bacterium
ACGATGAGGAAGTAGCCCGCGAGATCGAGTTTTTCGATCAAGGCCAGTTCGCGCGCGATCTGCCGGGGCACGCGGCCATCGCTCGACGCCGCGGCGGACCCGTAGCGCGCTAACATGCCTTCGTAGGTGCGCTGGCGCAGGAAATGCATCTGCGAATCGCCGTCCGGCACCGGATATTTCGGAAACTGGTACCCCAAATCATTCAGCGTGAATTGCAAGCGGGAGGAGAGCGCCTGGGTGTTGGCGAGGGCTTCGGGAACATCGGAAAATAATTGCGCCATCTCCGCGGGAGATTTCACGTGGCGCTCGGAATTGCGCGCCAGTACGCGGCCGGCGGTGGCCAGCGTGACATGCCGGCGAATGCAGGTGAAGACGTCCAAAACTTCGCGCTGTTCCGGGAGGGCGTGGCAGACGGCATTAGTGGCTAGCAACGGCAGTGACAATTTCCGCGCGATCTCCAGGGCCGCCTGATTGCGCGCTTCTTCCTCGCGGCAGAAATGCCGCTGCAATTCGACGTAAACATTTTCATTCCCGAATTGTCCGCGGAGATCCTGCACGCATTGCAGCCCTTCGCACATTCGCCGNNGCGCATTCCTCCGCGGGCCAGCGCGTGGGCCAGCGGGCCTTCCTCGCCTCCCGTAAGGCAAATCAACCCGGCGGCGTGCTCGGCTATTTCTTCGGAGGAAACATGGCCTTCTCCTTTGCGCGCGCGCAATTTCATGCGCGTAATCAGCCGGCAAAGATTTTGGTATCCCGCACGCGAGGCCACCAGCAAGGGGTACCGCCAGCCGGCGGCCGAGGACACTTCGGCGCCAATATGAACGCGCAGGGCCAGCTTCTTCGCGGCCAGGTGAAAACGGGGAGCCCCGTAAACGCCATCGCCATCGAGCAGCGCCATCGCCGTGAGCCCGCGCTCCGCGCACACGCCGGCCAATTCCTCCGGTGTGGAAGCGCCTTCGAGAAAGCTGAANNTCGTAATAAATGCGATACACGCCCCGGCGTGGTGCGCTCTTTGAATGTTTTAGCGCTCCCAGCACGGGAATCCGCTCGTGGCCGCTCCCACGGGAGCCCGCAACATCCGGCACAGCGGCAAAACGAATTTCCACATCCCATTCATCCTGGNNTCTCGAGGTCCCATTCGTCCTGCCGCCACGCATCTTCCCGCCACCAATCTCCCGAAGTGCGCCACGGCCCGGAAGCGGCCACGACGTCGCCGCGCCGGCCGCGAAAGGAAACGCGCGCGGGGCGGCCGTCACGCATTTCCACGCTGGCTGGTGGCGCGGGCCGGAATATTCGAAAACCCGAGGAAGGTTTACCTGCCAGCCATGAATGCCGGGGCAAGGAATGCCCGGATGCGTGTGTGGACGCACCCGCACTTTTTCGCCGCCGCGTGGATGAGCCGGATAGTGTGTTGCCCGACGTGCCGCCCGATGCGTTGCCAGACGATGTGTTATGGGGCGGGAGGAACCGGCTCATGCGAAATTCCCCGGGACGATGCGTGTCCACCAGTTGCGGAGTGCCAATATTCGCATCGCCCACCAAATGCCCGAGCCGCGCGATGGTCAGCTCCAGTTTTTCCGCATCGGGAAAAGACGGAAGAAATAATCCGCCTTGCGCCACGCGCGGCCGCGCCGGGTCGGCCGCCAGCGCGATTTTGACGATAGCTGACGGCGGAGGGTCCCCTTGTAATTGCAGGCGCAGCAGCTTCAGGAGCATTTTGGAGTCGCACACGGGCACGGGCAGCGCCAGGACTTTCTCGAAGGTTTTTGCCGCTGTCTCTTCGTGCGCGATTTTCGGCCGGGCATTTTTGTGGGCTTGCCCGCGTGCCTGACCGCGTGCCTGGCCCCGTACTTGATCATGTGCCACGTCTTCGCGCGAACGCTCACCCGGTTGAGGAAGTTCATTTCCGTCGGAAACTTCCAGGTCAAATCGCAGGTGAATGGCGCTGGCGGCCAGTGAACGCGCCGCCAGCCGCGCACACAACTGGTCGAGCAAGCGGCCCAGCAGGAACGAGAGCGGCTCGAGTTCCGCGACCGCGTCCTCCAGCTCCATTTGCTCTTCGAAATCCACAGCAGGTTCGGCCAGCACCAACGAACGCACGCTGGCCCCGCGCGCCCATTCATGCAGGCGCACTCCCGGCTGCCCCAGCTGTTCCGAAAGTTCCAGGAGCGGCAAATTCGCCAGCGCCCCGCACGTGCGCACGCCCCAGCGCTCGAGCGTATCGAGAATTTCCTCGGAGGGTGAAAGTACGCCCACCGACAGGCTCGCTAAACACCGCGCTTCTTCGCCCGCGGGAATCAGCGTGGTACCGGGAAAACCATGCGCGGCGTGCACCGCTACGTCGAGATTTGCGGCCACCGCCACGTGCACCGCCAGGCCGAGGTCCGCGGCGATCTGTTCGATCTGCCGGGCGATTTTTTCATCAGAGCCCAATAGCGAGGCGAGGCCCGCAAGGTCAAGGACAATGGTATCGGCAGCGGTCTCTTCCACGCGCGGGGAAACTGACCACCCCAGGTCCAGGAGCGCCCCGTGGGCTGCGGCCTCCTGCGCGCGGGAACGCCGGCGAATTTCCACGCCCAGAAATTGCGCGGCTTGTGATTTCGCCATGCCCAGCTCGATTCCGGCCTGCCGGGCGGCTTCGTTCATGGCCACGACGTTCCACACGGGAGGCGTGCCATCGACGAGCGCGATGGCCGTATCGCGCAGGCTGCGTTCGCCGCGCATCACCGCCTGTACCAGGAAGTTGGGAACGTAAATGGAAGCAAAAGCCATGAGAAACGTTTTCAGAATCGAATGCCTGTAGCCGCGAAATCCTCATCGCTAGGTTTTCGGTCATCTCGGTTTTAATTTGTCCGGCAGGCTGTCGCGATAACCCCACGCCGTCTTTATTTCAAAGCTGCCCGCATCACTGCCCGCGTCACCGCCCGCGTTACCAACTGTGTCATTCGCGGTATAAGAGCGGCCGATCCGGGAACGAAGCACTTCGGCATGAATCTCGAAGCCCTCGAGCAGCCGCGCAGACGAGGGCGTGAAAAAATGCTCCGCATGATTTGGCAGCGCCGCCGTCGTCGCCCACCGGGCGGGCGCCGCCTCCAGCCGCAAAACCAGCGAAGCGCAGGTTTTGGCGTTGGCCTCCTGCTCGAGAAGCACCAGAATCGTGGGCGTATCCTCCACCGCGCGCCGGAAACGGAACCAGGCATTGAGCGGCACATAGCGCACGGTTTCGGGAGGGATATCGCTCAAATCCAGGGCAATCAGCCCGAAGCCGCCGCCCTGCAAAAGCAGGTCGGTAGCGCGAAGCGCTTGATTGATGTCCCGGCAGCGTACCCACAGCAACTGGTTCAATTCCACGCCGGCAGCTTCCGCGGAATACGGATCGAAGCCATCATGCCCATCCACCAGCGCGCATACTTCCGCCTGCGCTGTTCGCGAAGCCAGGGCTGAAAGCAGCAGGCTGGTCCGCCCCGAGCAGGGCGGGCCACAAATTTCCGTCAGGCTTCCACGCGGCAATCCGCCAGCCAGGGAGTCAATTTCCGGAATGCCCGCGGAAACCGTTTCGATCAGCCGGCGATCGCGATAGGTGAACGGCGCGGCGACGCCGCGGCGGGCCAGCGCCAATTCGGCATCGAAGCGTACGGTAGCGAGGTTTGCAGGCATAGCCGAGCATAGGAGGCGAACGAAACGTAGCCCTAATAATATTCGCTTTTTATTCGCCTATAGGGATTTTCTATCACTCCGCCGCGCTTGTCAAGTTTCATAGCGGCTTCATCGGGGACCTCCGCGCCTTGACGGAGTAGCGGCTTTAAGAGACCGAACGAACGAATTGCGTCTTAAATTGCGGCACCATTGCGGATCAAGAAAGGAACGCTCCGTGGAATACCACGGAGCATGAATAATCCCTAACTCGCTGCCGCTGAATAGAGAGCCCTCGGCGGGCCAGCTTAGTGCGTTGAGGTAGCCTTCTGGTCTTTCACCTGTAATTCGTTCACAACCTGCTGAACGTTGGGTACGCCGGCAGCTATCTTTTCCAATTGTCCACGGGCGGACTGAGAATTTACCTCGCCTTTGAGTGTAACCACGCCGTTTTTGACGTCATATCGGACGCCCTTGTTGAGCCGCCTTTCAATAAGCGCAGCATCGAGGTTCTTTTCGATGGCCTTATCGAGGTCAGCATTAACGTCTCGTGCCTCACTCCCGCCGCCCGGCGGTGTCACGGCAACCTGGTTCGCCACCACTTGTCCGCCGGACGCGGACCTGGCGATAGACTCCGCCTGCGCCTTATCGCCGTCAGCGGGCACATGTCCGCCCAACGTCACTACGCCTTTATCGCGGTCCTGGCTGACCGACACATCCTTCAGCCCCGCTTGGTCGAGGGAGTGCCGAATGTCGCCCGCTACGTCCGGAGATTTTCGCGGAGCCGTCGAACATCCTGCCAATACCGTGCCTAACGCACCAACCGCCACCAGAGTCAACAAATTGTGGATCGGCCTGATGGAACGCATCTGGTTCACCTCGCTCTTGAGTATGCCGATCTGGAAGAGGCTCCTTTAGTGTGCGCGCCCTTTGCATTCCGCGTGCCCGCAGCGGCAATCGATATCGGATCGCTTTTCCACGGCCTCGCACTCGGCACTGCAGTACTTTTCCGTCGTCATGCACGAGCAAACCGGGTGCGCGCACTTATTGCCTTTTTTTGTGTCCATGCTTTTCTCCCCTAGCACTTAATTTGGGCGCCTGGCCCGGCCGACACGATATCAGCTATTTGCCCCGCGGGACACCGGACGATCCGATTTTGCATAGTCCGCAGCTGCTTCCGAACTCGACGACACGTCCTCGGCTCCGGTAGCTTTCAAAGTCTCCTTCGCCTTATTCACCCATTCCGAATTGTCGCAGTGGATGGAGACGAGGATGCCGCCTTTCCTCACCCGGCCTTCGTAGCGCTTGGCTTCGTACTCCGGGATGCCCATGCCCACCAGCGCGCCCGCAAAACCGCCAACCGCGCCTCCTACTCCAATCCCCGCCAACGCGGCCATGATAGGCCCCGCCGCGATAAAGGGTCCCAGCCCCGGAATCGCGAGCGTACCAATACCCACCAGCCATCCCAGCGCGCCGCCAATCACGGCTCCTGAACCCGCTCCCGCGGCCGCTCCTTCCGGCGCTTTGGTTGATTTTTCCGTGGCCAAATCCTTGGAGCCCAGGTTTTCGGGCAGCAAAACAGAAACATCTTCATTGCGGAAGCCGGCCTCTTTCAATGTTACCAAACTGTCTTCCACAGCTCCGCGAGTGTTAAAAATACCGAACACGGCAGTGTTTTTTCCGGCCATCTCGATTCCTCCCTCTTGGCGTTTTTCGTGTGTAGCCCCGATCTTATCGCTGGCTTTAGCCGGCTTTATAACCGTTCCGCGGGCAAATCTTGGGGCCCATGCGGGACATCGGGTTGGGGCCTGTTTTTTCGGGTTTGCGGATCTTCCGGATCCACCACCGGTTGCCCCGGTTGCTTGGGGCTCGGGCCTGGGCCTGCTGGGGGGCCTGAAGGTCCATCCCGTTTGGGAATCGCTCGCGGATCGATTTCCGGTGGCATCGGCGCTGCCGTCATCTCCTGACAATTCCCGCCTGGGTCTCGATCACGTCGTGGATGACGCCTTCTCCTCCCATCCGTACGCGGACCTTGGGACTACGCACGGTCAGCCATTCCGACCGTACGTCCAAGGAGTCATCCGCAAAGATAGGGAGCTGGCGGTCGCGTTTCGGCAATTCATAGGTAGGACTGGGATTTTTCATTGGTAATCCTATTCAGAAAATCCTGTTTTAACTGTCGGGAACTTTAGGCGTGTGCGGCCTAATGGGCCATCCAGCACATGCTGTAGCCGTCCCTAGAAATTTGTGTAGGCGCCTTGGAAGTTACGAAAAAAACAGGGGTTCTCAAACCACAGGCTAGCCCAGCAGAATGCGGATGTTATGCACGGCGCCATCATCAGCCAGACGAATATTCGCTGAGCCGGCCAGCATTTTTCCGTCCAGCTCGGTCAAGGCTACCCCCCGCGTGACACTCGAGGGGTTTTCAACCTTAATCTTGTAAGTCGCCGAGTGATAGCGAAATTCGATTCTATACCCCGGCCAATTTCTGGGGATGCACGGATCGATCGACAGCGTCATGCCGCGCAGCCGGAATCCCAGCAGCCATTCGAGGCCAGCACGATACAGCCAGCCTGCCGCCCCCGTATACCAGGTCCAGCCGCCGCGCCCCGTATGCGGCGGCTCGGCGTAAACATCGCCGGCCACGACGTATGGCTCGACTTTGTAGCGCTGCACATTGGCGCGCGAGCTGGTGTGATTGATCGGGTTCAACATGCGAAAGATCTCGGTCGCCTTGTCGCCGTTGCTGAGCGCCGCAAAAGCGATAAGCGTCCACACCGCGGCATGCGTATACTGGCCGCCATTTTCGCGAATGCCGGGAACGTAACCCCTGATGTATCCGGGATCGTGGTCGGTACGATCGAACGGCGGTGTGAGCAGCAGCACCAGTGCATCCGCTCGCCGCACCAGTTGCTCGTCCACGGCTGTCATGGACCGCGTTCCCCGTCCCGGCTCCGCCGCTCCGCTGATAATGCTCCAGGACTGCGCGATGGAATCGATGCGGCACTCCGCGTTCTTGGCGGATCCCAGCGGCGTGCCGTCATCAAAAAACGCGCGCAAGTACCAATCGCCGTCCCACGCCTCTCGTTCCATAGCCGCTTTCAAAGCCGTGACGTGTAGCCGCCACGTTTCCGCTCGCTGGCGCTCGCCCCGGGCATCGGCCAGCTTGGCAAACTCCCACAACACCGTATGCAAAAACCAGCCCAGCCAGACGCTTTCGCCTTTGCCTCCCGTCCCCACCCGATTCATTCCGTCGTTCCAGTCTCCAGTCCCCATCAGCGGCAATCCGTGGCTCCCGGTCTGCAAGCTGCGATCGAGCGCTCGCGCGCAGTGCTCGAACAGCGTCGCGCGAACATCGGAAACCCGCGGCTGGAAATAAGACTCCTTTTGGCCTTCCGCGAGCTGCTCGCCCTCAAGGAAGGGCACCAGCTCATCGAGCACGGTCATGTCGCAGGTGGCTTCGAGAAATTGAATCACCACGTAGGGCAGCCACAACAAATCGTCGGACATCCGTGTGCGTATCCCGCGGCCCGAGGGCGGATGCCACCAGTGCTGCACATCGCCTTCGACAAACTGGTGCGCCGCCGCGCGCAGCAAATGCTCCCTCTGAACTCCGCGTTTCGCCACGCTCAGCGCCATCACATCCTGAAGCTGGTCGCGAAAGCCGTAAGCGCCGCTCAATTGGTAAAATCCCGCGCGTCCCCATACCCGCGATGAAAGTGTCTGGTACAGCAGCCAGCGATTGAGCAAAAGGTCCATGCTTTGCTCCGGAGTCTGTACCTGCACGGCGCCGAGGACGTTTTCCCATTCCGCGGTGGCCGCGGCCAGCGTCTTGTTCATATCCGCCGCGCGATATCGTCCTAGCAATTCACGGACCCGTTCACGGTTTTCCGCCTGCCCCAGGAAAAATAAGATTTCCACCCGCGCGCCGTCCCGTAGTTCGATTTGCGTTTGCAGTGCGCCGCACGGATCGAGCGCGGCGCCGACCTTGCCGGAGAGCGGGCCCCCGCGCTCGAGGGCGGCCGGGCGTTGCGCCGAGCCGTTGCGTCCCAAAAACTCGGTGCGATCGCCGGTGTATGAGGTTTGCTTCCCACCCAGATCGGCAAATGCGATGCGCCCGCCGAATTCATCGTTCCACGCGCTCCGCGCCAACAGCGCCCCGGTGCGCGTGTCGAGTTCAGTAATAAGATAGGGAGCCGTAGCGCTCCTGGCGCTCCCCAAAACCCATTCCACGTACGCCGTCACCGAGAGCCGCCGGCTGCGTCCCGAATCGTTCTGCAGCGTTAAGCGCGATATCTTGATGGGGTCGTTAGGCGGCACGAATTGCACCAGATCAAGCAGAATGCCGTGCGATCCGTGCTGAAAGCGGCTGTATCCTTGCCCGTGCCTGGCCACGTAGGTGGCGGTTTCATCCCGTATAGGCAGGGCCGTCGGCGTCCACACATCCCCGGAGCTTTCGTCGCGCACGTAAATGGCTTCCCCCGGAGTATCGGTGACGTGATCGTTCGACCAGGGGGTCAGTTGATTCTCATGGCTATTCTCCGACCAGGTGAACCCGGAGCCCGACTCCGATACCAAAAAGCCAAACAAGGGATTCGCCACCACGTTGACCCACGGCTCCGGCGTCCGTAAACCCTCGCTCAGCACCGTCACGTATTCCTTGCCGCCGTCCGCGAATCCGCCCAACCCGTTGAAAAACTGCAACGCTTGCTGCGGTACCGGCGCATCCGGATATCTTGCGGTGCGCGCCGGCCGCGCCGCGGGAGGCTCGAGCGGCTCGCGAAGTTGCGACCGCGTGATCTGTTCCGAGAGCGTGCCCCGCTGGCTCAGCAGCACGGCCCGCGCGACGGTCTGCAAGTGTGCGCGTGTTTGCGGACTGATCAAGTCTCCCCGCAGCAACACGATTTTGCCGCTCACGCCGCCGGTATCCGGCGACAGGCGCAACTGGCTGCCGCGCACCAGCGCTTCGAGAGAGCCCTGTAAGTCCTGCACGTAGGAAGTGCCCTTCTCGTTCAAAATCACCACGTCCGCCGACAGTTTTTTCATCCGCCAATATTCATGCGCCCGCAGCAATTGCCGGATGATCTCGATGTCGTCGGCGTCGTCGATCCGCGCCAGCACAATCGGCAGGTCCCCCGAAATCCCCTGGGCCCACAGCGTGGCGCGCTCCATGATGTTGCGGCTCAGCACATCGGGGGTGGGGCGCAGCGAGGCGTCGGAATACAGCACGGCGTTCGCCAGCATCTGGAAAAGGTGCGCTTCATCCGCTCCAATGCCCAGGTGGTGCAGCTCTACCTGCGATTGCGTCCAGGCCAGCGTGCGCGTGCGTTCGAAGGTTATTTCGTCGCGATATTTATCTGCCAGCTCGAGCACCGCCGCGCGCGTCGGCGCCACGATCGTCGAAAACACCAAATGCGCGGTTTTCCCCGGAAGAATACGCACGGTGCGCCGCAGGCTCATCACCGGATCGAGCACCGAGCCCGCCGTGCCCGAAAGCGGCCTTCCGTCGGTCACCGACACCGGGTTCGCCGGACTCTGGGTTCTCCCCAGGAAACGCGCCCGGTCGGTCTCGAATTGCAGCTCTCCCACAGTATCGGTATCGGAGTCCACCACCAGAACGTGGGCGGCCCACGCCGGCGTCTCGTCCTCGCGCTTGCGCCGCGTCGCGAGGACGGCGCTCACTTCCGGGACAAATTCCGTTTCCACGAACAAATTCGAAAAAGCCGGATGCGCCGCATCGGCCGCCTGCGGCGCCAGCACTACCTCGGCGTAGGAGGTCACCTGAATGTCCCGTGGGCGCGCCCCCAAATTCGTCACCGACACCCGCCGCATCTCCGCGTCGTCTTCGGAGGAAACCACCACTTCGAGCGTCGTGCTCATCGACCGATCGCGGCGCGTAATCTCGGCGTGGTCCTCGAAGAAAACCGCTTCGTAGCTGTCGGGCTCCACCGCCGTCGGCTGGTAACCGGCGGACCACACATTCCCGGTCTGCTCGTCGCGCAGGTAAAAATACGTTCCCCAGCAGTCCCGCGTGAGATCCTCGCGCCAGCGGGTGACCGCGATGTCGCGCCAGCGGCTGTAGCCCGAGCCTGCGGCCGTAAGCATCACGGCGTATCGCCCATTCGAAAGCAGTTGCGTGCGCGGCGTGGCGTCGTGCGGCGTGGTGAACCGGCGCACCATGGGCGCAATCAGCTCGCGCACCTGCGCCGCCGCGGATACTTCCTCGGCGCGCGGCCGCGCCACCAGCACGTCGCGCGGCGTGCGCTCCTGCAACAGGAGCTCGGTAGCCTGCACGATGGGCGTGGCGTGGAAGCGCGTCCGCATCACCCCGTCGGTCAACACGTTGGCCAGCGCCACCAGCGACATCCCCTGGTGGTGGGCCATGTAGGCCCGCACCACCGCGACGTCGGCGCCTTCCGGCACCCGCCCGCTGGTATAGTCGAGCGCCTCGTAAAACCCGTAGGCTCCGCCCGCCCCGGCCTGCGCCAGGCGCGCGAAATTTTGCGTCGCTGCCGCCGGATTGATCATCGCGGCCAGCGCTGTGGCATAAGGCGCGATCACCAGGTCTTCGCTCAATCCGCGCTTTAACCCCAGCCCCGGCACCCCGAAGCTCGAATATTGATAGGTGAAATCCAGATCGCGTGCGCCGAATGCGGATTCGGAAATCCCCCACGGCACGCTGCGCTCCGCGCCGTATTCGATCTGCCGCAGCACCACTTGTTCGTAGGTCTGGCTTAACAGGCTGCCCGCCGGCGAGCGCATCACCAGCGCCGGCATCAGGTATTCGAACATTGATCCCGACCAGGAGATCAGCGCCGAGCCCCGCCCCACCGGCGTCAGCGCCCGGCCCAGGCGAAACCAGTGCGAGGACGGCACGTCGCCTTTCGCGATAGCGATAAAACTCGTCAGCCGCGCTTCCGACGCCAGCAGGTCATAGCAATTCGGATCCAGACTTCCGTCAGCGCCCCGGTAGCCAATCGAAAACAGCTTGCGGGTCTTGTCATACAGAAAGCGGAAATCCATCGCCTCGAAAAATTTTGTAGACGCTTGCGCCAGCCCCAAAAGGCGCCGCTGCAGCGCGGAAGCCTCGGTGGCCGCTTCCTGGATGGCCAACGCCAGCGCGTCGATCCGCGCGGCCGCCGGTGTCGCCGGTCCACCCGCCGCTACACGCTCGCGCACCGCCGCCAGTTCGCGCAGGGCCGCTTCAAATCGTTCGGGGGCATCCGCCAGGGTGGGTAGCGTGCGAAAAAATGGCTCGATGGCCGCCCACTCGGGCGCCTCTTCCGCGGAACGCCCGCCCAGGGCCTGAATTTCCTTCGGCTCCAGCCGCAGCCAGGGGATCAGGATTCTGGCGTCCCGCAGGTGGCTCTCGATGCACGCTCGCGCCGCATCTCCCCAAAAACGCAGTTCGGCGTCGGCCCCTCCGCCCAGTTCCTGCGTGAGTGTCTGGGCAATATCGGCAACGGTCTGAGACCGCTCGCGCAGTTCCACAAACCGCATGGCCCAATCCACGGCGTCGGTGGGCAGGGTATCGAGCGACACAGCCAGCGCGTCCACGGCGTTGCCGAGCTGTTTCCGCGTCACCGTATGCGTGCGCTTGGTATCCCCCACGGTGACCAGAGCCTCGCGCAGCAATTCGATGGCGTCGCGAGTTCCCTCGATCACCCGCCTGTCAATCGAGGATTTTTTGATCATCTCGCGGCAGCTGTTTTCCAGAGCCAGAAAATGGCCGGCCATATTTCCGCTGTCGACCGACGACACGTAGGTGGGCCGCAGAGGATGGAGATTGCTCGTGTCGTACCAGTTGTAGAAGTGCCCCTGGAATTGTTCGAGCTGCCCGATGGTATCGACCGTGGCTTCCAGCCGCTCAGTGG
>PLJR01000013.1 GCA_003140295.1 Acidobacteriota bacterium
CGACAAATGCTTACACGCGCCTGGGCGTCTCTGTGCGCGATTCCGCCGGCAACATCCGTCCCGCCGAAGCGATTTTTACCGACTTGGCTGCGCGATTTGAGGCCATGCCCGACGGTGTCTCTAAAACTGCGCTGGCCATCCAGCTCTTTGGCAAGGGCGGTGCGGCGCTCATTCCCATACTGGACGAGGGCAGGGACGGCATTCAGAGAATGCTCGATGTCTCAAAAAAGATTGGCTACACGCTATCGGGCGAGGTTGCCGAGGCTGCGGAGAAATTCAGGCAGAACCTTGGAATCTTGCAATACGCCGCCGCCGGCGTCGAGAACAAGCTGATGGAAGGACTCCTACCGGCCCTCACTTTCGTAACAGATTCGCTGGTGAATGGGCTGGGCGATCCAAATTCCGCTCTCAATGGATGGATCGACAAGATCGTCGAACTAACGAGTAAATTTCTCATGCTGGGTGACACGGCCCTGATGGCCGGCCGGGTCATTAACGCCTCAGTGAATTTCGAGATGAGTGCGTTCAGCAATCCCTACCAGAATTTCCTAGAAAGCGAGCAAAAGTCCGTCGACGCAGCCAAGGGCGCAGGCCTCGGCGGATGGGTGAAGCGGCAGTTTGAGAGCATGAACAACACCGCGAACCTGATCGGCGAGGAGATAACTGGCGGAGCCGGAGGATCGAAGACCGACTACAAGAATTATGTCGCTGATGCCTACCAAAAAAACAAAGACTATCTCCTTCAGCTCGATCTCGCTGCGACTGGCACCGAGCATTCGATGTTCCCGCCGAAAAAGCCGGGGTTCACCCCCGATACAGAAGCGGAAGGGGCGCGGAAGAGAATCCAAGACGAAATCAAATCGACCATCGCCGCTATCGAGAAAGAGGCGGAGGCCTTCGGACACTCGCGGCTATCGGTTCAGCTCCACACACTCGCCATCGATGGCGCGACATTCGCGCAGCGGCAGCACGCGCTCGCCGTGGGTGCGTTCCTCGACCCGATCAAGGCCACCGCGCATCAATTGGACACCCTCCGAGACTATTACGCGGGCGCGTCCGCTGCGGGCGCCACATTCACGGAGAGCCTCGGGGGCCAGCGCACCGCTCTCAATAGCCTGATGGATTCCATTACGGCGGCGAAGGCCGATTCGATGGAGCTGCCTGATCTTTTCGGCGGCCTACCACATGGTCTGAACGCGGACGTCAACATGGACGTGCAGAACTTCACAAACGATCTGAAAAAGCAGATCGAGGAGTTTGGCAAATCGACTTCGCAGATAAAGCTCGAGGAATTGAAGGCCACGCCGGGGATCGATCCCGCGCAACTGGCCGAGGCCCAAGTGCAGTTTGACAAGCTGGCGAAATTGTCGGAGTCGAGTGCCGATCGCGTGTCGGGATCGTGGAAGAAAGTCGGCGACACGATTGCCAGCGGCTTGGCCGATATGACCATGGGAGGTAAGAGGTTTTCGAGCGTGCTGAAGGACATTGCCAAGCAGCTCGAGCAGATGGCCATCAAGCAGGTGCTCTTCGGCAACCAAGGCGGCAACTCATTCTTTCAGGGCACGTCCAAGGGCACTTCTACGCTGGGCAGCGGCGGCGCCTTCGGGGCGCTTGCGCGCATTTTCCAGCCGAAGACGAATCAACCATCATTCCCGATGAGCGAGGCTATCCCTGGGCGCCCCAATTCGAATAGCGGGGCGTTAGGAGGCCTCGGAGGCCTCGCCGGATTCGCAAGCCTGTTTCATCCTCACAATCTGCCGGTCCCGGCGCTCGCCGGCGGAGGCCTCGACCTGAGCAAGCTACCACTCACCGGCGAAGGCGCTGCCGGCATGGCCGGCGGGACCCTCAGCATCCTGAAAAAGTTTGGCTCGATCTTCGGCGGGTTTCTCGCCNNGGAGGCGACGTGTCCCCGGGAAAGAGCTATATCGTCGGGGAAAAAAGGCCGGAGGTATTCGTCCCCCGGAGTGCTGGGAAAATCGTGCCGTCAACAAACATGGCTTCTCAAGGCGGCAACCATACGACGGTGAATTTCCACGTACACGGAGTCACCGATGCCGACGGCTTCCGGCGATCGCAGGGACAAATTTCCGCCGGGCTACATCGCGAGATGTCGATCGCGCACGCTCGGCACTCGTGAGCCCCTCACGGTGCGTGCGCGTGGGCCTGGCCGGTTTCTAATCGTTGCCGTTTCCTGAATCGACCGACTTATGGCAAGGTTAACCACATGAATAGCAGCTTCAGGCAGTACGCGGAGACGCTCGATTATCTCGAGGTGCTGAAGATCACCATCACGCCCGAAGGGGAATATCGGATCCCTTCGGAGAAGGATGGGCGGATCGCGCTGATCACGACGGAGGAGCGCACGCGGCTGCGCGAGTTTCTGACGCAGTTCTGCGTGCGCCTGGAATGCCCGAACCCCGAGCATGCCAGCACCGCTCAACCGGCCCCGAAGAAAAAGAGCCGCGCGGCCTAGTTCCCGGGGCGACGGCGTCATTCCGCCAGAGCGAAGCGACGGAGGAACCCCCTCATTCTTTCCCCGGCCCTCCGGTTGTCCCCGCGAAAATTGTTGACGTTCCGCAAAATATAGACGCCTGCCGTTTCCCGCTTTCCCACAGGGTTTTTCACAAAGGAATGGAACCAAACGGTTAGTTTTTGAGGACGATCCGCGCCAAACGAAGCTCGAGATCGGCGACGCGGTCCGGCCGGCCGCACGTTTCGGCTTCGCCGATGCACGCAATCGGGATTTCGCGCGCGATCCAGGGCTTCAGGGCCTCGCGCAGGTCCGCGAAGTCGGCTGGGTAGCTCCGGGCGTCTAGGATGTCCGCGGAGAGGTTTACGGCTACCGCGGCGATGCGCGCCGCTGGGGTTTGCTCATTGAGCGGAGGCCGTCTCATGCTCGGGCTTCTTTATGCCCCACCAGGGCGTCCCCGTTCAAGAGTGAGGTGTCGGCTTTCCGCGATTGCTTGCCGGATTCGCAGCGGACAATAAGTCCAGCGCGTGAGGAAAGCGGCATTCATTCCGGGCCACTTAGGGGAAGTACCCGGGGCAGGTGCCAGGCTGGTGCCACGATCCTAATTGGCTTTTTGGGCGTTTCGAATATACCGAGTGACGGCCAGGTAGGAGAAACCAGTTCTCTGGCTTGTAATGGGTAGCCTGGTAAGCGCATCGAGGAGATATTCCGAAAGAGAGTAGCCTCCCTTCTCTTCCGTGACGAAACCGTCCTTGATCAGTTTAGACGCGAAGCTCCGCATGAAATCCTCGACGGCCTTCGTCCTCCCGATCCATAAAAGCGATTTGCCGCCGTATCTTTTATGAAGGTAAAACAAAGTCTCTTCAGTGGAGTTCCACTCGCCTTCTTTGGACTCCAGGAAAGTCGTGTTCAGGTGCGTGAGCCATTCGTCGAGCTCTCGCCTCGTCCACGGAACGCGGCCGCTCTTACTCAGCGTCATCCGTCGCCAGAATTTCGATGTTTTCAAGGGTCGGCTCACGGCGGAACTACGCCTTCGGGCTGGTCGGGATCCGGGAAGCAAAAACCCCGAGGACTACGAGCTGCTAGTCCTTCCGGTGCATTGAAACAAAAATGGCGCTTGAGAATTGGACCCGGAGGACGTTGACTTTTCATTTAGCTAGGCGTCGTTCTCGATCCTGGACGGGCCGTCGTCGGCTGAAGCAGCGCCTGCGGATTTCGTCGAGCGATCATCAGCAGCTTCAAATCGGCGCCTTGCGGACGGCGTGTACCCTGCTCCCAACTGCGGATCGTGTTCGCACTCACTCCCAGATACCTGGCAAAAAGTAACTGGCTCGCGTTGAGGCTGATTCTAATCTCGCGGACCTCCTTCGGTCTCACCCGCTTCGGTGGCTCAGGGATGTCGGTCACGCGCAAGTCGACTACTTCGCCTCGCTCGAACGCCGCCGCGTCCTGCAGTCCCTCACGCAGATCGTCAAATATGTGCACCACCTTTTTTCGTTTCATGTCTAATTCGCTCCCTTAGTTTGGGTTTTTTGCTTTTTATATCGACAACCAATTGCCTCAGCAGCTGCCGCTGTTCTTCGGTCAAATCCTCCTGTTCGTCTTTGTCGAGCAAAAGCAGCAAGTGAATATGCTGTTTGTGCGTGAGGTAGAGGAACAGGTAGCGATAGCCACCGCGCTTTCCTTTGCCACGACCAGGATTCGCGCTTCGTTCCTTTCGGATTCCACCAAGCCCGCGCACCACATCTCCCCGCGATGGGTTCTCTAGCAGGTCGTTTTGCACGCCACTGAGAACTTCGTCCGCGAGATCACCCGTCAACTGGAACAGCCGCCGCGTGAAGGCCTTGGACTCGATGAATATCACTGCGTAAGACTACCACATAGTGGTATTCACAGTCAAATGGCATGAGTGAGCAGAACGAATACGGAAAGTGAAGAGCATAGTGCGGACCGCGATTCTGGGTAAAACCCCCGAATCAGCGGAGCTTCACTTGTTTTTCCGAGCCCATCGTTCCGATGTTGGAGTGCACCAGGTAGGACACCTTCACCGTTCCATTCGCGCTGGCGTGAGCCGAGCTTTCCACGTCGGCGCCTGTGTGGACCTCGCGGCCGTCAATCTTCGCGATGGTGTCCCCCGCTCTGAAATACGCCTCGGCCGCGGGCGAGCCGGCGCGCACTGACGTGATGTGGAAACCCTCGCCGCTGGCATAGCCGGAAACGCCGAGGGAAGCCGATGAATTGCCGTCGGCTGCCGGCGCCGTCGATGGCGCGTTTGAAGAGACAGACTGCGGAGCNNGTACTCGTCGCTGCGGCCGGTGTCGCCGCGGGCGCCGGCGGAGCTGCTGGCCGCGCTCCTGCAGGCAGGTCATTCTCGATCGCGGCGCAGGCGTCCTTAACGGAGCCGCCAATGCTGAGCGTGGAGTTACTGAAGATTACATCGCCGATGCGGTTGAAAACGGCAATCTTGTCTTTGTGTCGAAGCGCTGCTTTGCCGCCTTCGTGATCTAGGATGACCGCGTAGTTCGCCATGTCTCTATTGCTCGTAATCGTCAAAGATGGGCAGCGCTGGTTAAACGTCTTGATGATCTCAGCGGTCTGTGGACGAGCTCCTCCCGCCGTGAATCCTCCGCCGCCGGCCGAGCTGCTTCCGCCGGCGATTCCGTAGTTGCTTCTGCTCGAATATCCCCANNTCATTCACGAATACGCGTACCTTCCCGTCGTTCGGCGGCTGGACGGCGACGGGGGGTTGCTGGGCCGATGCCGAAGCGGCCAGAGTGAGCAGAACTAAAACGGATGCGAAGCGCATACCGTGAACCTCGATTCTGTTTTCGCGGACTGCGGGCGTCATTCCCAAGACTCCTGGGCCCAAGACGAGCGGAATGAGGGGAACCGTCTCTTGCTTTCGCGAGCGCTCGCAGGGTACAGCACGTGGACCATGGATTGAACCTCAACATCCAGTATCCATTCCACGCCGTCCTCGGGATTCACGATCTCTGAATCTCGCTGTTTCGAAGCGCAAGCTTCGATTACGCCGGCCCGATGTTTCGCCGCGGCTTCTTCGATAATTTGCCCGGCCGCTCGAAGATGTGGACGCAGAGCATCTGCGATGCGGTTCCAGTCGCTTTCCGGAATCCACTTGCTCGCCGAAAAAAGCAACATGCTCATCGAATCGCAGGCGTCGTGGAGATTGAGTAGGACGCGCGGCCGTTCTTCCCGGAAATCGGTCTGTTTCGGCGTTTCACATTTACACATGGTTTTTCTTCCCGCTTACAGCCGGATCGGACTCCACGTCCTGACCAGGCAACGCGGATACGGACTTCCTTCGTTGTGTCGATTTCCCTCCGCGGTTAGCTCTTGATCTGGCGTAGGGCTTCGCCGGGGAGGCGGCTCCTTCGGCCCGCTTTCGTCGCGCTCGCTTCCGCTCTAGGGCTTTTAGTCTTCGCTGCTCACGCTCGGAGGGTTTTCCGTTTACTGCCTGATAAAGTAGCTCGTTGTGTCTGCGGCGCTCACACTCGAGATCTTCGGCGCATTCGTCCAGGAACCGCGAGAGACCGTAGGCAGTCGAGCCATCGAGAAGCTTTTCGCGGTCGCCGCCGAACTCGAGAAGTTGTGAGATGGATCGCAGCGTAGAAGGGATTTGCCTGGACTCAAATTCGTCTCGCAGGTAGGACTGCAGATGCTCCGCGAAGTCTCTTTTGCCCCGTTGATATTCAGTTAGCGGGGCATGGGAAACAGCGGACGTTCCTTGAAGTGGGGCGACGCATAGAGTAACTTTTTTGTCAGCTTTCATGGCGACTCAACCTCGCTATGTGGGTTAGGGGCTCATGGGAGCTTAAGACTCCCGTGAGTCCCGGTTTACGTGCCGAACTCTTGCACGCCGCGGTGGACCCGTCAACTTCCTTCCCTAAGCGCAGGATTACAGGTCCTATGGGCACCGGGCGTTTTTTCGTGAATCTAGGGGCATTTCGCGAGCCTCGGATCCCGGGTGCGAATTTCTTCGCTGAGCCCTACACTCTCTGCGCGGGAGCGAGGATAGGAGCTCTCGACGGAGGGGAGGCGCACATCCGGCCGCAGCGCTCGCCCCCGCTCCCGCCTCATTACCCCGCCGTCCGCCGCCGGCGCCCTTCCGATTTCGCTTTCTTCCCCGGAATGGGCCCGTGCTTCAGGGTTCCTTTGAACTTCCGCGCTTCCCCGATCGCCGACTTCGTCCACAATCGAATGGTTCGCTGGCCTACCCTAATCGCTTTGGGCGCCGCAACATGCCCTCGCGAAACCCAGTTGAAAAGTGTTTGTCGTGATACGCCGATCTGCCTCGCCGCTTCGCCGTCAGTGTAGGTCTTCGTTGTGGGCATGGGCTATGCTTGTATCAGTTCGTTGACAGATTGTCAACCATCTTGCTACAGTGACCCTCGGAAGCTGCCGAGAAGGTGTTATATGCCAAGGGCTCACAATGTAGAGACGAGCGACTGGGAGCGCCAGCGCAGACAGAATTATTATCGCCAGCACGGTGAGCATTCCAAAAGGGACAAACTCACAGCGGCGGAGCTCGAGCGGTGCCTTCGAACACCAACCCTCATACGTGAGATCCGCGGCCCGGACCGGATCGCGTGCCTCATGTGCGACGGCAGGCTCTTTAAGACTATTTCACTGCATCTTCCCGAGCATGCCGAGAAACTGAGTAGAGAGATAGAAGAGCTCGTCGGGAAGGCCATCTACTCCGCGTGCTCCCGCACCAAACTAATTGGGTTCGCTTTCAAGAGAAAATTCAAGCTGCCAAAAGGCTTCCCTCTCTGCTCCCGTAATCGCAGTGCCTTCTACGCTATGCTACGGCGAGCCGGAAAACCCCTGCCCGAGAAAACCGCCAAGGAACTCCACTCAATGCATCAAAAGTCCGCCGCGGCCCAGAAGGAATGGGGGAAAAGTCGCCTGCAACGAGAAACGAGCCGGAAAAATCTCAAAGGCAAAGACGCCGAAACTCCTCGAGGGTGGGCACCTACCAAAGTCTCGGATCGGCAAGTCGCCGAGCTGAGGCACAAAAGTTATTCGCATGCAGCGATTGCGAGGAAATTCGGATGCTCGTCCAGCGCCGTGGGCCATCATCTCCGGAAGATGGGATTTCCGTCATGCCTAACCGCTCGGCGGCACGGCGAATGGATGACGGGCCGTCACCTGCAGATGTTTGTCGAGGACTGGACTGCCGTTAACTTGCCGGCGCCGGGTTCATCGCCATTCGAGTCTATAAACCCCCGC
>PLJR01000263.1 GCA_003140295.1 Acidobacteriota bacterium
TGGCAACGCGAGTTCGAGGACGCGTTCGAATTCGTCGAGACTCCCGATCAGGACACCGCAATTGCCGACATTAAGCGCGACATGGAACGCCCCGCGCCTATGGACCGCCTGCTCTGCGGCGATGTGGGTTACGGCAAGACCGAAGTCGCCATGCGCGCCGCCTTCAAGGCGATTTCGAACTCCAAGCAAGTGGCGGTTCTGGCTCCCACTACCGTGCTCGTTTTCCAGCATTACGAGACTTTTCGGCGCCGCATGGCGGCCTTTCCCGTGCGTGTGGATATGCTCAGCCGTTTTCGCACCGCCCGCGAGCAGAAAAAAACGCTTGCCGATCTCGAACAGGGGCAGGTCGATGTCCTGATCGGAACGCATCGCCTGCTTTCCCAGGACGTGCGCTTTCACGACCTTGGCCTGCTGGTCGTAGACGAGGAGCAGCGCTTTGGCGTCTCGCACAAAGAGCGTCTCAAAGAGATGAGCCGCAACGTTGATGTGCTCACCCTCACCGCGACTCCCATTCCGCGCACCCTCAACATGTCACTGGTGGGTTTGCGCGATATGTCGGTTATGGAGACTCCGCCAAAGGACCGCCTGGCCATTCAGACTGTGGTCGCGTTTTTTACCGAATCTCTCGTGCGGCGCGCCATCGCGGAGGAGATCGAGCGGGGTGGCCAGGTATTTTTCGTGCATAACCGCGTCGAATCTATTTATTCGGTGGCGAATCTGATCCAGAAACTGGTTCCCACGGCGCGCGTCGTGGTCGGCCACGGGCAGATGAGCGAACATGAACTGGAAAAAGTGATGATGGCTTTTGTGCGTGATGAAGCCGACGTGCTCGTTTCCACCACGATTGTCGAAAACGGCCTGGATATCCCGCGGGCCAACACCATTCTCATCAACCGCGCGGATCGTTTTGGCCTCTCCGAGCTTTACCAGCTTCGCGGACGGGTGGGCCGCTCCAATCAGCGCGCGTACGCGTATTTGCTGGTGCCGCCCCACGCCGAGGTGACTCCGCTCGCACGCCGCCGCCTTGCGGCCCTGCGCGAATTCAGCGAATTAGGCGCAGGTTTCCGCATCGCCGCGCTCGATCTCGAATTGCGCGGCGCCGGCAATCTTCTGGGACGCGAGCAACACGGCCACATCAGCGCTATCGGCTTCGATCTGTACTGCCAGATGCTGGAGCGAGCTGTGGCCAATAAAAAAGGCGAGGAGCCTGCCTCGGATTTGCGCACCGCGCTCAATCTCGGGCTCGACATTCGCATCCCGCCCGAATACATTCCCAGCGAAAACCTCCGCCTGCGAACCTACAAACGCATCGCCGGTATCGCCAGCGAGGAAGAGCGCGAGGCCGTCCGGCGCGAGCTGGCCGACCGGTTCGGCCCGCCGCCTCCCGGAGTGACGAATTTATTGGCCTATGCGGTGCTGAAGTCGCTGTGCGAGCGTTTGCAAGTCGCTTCCGTCGAGCGGCGCGGTGCGGAAGTAGCCGTAAAATTCCACCCGACCACGGGCGTGCGCCCCGAGAAGTTGGTTAGCCTGGTGCGGAAGGGCCGGGGCATGCGCCTTGATCCCAGCGGCGTCTTGACTGTGACGGTGCCAGGCGGCGTCGAACATCTGGCCGAGTCGATTCGAATGATATTGCTTCCGCTGGAAGCCGGGGGCTAAAATGCACACAGGGAGCGCATATAGCGAATGAATAACGAAACTCTCGGCCGCCGCAGAGGTAAAGCAGGTTGGTGGTTTGCGCCCTTGCTCCTTTTGCCCCTCGGCGCTGTGGCGCAGGATAAAGGCCCGGATAAGGCGAAGGTCGTAGAGGAGGTCGTCGCACGGGTTAATAATGATGCCATAACCCGGGGAGATGTCGAACACGCCAGAGCTCAAATGGTGGAAGACGTGCGGCACGACTGCGCGACGTGTACGCCCGACCAAATTAACGAGCGGGTTGCCACTCAGGAAAAGAATATTCTGCGCGACTTGATCGACGCCTCGCTGCTGGTGCAGCGGGGCAAAGACATGAATATAAGCGTAGATACCCAGGTTATCAAACGCCTGGACGAAATCCGTGTCGACAACAAGATCGCCTCCATGGAAGATCTGGAACGCCAGGTGACTGCGACTGGGGTGGATTTCGAGGACTTCAAGAATAATATTCGCAATCAGTTGCTGCAGCAGGAGGTCATTCGCCGCGAGGTCGGCTCGAAGATTATTCTCGACCATGCGGATATCGTGAAATATTACAACGATCACATGCCGGAGTTCGTGCGCCCTGAACAGGTGGTTCTGCGGGAGATTTTCGTAAGCACCGAAGCCAAGCCGGAGGCCGACCAGGCCACTCTGCGAAAAAAAGCCGATGGGCTGCGCGACAGGGTGAAAGCCGGTGAGGATTTCGGCGAACTTGCCAAGCGCTTTTCCGACGGCAGCACGGCCAAACAGGGCGGCGACCTGGGCACGTTTGAGCATGGCCAGCTCGCGCCAAACCTGGAAGAGACCGTCTTCAAGATGAATCGCAATGACGTTACCGAAGTCATGGAAACGAAGACCGGATTTCTGATGCTGCAGGTTGAGCAACATTATCCCGCCGGCCAGCAACCCGAGGAGAAGGTCGAAAACGAAATCGAAAATAAAATCTACGAAACGAAAATACAGCCCGCCATGCGCGAGTATCTGAAAACTCTGCGAGCCGACAGTTACGTGGAGGTTAAACCCGGCTACGTGGACACCGCGGCGGTCTCCGGCGGAAGCATTGACGAGGTTCCCGCGACTCCGGACGATACGGAAAAGAAGAAGAGCAAGAAAAAGAACGGTGCATGAAACCTGTCTACGTCACTGATCTCCTAAAGCTTGTCGATACCACCGTCACTACCTTCCTTCTCGTCGGCGAAAAGGAGATGCGCGCCACCCGCGAGGGCAAGCCGTTCCTACGCCTGGAGCTGAGCGACTGCACCGGGAACATTGAGGCGCGCATTTGGGAAAACGTCGAATATGTCGTCGCCACCTTCCAGCGCGATGACATCGTCAAGCTACAGGGCCGCGTTGAAAGTTACCGCAACAAGACCCAGCTCGCGATCGACAAGATTCGCCGGGCCGAGCCCGCCGAGATCGATCTCGCCGACTATTTTCCTCACACCGCAAAGGATGTCGAAGAGCTATACCTGCGCCTCTGCGCGCATGCCCAGAGCGTTAAAACGCCCTGGCTCAATCGCTTATTGGTTAGCGTAATCGAGGATCCCGCTATTGTGCCGCGCCTCAAGCGCGCCCCGGCCGCGATGAAGATGCATCATGCGTTCCTCGGCGGCTTGCTCGAGCATGTCGTCAGCCTCTGCGATCTATGCCGCTTGGTCGCCACACATTACCCCGAGCTTGACGCCGACCTGCTGATTACCGGCGCCGTCCTGCACGATATCGGCAAGCTCGATGAGCTTTGCTACGAGCGCTCCATCAATTACACCACCGAGGGCCAGCTCCTCGGCCACATCATCCTCGAGCTCGAGCAAGTTACCAAAAAGATGGATGCCATTGAAGGATTTCCTCCCGGCCTCAAAACCTTAATCAAACATCTTTTGATCAGCCATCACGGCCAATACGAATTCGGCTCCCCCAAGCTCCCCATGTTTCCTGAAGCGGTGGCATTGCATTACCTGGATGATCTGGATTCTAAGATGGCCGCCGCGCGCGCCATACTTGGCGTGGACGGTGGCGAAAAAGAATGGACCGGTTACAGCCCCGCGCTCAACCGTCGCCTGCTGCGGCTCGATCTCTTCAGTCCTCGCGANNGTGCAAAACGAACTCGAACTCGGAGCCGTCGCCCCTGCCGCGAACGGTGACGCTGTCCCGAACCCAACCGGCCAGCCCGCCGGGGAAGCCGCCCAACCTTCCGCGCAAACAACCGCCGACAAAATCAGCGACGAACTTTGATGCTGCCGGAAAATTCTTCAGCCACCCCCGGCCCGCGCCATTCCATCCTGGATCTGGCTCCGCTTGAGCTCGACTGCCTGAATATTTTGTGGCCCCTCGGTGAAGCCACCGTCCGCGACGTGCAGCAAGCTTTGCAGCCCACGCGCCCGCGCGCCTATACCACGATCATGACGATACTCGACCGCCTCGCGCAAAAAGGCGTGGTGCAAAGACAGAAATCTGGCCGCGCGTGGCTGTATCGCGCCAATCTTTCGGCGGCAGAAGCACGCTCCCACGCCATCGCGCAGGTGGTCGACGGATTTTTCGACGGCTCTCCCCAGGCGCTCGCCGCGCATCTATCTATGCAAGGGGCCACGCAGGGGGCCATGGAGGGAGCCACGCATGGTGAAACGCTCGTGCCCGCCGGTCCAGGCGGCACGCGCATAACCACGCCCGTGGCCGCGCCGGGGCCTCAGGCCCCGCGCCCATCCAAGGAATCCGCCTCAGGTCCCAAGGCCGTACCGCAAGCGCCCGTCAGTCCGGCGCTCGACGCCAGCTTGCTATAATATTCGATGCGAAGACGCGCAGCCGAACGAAGACGCGGCGCAAAGTCCACTCAGCATCGCAAAAAAATGGCTTCTCCGTCGACATTCAACATTCGTGACGTGGTCATCTCGCCGGCCACGGTGCTTGCGCCCATGGCCGGAGTCACCGACACAATTTTTCGCCGCATGATTCGCGCACTCGGCGGCTGCGGCCTGATCATGACCGAATTCAC
>PLJR01000265.1:0-15785 GCA_003140295.1 Acidobacteriota bacterium
TAGTTTGCAAAAGTGGGTGCCCGAAGTTGTTTTCACGCGCGGCATTTTTTGAATTTGCCGTACCGTAGTCATTCCGAGCAACGGGCGCGGGCTCTACTCGGAGCCCGCTCAATAGAACGAGGAATCCCTCAGCCGTCTTTGATTTCACCGGGCGTCCAAGTCGTATTTACGCGTGCAGTTTTTCACATATTTGGCGTTGTCACTCGAGTCCCGCATCCGGGGAGATGCATTCCTGCGCGCCAGAATCGACAAAGAAAGCTGCGAATTTCAGGTAATTTCCGGGCTGTCCCTGCTCGTGCAAGCCGCATTGGACGCCGTACGCCGCTGGTGCTACCAACCCACAGAGCTAAACGGCGACCCTATCGAAGTCGATTCAACCATCACGGTAAGTTTCGTCCTGGGCGGATGAATCGCTCGAAGAATCCGCTTGGTATGAAACCTCATTCTGTCTTACTGCGAATTACTCCGAGCATCACTCGTACGCGTCCCTCGATTTCAGTTCTCAACGGTGGTATCTCACTTTGAAACTTTTGCCAAACTTCAACCCACTGTCGTCCTTTAGGTGTGTTAAAGCCTGCGCCGAAGTCTGCCCATGCGCGCCGAAAAGCATCCCTCAGTCTTAAGATTAGGTCACACAGCGCTACGTCCAGATAAATTTGATTTTCATCAAAAAACGCGAAAAAGGCATTGGCTGCGTCAGTAGCGCTCCTGGCTTTTTCCTCCATGGTTTCAGTTCCGAATGAAAGGGGAGCCATCCAGGATTCAAAGGCCACCGCGGTCCTAGCCAGTAGTTTGTAAAGCTCCGCGATTATTTTTACACGCTTGTCATGAAGACGCACGAATCGCGTTTCACTTTCAAAAGCAGCCGCTCGAATGTCCGCCTTCAAGTGCTCTATCTCTTGGCTGTGTTCAGCCAGCAACTTTGCTTTATAGGCCTCCAGGTCGCGGGAGAGGACACGGCTCCACAGGCTTCTCGCTACAAATCCCAATACCGCCATTACAACGGTAAATTTACTGATCTCGCCCAACCACCGTACGTAATCCACGCTTGCGTTCTCCTTGAAGCTAGCGGACCACCGGAGGATATCACTAGTTACAACAGCAAAACGGAATCTCCAGAAGTCCGATCGAGTGGAGTAGTCGCATGAGAGAGAAGAAACACTGCGCGTCAAATAGAGACCGGTGCCCAAGTTATGACAGCGACTCGCTAAGAGTCTTTCGCAGATTAGCCATTCTAAAATTGTATTAGACTTATTAGATGAATACTCTGACGGAGAATCTGAGCATCGGAGGAAAGCTAAAATGCACACTCACTTGTACGGACTGCCGTCGGCCTTTACAGAGGACGATGGGCAACACGGCCATACATTTTACGATTTTCTGAAAGACATTGTATTGCCGGCCTCTCCCGTCGTTGGAATGTTTCTGTCTTGGAATTCGCCTTGGCGATTGTGGGCATTTCTTGTGGCGGCTCTGTTCTTTGGAACTATTGGAGCGTACCCTCGGCTCAAGATCGCCCTCGGCAGGCGCGTAGAGCGTTTGCGCGACAACCACGTGGCTGAAAAGGAGTTTCCAAAATTCAGACAACTTGTCCGTCGGTTCGGCGAGTTTGTAGACACAAGAACGAGTACCACACTCCACTACATCATCGGGAATGATCTCTGCGAGCCTCTTAGAACGGAGCTTCTAAGACGCCTCGGGATCCCCACAATAGCGTTTTGGTCCGAGCGTTGGTATTTTTTCCTGGTGCGTCTAAATCGTCAAATTCCTTCCTTGCCTGAACTTGAGTTCGCCACATCCGAGTTCCACAGCATCGTGGCGGAATTCAATAATTTCTGTGTTGCACCCATTTTTGAGACCTTGCCGAGAGAACTCCGCGCGATGTTGACAGAACAGGACGAAAGCAAGCTCAACGGTTTTCAACAGAGACATATGTACTTCATCGCGGATTATGAATCGTTTGCTAAGGCACTCTCGGAGTCGCGACCTGTGTTACAACGATTACCCTCCTGTTTCTCGCACTACAATCCACTGTGAGTAGTGGCGACAGAATGGAGGAAATGTACGAACCTCTTTTACGCTCCTTTGGCAAAACATCATCGCGGCTACGGGTTGGCAATAGGACATGTCTTGAAGTATTTAATCGCTCGGCAGTATACGGAAAGGTGCGATAGCGGCATCAGGTTTGCCAAACTCAATTGTTACGGTGTCGTCGTCTTCCTCGGGACGACGCTCAACCGTGACTTTGGAGATCAGGCGACCTTCCCGAAGCATTTGTCTGAAGGGGTTTGAACGCTCGTCTAAACCATAGTTTTCTTGGAATTGAGCTACTGTTTTGACGCCGGCTAGTATTTCTAACAATTCCCGTGCGGACATTTTCACGTTTGCTCCTGATGTCAAGGTCCCATAGTACCTTCCGGTTAGATCATTGGCCTTGACTTGATTCCGTGCATTAACTGGTGACCATTGAACCCTTGGAAGTGACTTGTATATACCATCCAAAATTGGCTTCAGCTGTGAAAAATCATGCCCAAGTTTCTTAGAATTCAGATGCAACTTCCCTTGAATCGAGAGGTTCGACCGAGCTNNCACTGGTTCGACCGAGCTTGCGAGATTCCAAAAACAACCACGAACCATACGGAATCAAACTGGCGAAAAAAGTAACGGATCACGTCGTCAGTGCTAAAAGATGACCAACCGGTATGGGTCAATATCATCTGGCATCCGCCATCGCAGAGAAAGACGCCGCATATGCCGCCGTACTTAGAAGCTTTCAGCTGATCGCCCTTAGATTTTAAAGCATTGTAAACTGGATTCCGGTTGATGACTGTGGCTACAGTGAAACTCGGATACCCTGCAGTAGCGCCCCTCTTGGCAGGATCGTAGGAGATATGGAGGCCCGTTTCCGCAGACACCACGTCGAAGCGATGTGACTGTTCCGGCAGCGTTTGAAGTTTTCGCAAAAAATCGTGGAACGCGGCATTGAAAATGTCTTCATCCCACCTCGCCCGTCTAGCCAGCTTCACACGCATTCTTTCTTTCGACGCTTGGGAGATAAATTGGGGATGACCCTCAATTTGAATGTCGAAGCCACCAATGGACAAATTGCTTTTTCTGAAACGCCGCCAAAACTCTTCCTGGAAAGCGTCCACTGGATTGAGGTCGTGAAAGCCTTGGTCCGATGGTGCAGTAATTTCCGCCAGGAATTCTACCGGGGCATGACTAGACCGGAACAGCAAATCTGGTGTGCTGCTTCCTAACCGAGGCTCGTGTTGGACGTCACCGAACTTACTTGCAGCGTTGAGGATCACCTGTTCCCACTCCACTGCGAGGTAATTAGCATGGGCCTTGTTCAACAATTGTCGAATGTTCACCGCCTGCTTTGGCGTGAGGAATGAGTTGGCATTCTCGTCCAGAACACGTTGCAGCGCTCTTCGAGCAAAAAGAGTCAACGGAACGTCTCCTTCAAGAGGCAATCTACATCGACACCATTACCTTCACCATCGTCCGACGAGCGACAAATTCTCCGGTAAGGAGCCTACACCCATGAGGCATGACTTCAGCACTCAGGAGTTCGAGGCTTTTCGGCGGGAGGCGCGAGAAAGTTTTTCGGGGCAGGATCGCTGGCTCACCCAACACGCGTTGCAGCGGATGCTGAAGGCCGATTCCGAACAGCAGATGGGCGAAGTATCTAGGTTTGGCGCGGTGCGAACGAACGGAGGAACCGCAGGAGCCGGTGGACAGCCCCAGGGTTCTGCGAACGGGACTACGTGGCGCCGCTGCGCGCAGTTCGGCTGCAGGTGCGGCCGACCTGGAAGTGTTCGTTCCAGTCACAAGGGGATCGCCACCCCGCAGCGACGCGCGCCGGAAGTCGCCGAGCTGATCCGGCAGGCCTTTGAGCGAGGGGACATTCCACGCTGGGGCGGGCCGCGTTCTTTTTGCGAGCCTTCGGCCAAATCCGACCCCGCACCTCATGTTCAGTAAGGAGCCGCTATCGTGTCGGTATTCGAATACAGTAAATAGCCATTGATTTTAGTTTACTATTGTGATACCGTCTTATATGCTGACGTTGCCGCCCGCCGATTTCCATTCTTTTACACCCCGTATTGCGCCTGACAAATCGTCCGCGATCGTAACCTTGATTGAGCAGCCCTCAAATCGCGTTTTGCCGCCATTCAAAATTCATTTCCCCTCATCCGCACCAGCGCACAAATCACAGATTCTAGAACCGTTATCGCTCGCCGGAGCCCCGCCGGGCCGTAACTACCATGGAATGATATCCTTGTGCGTGGATCACTCCGTAACCTCAATCGATTCACATCCTTGTGGAAAAACCGGGGGGTGGGGGTCTTCTTTTTTCCACCAACTGTCGAAAATGTGCATAATGTGCCCCATAACTTCCCGCCGGAGAACTTCGCCGGTGCTCGGAAGTCCAAGCGGGGGTCGCACATGAACTTGAAACAATCGCTGAATCATTCGATAAAAGATTCCATCAAAGCCGTCAACGTCGCGCTGTCGGTCGTCCTGCTCCTCTCGCCCTTGAGCTTGCCCGCGCACGCCGACTTCAAATACACCGACTCCACGAAAATGACCGGCGGCAGTCTCTACGGCCTCATGAAATTCGCGGCCCGCTTCAGCAAGAAGGGCGAGAATCCACTCGATCCCGTGGTCACCTCGCGCTACATCAAGGGCGGACGCCTGCGCACCGATAATTCCGACGGAACGGTTCTGATCATCGATCTCGAGGGACGCCGCGTAACCACCATGAACACGCTGCAGAAAACTTATTCCACGGCCACCTTTGATGAGATCAAAGCCGCCATGGAGCAAGCCATGCAGCAGATGCAGCAAATGCAGCAACAGATGCAGCAGCAACCGCCTCGGCCGCAGTCCGAGCCCAATCCGCAAAATGTGCAGCTGAACCTCACGCCCAAGTTCGACGTCACCCCGGGCGCCGGCAACCGCGTAATTCTCGGCGTGCCCACCAACGAAACGATCATGCACATGGATCTCAACGTCGCCGCGACAGCCACTCCTCAACCCGGCGATACCACTGCCTCCGGTCAGCCCATGCCGTCAGGCCCGCAAACCGTCAACGGCACCATGACTATGACTGTTGATATGTTCATGGCTCCCACCGTGCCCGGTTACCAGGAAATCGGCGAGTTCTACCGCCGCATGGCGCAAGAGATCAACTGGGTTCCGCCAAGCAACATCCACGTGGATCCCCGCGTAACTCAGGGCCTCACCGAGCTGCAGAAAAATTCCGCCGAGTTCAAGGGTTTGCCGATGCTTGAAACCATCAGCATGGGCATGAGTGTTCCGCCTGGACAACAGGTGGGCCAGCAAACGGGCCAGCAAACGGGCCAGCCAACAAGCTCGCAAGACTCCCGGCCAAACTCCTCCCGGCCGTCGAATACTTCTTCACGCAGCGACGACATTCCGACGACTCCGTCGGCCATGATTGTGAAAGGCCTGGGCGGCATGTTCTCGAAGAAAAAACAGCCGGACAATCCTCCCGCACCATCGTCAAGCTCCGCAGGATCATCGTCAGCGCCAACCGCCGACAATTCGCAGCCAATGTCCGCGACTTTGATGGAGATGACCACCGAGGTCACGTCCTTCTCCACCTCCTCACTCGATAGCTCGGTCTTCGAGGTCCCAGCCGGCTACACCCAGATACAGGCCCCTCCAGGCCAGATCCTCGGAGGCCGCGTAGGAGGGCCACCACAAAATAGCCGTCAAAATTAGCCGCGCGCCGCCGTGGGCGCCCCGCCCCGGTCGTCGCGCACAAAAGCTCCCAAGACGGCGCCCCGCAGCGCGGCGCGCTCCCGAGACGGCGCCCCCAGCGGGCGCGCAAGGACCCCCGAAGACGGCGCTCCGCAATTTTTCGTGAAATATTTGCGGTTCGCAAAATATTTCCGCCGCTCATCCGTCTACATCAGCAGGTGGACCGCGTGCTGCAAGCCGAAACCCTGACCGCCGAGCCTGTGACCGCCGCGCAGGACCAACGCATCTCCGAAGCGATCGCGCGGGAACAGGCGCGCCTGCGTAACTTCATTCGCAAACGCGTGCCCGACATCGCGGACGCCGAAGACATTCTGCAGGATGTTTTCTACGAACTGGTGGAGGCCTACCGCCTGATGAAGCCGGTGGAGCAGGTAAGTGCGTGGTTGTTTCGCGTAGCGCGCAATCGCATCACCGATCTGTTCCGCAAGAAAAAGCCGCAGTCTCTGGACGACGAAACTCGCGCGGGTGAAGACGGCGAAGCACTTCTGCTGTCGGATTTGCTGCCGTCGCCCGATGCGGGTCCTGCGGCGGCATATGCGCGCAGCGTTTTGCTCGACGAGCTGGACGCCGCGCTCGACGAGCTTCCCGAAGAGCAGCGCGAGGTGTTCGTGGCGCACGAAATCGACGGGCGCAGTTTCAAGGAGCTGGCCGCGCGCAGCGGCTTGCCGGTGAACACGCTGCTCTCGAGAAAGCACTACGCGGTGCTGCATCTGCGGCAGCGCCTGAAGAACGTGTACGACGAATTCATGAAAGGGTGAGCAAAAAATGAGAGGGAATCGCATTGCGCGAGTATTGAGATTCATGGCGCTTTCGGCGCTGGGCGCCGCGGCGTTCACCTACGTGGTGATGCGGCTGTGGAACTGGCTCACGCCGGCGCTGTTCGGCTGGCACGCCATCACTTTCTGGCAGGCGCTCGGCGTACTGGTGTTGAGCAAAATTCTTTTCGGCGGCTTCCGCTTCCGCCGCGGGCCGGGCCTGCGCTGGCGCCGCCGCATGATGGAGCGCTGGGAGCGCATGACTCCCGAACAACGCGAACAGTTTCGCGAAGGAATGCGCGGGCGCTGCGGAAGCTTCGGGGCGCCATCGGCGTCGCAGCCCAAAACCGTGGCTTGATTTGTTTGCTGCCGCGGCTCATCAGCTACGGCCCGTCAATGGATCGCGCGCCGTCACGATGCGCAGCGCACCTCTGACGATGGACGGCCGCGGCGACCGCCATGTTTACCATGACGGTGAAGATTTCTCCGTGACTGTCGCTCCCACTCGCGCGGCTTAGTACAATTTCTGCTTGATGTCCACGCCCTCCCGCATCCCTTCATCGCGCCTCGCGCGATCCCGCATAGCGTTCCACATCGGGCCCGAGCGAGCCGTGCTATACGGCGCGGTGCTGGCGGCGCTGGCCTACTGCCAGGACGTGCGCTACGACTTCATTCTGGACGATGTGCCGCTCATCCTGATGAATGAAACGATCACGTCGTGGCACAACTGGAAGAGGGTATTCGTCACTCACATCGCGTCAGTAAAAAGTCCGGTCGTACCGCTGGCGGTGATGGCCGTGCACTATCGGCCGGTCTACATTTTATGGCAGATGCTGAACGAGCAAATCTTCGGCGCGGTGCTGCCGTGGTGGCATGTCACTTCGCTGCTGCTGCATGTCGGCGTAATCTTTCTGGTCTATCAAGTGGGCCTGAAACTGCTGAAGGAGCGCTGGACCGCCGCCCTGGCCGCGCTACTTTTCGCGTTTCATCCTATTCACGTGGAATCGGTGAGCTACGTGACCGCCTCGACCGACCTGCTGGTTACGCTGTTCGCGCTGCTCGCGTTCCTGGCCTATGCGCAATTTCGCGAGGACGGCGGGGCACGCGGCTATTACTTCGCGTCGATTGTGGCAGCGTCGCTCGCCATGCTCTCGAAAGAAACGGCGGTGATGTTTCCGTGCTTGCTGGTGGCGTATGAAGCGCTGCGCGAAATTCCCTCGGCCACGCCTCAAGAGCCCGGAAGCACGCGGCGGATATGGGCGCGATTCGCGTGGACGCTGCCATTTTTCGCCGTGGTAGCCGCGTATACGGCGCTGCGGACGCTGCTGTTCGGCCTTAACGCCGGACCGGGACCGGGGGGAAACCGGCTGGCGGCGCTGGTGGACATTCCCCTGGTGCTGATCGTATATCTCCGCAATCTTTTCTGGCCGCTGCGCTTGAGCTTTTTCTACCCCGTGGAATGGGCCACGCAGTGGACGCTGGTAAAGGGCGCGGCCTTTATCGTCGTCGTCGCGGCAGCGGTTTTCTTGTGGAATTTCTATCGCGACCGGCCGGGCCTGCGGCTGCAGTTGCTGTGGGCCGCGATTCTCTTCGTGCCGGCCTTGCTAGGTGCGTATACGTTTGTGCGCGAGGACTGGGTTCACGACCGGCACATGTACCTGGTGTCAGTCCCTATCTGTTTTATTGCGGCGGCCTTGCTTACTGACCGGCGATTACCGCGTCAAGCATCGGTGGTCGTGAGCTCGGTAATTCTGGCGGTACTTCTGGTGGGGACGGCGATACAGGTGCCCAGATTCAAAGATGATGCCACTATTTACGCCACTGCGCTGCGAGTGGCGCCGACCAACGTGCTGGCGCATAACGACTACGCCTGGGCGCTGTGGATGTACGGACGGCATGAGGAGGGACTCAGGGAATTCCGCATCGCTACCGACCTATCGCCGCGATCGGCGGAATCGCATTACGCCTACGGGTCGGCGTTGTCGGAGATTGGCCGGGACGCCGAAGCCGCGGCGGAATATGAGCGCGCGCTGCAATGGAGTCCCGGCCCCACGCCCTTTCGCGCATTTCTGCTGTCTGAGATTGCGGAGATCGAGCTAAAAAATTCGCAGGCTGGCGCCGCCGCCGCCCACTTGCACGAGGCGCTGCAAATCGCCCCGCAAATGGTGAACTACCACGCCATGCTCGCCGAAGCGCTGAACCTGCAAGGCCGGACGGCGGAGGCTGAGGAACAAATGCGGCTCGAAGCGGGCATTCGGGACCACATAGTTCGCGAGCAGCGAGCATTTCATGAATAGGGTCGCGAATAGGGCCGCGAATAGGCCGCGCATAGGCTCCGGCTAGGCCGTTAATAGCAATGGGGAAGCGTGATGCGCGTTTTTTTTTGTCGGCACACGGCCCCCAACCTACCAAGTAAAGCCGCCGCAACAGATCACCGCTAAATTTAGCGCCGCGCGGATTTTCAAACCAATCCACCCATGAGATGATAAGGTACAAGCTTTTACAGCTGTTGGAGGAAATCAACAGAGGAGGAAGCGTTGGATATTCAGCGAATCGTGTCGGAGCTTAAGAAGGAACGCGACCACCTTGACCGCGTGATTGCCTTGCTGGCAAGAACAGGTGAAGGAGGCAATCCATCGGAGGGTTCCCGTTCCCGTGCGACAACGCGGGTGCCTACCAAGAAACGCCACCTCACGCCACAGGGCCGAAAGCGCTTGTCGGACCTTATGAAGAAGAGATGGGCCGAGCGTAGGAAAAAGAATTCGTCCTCGCGCAAACAGCCCCCTAAGGCCGCCTAGCGGAAGCGCGGGGAGGATACGCTAATGGCGGAACCCACTAAAGAAGAGTTGCTGGCGCGCATCGCGGAACTCGAGTCCCAGGGTGCCAGAAAACGCGGTTCGATGGAGTTCAAAGTGGGCGAGAAGGGCGGGGTAAGCGTTTATGGACTGGGACGCTTCCCCGTCACGCTCTATTACGAACAATGGATCCGCTTGCTCGACGCCGCGGAGGAGTTGCGTTCGTTTCTCGAAGAAAACAAAAGTAAACTTAAGCTGAAAACTAAAGAGTAGCGGCCTTCGGGCGCTTTCGTCGCCAGCTTGCGGAGAAAGCAACGCTTGTGCTCCTCACTCGGACCCGTCACAATAATGAGGAGCTGAAGCCGGTACAAGCGGAAGCCGGCAATGAGCATGAAAAGCTTGCGATGAGTATGAAACGGTCCCTTCTGATCGTGCTGGCCCTGTTGGTAGTCGCGGCGATTGCCGCAGTCCTGCCACTGGCGATGCGCCACGCGCGCGCCGCAGTCAGGCCAAGCGCCGCAACGCGTTCGGTGTCGGCCTCGCAAAACAGTGCGCATCCTGCCCCGATCCGCTTCGTCAAGGACCCCGAACCTGCGCCGGCATTCGAGACGCAAGATATCTCCGGCAAAACGGTTTCCACCGCCAGTTGGAGTGGCAAGGTGGTGCTGCTGGCGTTTTGGGCGACGTGGTGCCCGCCGTGCCGCGCCGAAATTCCCGCGCTGATTGACTTGCAGACCAGATACAAAGACAAGCTGCAGATCGTGAGTATTTCCGAGGATGATGATCCTCCGGAGAAAGTCCTGAAATTCGTGCAGCAAAAGGGAATCAATTATCCTGTGGTCATGGCTACGCCGGCGCTGGTGGGCAAATACGGCGGGGTACTGGCGCTGCCCACGACGTTTCTTATCGACACCCAGGGACGCGTGGTGCAGAAGCACATGGGTTTGTATTCGGTCGATGATTTTGAACGCGAAATAAAAGCGTTGCTCGGGCTTCCGGTGGATGCGCCGGTCGAAACCTTTGTAGATACCGGGCAGGTGTTCCTGAAGAATGCCGCGAACGCCACGGATTTGCCGGGCGTGAAACTGGCTGGGCTAACGCCGGCACAAAAGAAGAGCGTCTTGCGCCGGCTAAATGCCGAGAATTGCACGTGCGGATGTACGCTGACGCTCTCGGAGTGCCGGATCAACGACACCACTTGCCCGGTGAGCATCGACATCGCGGCGCAAGTGGTAAGTGATGCCGTTAAGGGCGTCCAGGCCAAGCCCGCGGCCCCAAAGCCGCAGGCACCGCCGAAGGGTACCCCCACGGCTGCCCTGCATCCGTGACGGTCGTGATCCCCGTAAATGGCCGGATCGAAATTCCCGCGAATGGCGTTTGGCTAAAAGTTTTTTTATGGGAATCGCGCGACACGCGCTTTTTTCGCCGTTGACAACCTAAACTAAACCGTTTAGTATTTCCTGAGCTCGCCCATGTCTCGTTCCCCCAGCCTGCAAGCTCATGAATCCGTCCTCGATGCGGCGCTCCAGCTCATCACCCGGCGGGGCATCGACGAAACCAGCGTGGACGACCTCGCGGACGCCGCCGGGGTGAGCAAAGCCACCATCTACAAGCACTGGACCAGCAAGGAAGACGTTTTCCTCGAAGCCATCAGCCGTTTGAAGTGCGATATGCCGGTGTTTGACTCGGGCCATCCGCGTTCCGATATCACCGAAATCCTGCGGCATCTGGCGACGAGCCAAAAGCCCGAAGCGTTCAGCAAGATCTGGCCGCGGGTCCTGAGTTATGCGGAGAATAACCCCGCCTTCGCCAATGCGTTTCGGGCCCGCATCGCTTGCGGCCGGCGCGCGCAAATAGTCGAGTTGTTGGAAACCGCGGTCAAGCGGGGCGAGCTGCGCACCGGTATCGACATTGACTTCGCGATGGATCTTCTTTTTGGACCTGTCATGTACCACCGCTTCATGCAACCTTCGGTTCCGGACGACCTGCCCAATCGCGTCGTGGATTCTTTCTGGCGGCTCAATGCTCCTCGCGAAAGGCCCACGAGCCGAAAAGCGCATCACAATGGGAAATAAATTTTGTCATACAAACGGACATTGCCGACGTGCGGCCCAACACAAACTTGTTTTCAACCCGCAACCCAGCTCTTCGCCCGGCATCCATTTCTTAACCCCCGGAGATACTTGTGAGAACCAACGATAGAATTCTGGCTGCCGTTTCACTCGCACTGGCTGTTTTGGCACTCTCAGGGTGCAACAAGCAAACCACCGCCGCGACCTTTCAGTTGCCGCCCCCGCTGGTTACCGTAGCCGTGGCCACTTCGCGGGACGTCCCGGTCTATTTGGATGAGATCGGCCGGAACGGCGCGTTCGAGGCGGTGACGGTCACTCCCCAGGTACCGGGACGCATCATGGAGCGCCATTTCCAGGACGGCGCGGAGCTGAAAAAAGACCAGTTGCTGTTCACGATCGATCCGCGGCCCTACCAGGCGGCGCTCGATTCGGCGGAAGCGCAGCTGGCGCAAAGCAAGGCGGCGCTGGACCTGGCCAACTCGCAGCTGAAAATGTACGCCTCCATTGCCGGTACGAAGGCGGTTTCGCAGCTCGATTACGAAACGAAAAAAAATAGCGTCGAAGTAGACCAGGCCCAGGTGCAGTCGGCGGAAGCGGCGGTGGAGAACGCGAAACTCAATCTCGATTATTGTTACATCCGTTCGCCCATTGACGGGCGCGCGGGCGCTCGGCTGGTGGACGTGGGAAACGTGGTGCAGGCCAATGCCACGGCGCTGCTTTCCGTGCAGCATCTCGATCCCATTTACGCCGACTTCACCATCACCGAGCGCGATCTGCCGGAGGTGCGGCAGGAAATGGCGCGCGGCACGCTGAAGACCCAAGTGCGCATCCCGTCGGACCCGCCGAACACCGCGCGCACGGGCTCGCTCACCTTTTTGGATAACGCCGTGCAGAATGGCACCGGCACCGTAAACCTGCGCGCCACGGTCCCCAACCCCGATCATCATTTTTGGCCGGGGCAATTTGTGGACGTTACGCTGGTCTTATCGACCCTCAAGAATGCCGTGCTGATCCCCAACGAAGCGACGGAGCTGAGCCAGCAAGGCTCATTCGTATACGTGATCAAGCTCGACGGCACTGCCGACCTTCGGCCGGTAATCTTAGGTCAGCGGCAAGGCGACGATGTTGTGGTGACGAGTGGGGTGGCGGCTGGCGAGCAGGTGGTGGCCACCGGCCAGTTGACCGTGCATCCGGGCGCGAAAGTTCGCATTGATACCGGCGCGCCCAAGGGAATGCCGCCTGGCGGTTCAAGCGGATCAAGCAACGGGCCGGGCGGCGCTCCTTCCGGTGCTCCGGGGGGCCAGCCGGCGCGCCCTGGCGCCGCCTCCAAGACTGGTGCGGCAGGTGCGCCATCGTCAACGTCCACTACGGAAGGAGGCAAGCCATGAATCTTTCCGAGCCCTTCGTTCGACGCCCGGTCATGACCGCGGTGCTGACGGCATCGGTCATTTTATTTGGCGTTCTCGCCTATTTCACCTTGCCGGTAAACGACCTGCCCGCGGTGGACTACCCGGTCATTCAGGTCCAGGTGAATTATCCCGGCGCCACGCCCGACACCATGGCGAATAACGTAGCCACGCCACTTGAGCGCCAGTTCATGCAAATCCCGGGCCTCGAGGAAGTCACCTCGAATAGCGGGACCGGGCACACCAGCTTCGTGCTGCAATTCGCGCTTTCCAAGAGCGTCGATACCGCCGCGACCGACGTGCAAGCCGCCATCAGCCAGGCGACGGGGAAGTTGCCCGTGGACTTGCCCAGTCCGCCGACGTTCAGTAAAACCAATCCGAACGATCAGCCCATTCTGTATATCGCGCTGACCAGCGACTCCGTCACGCAGGGGCAGTTGTACGATTACGCCAACACCGAAGTGGGCGAGCGCATCAGCGTTTTGTCGGGAGTCAGCCAGGTCGCGGTCTTCGGCACCCAGTCCGCCGTGCGCATCAAAGCCGATCCCTCGGCCATGGCCTCCCGCAATATTACGGTCGACGATGTGAACGCCGCGATCCGCGCGGGCACCAGCTACACCGGGGCGGGCCAGCTTGACGGGGAGCATCGCTCCTACCTGGTTCAGCCCCAGGGCCAGTTGAGCGACGCGCGCGACTACGAACAGCTCATCGTCAGCCAGAAAAATGGCGCGCCGGTCTATTTGAAGGATATCGCGGCGGTTACCAACAGCGTGCAGGACGAGCGCATCAGCATGCGCTTCTGGGTGCGCGGCCAGCACGTACCCTCGGCCATCGTGGTCCTCGCGGTCTTCCGCAGAGCGGGTTCCAACGCCGTAGAGGTCGCCAAGTCGATTCGCGATCTGGTGCCGAGCGTTCGCGCCCAGCTGCCCACGTCCATCGATATCTTTCCGGTTTACGATCGCTCGCAGACCATCGTCAGCAGCGTCAAGGATGTGCAGGAGACTCTCTACATCGCGTTCGGCCTGGTGGTATTGGTGATTTTCATGTTCCTCGGCCGGGTCACCGACACGCTGATTCCCGCCGTCGCGCTGCCTCTTTCGCTGCTGCTCACTTTCGTGGTCATGAAGATATTGGGCTACAGCCTGGACAATCTTTCGCTGATGGCTTTGACGCTGGCGATCGGCTTCCTGGTCGACGACGCCATCGTTTTTCTCGAAAACACCGTCCGCCTGATGGAAGGCGGGGAAAGCGCCTTCCAGGCGACGTTGAAATCCGCGCGGGAAATCAGCTTCACGATCTTGGCCATGACCATCTCGCTCGCCGCAGTGTTCATTCCGCTGGTGTTCATGACCGGCCTGGTCGGCCGCATCTTCCGCGAATTTTCGATCACCATCATTGTTTCCATATTCGCGAGCGGTATCGTTTCGCTGACGCTCACGCCGCTGATGTGCTCGAGGCTTTTGGGCGAGCGCGGAGCCGGCGCGAAAAAAACGTTCATCGAGCGCGTGATCGGCGGTGTGGAACGCCGCGTTCTCGATTGGTACGGGCGGTCGCTGTGGTTTTTCCTGCGCTACCGCTGGATATCGGCCCTCACCTGGGTGATCTGCCTGCTGGGTACCGGTTATCTGTTCTACGTGGTGCCCAAGGCGTTCCTCCCGGTCGGGGACAGCTCCTTCATCCGCGGAATTTTTGTGGCCCAGGAAGGTTCTTCTCCCGACCAGATGCATGAGTACCAGAAAAAAGCTGAAGACGTTATGCAAGCCAATCCCGCCGTGAACATGACATTTTCGATGAGCGGAAACTCTTCGTTTATCGCCAGTAATCAGGGCTTTTTGCTCGCGTTCTTGAAGGATCCCGCGCAACGGCCGCCGATTACCGCGGTCGCCGGACAGATTATGGGCGGCATCAGCGCGCGGGTTCCCGGCATGATGGCTTTTCTGCAGCCCAACCCCGTGCTCGAAATCAGCACCGGCGCCACGGCCACCACCCAGGGGCAATTCGCTTACTCGCTGTCGGGTATCAATCCCGAAGAGGTGTATGCGGTGGCCGGGAAGATGATGCAGAAGATGAATGAGTATCCGGGATTTTTGTTCGTGACGTCCGATTTGTTCAACCACACGCCCAATCTAAATGTCGAGCTCCTGCGCGATCAGGCCAAACTCTACGGCGTTTCCGAGAGCCGCATTCTGGCTCTGCTGCACAATGCGTATTCGCAGAATTACACTTATCTCATCAAAAAGACGAACGACCAGTATCAGGTCATCCTGGAAGTGAAGGATGCCGACCGCGCCGAGCCGCAAAATCTCGGCCTGCTCTACATCAAGAGCGATGATGGCCAGCGCATGGTGCCGTTGAACGCGGTGACCACCTTCCATCAGGTGCTGGGGCCGCAGTCGGTGAATCACATCAACCAGTTCACCAGCGTTACGCTGTTCTTCAACCTCAAGCCCGATTACACCATCGGCGCCGCCACCCAGTACGTGATGCAGACTGCCCGGCAGATCGTGCCCGCCGACATCCAGGGCGGCCTGCAGGGCCAGGCGCTCACGTTCCAGAACACCGTCTCAAGTCTCACCATGCTCATGGGCCTGGCGATCTTCGTGATGTACGTAATCCTCGCCATCCTCTACGAGAGTTACCTGCACCCGATTACGGTGCTGTCTTCGCTGCCCGTCGCGCTGGTCGGCGGCCTGCTCACACTCTGGGTATTCCACTCGGAGGCTTCGCTCTACGCCTTCATCGGCATGTTCATGCTCATGGGCATCGTGAAGAAAAACGGCATCATGATCGTGGACTTCGCGNNGCGCTGATGGGCGCGCTGCCGATTGCTTTGGGCTTTGGCGCCGATGGGTCTTCGCGTCGGCCGCTGGGACTGGTGGTCGTAGGCGGCCTCGTCGTGTCGCAGTTCATCACTCTTTACGTTACGCCGGCCATTTACCTTTACCTCGAGGAACTTCAGGAACGGGT
>PLJR01000265.1:15798-17339 GCA_003140295.1 Acidobacteriota bacterium
CGCGAACCCGGCCCCGAGCGCGACCCCGAGCGCGACGTTGATCGCGCCACGGAACATCCCCCGCAACATCGATGCTGCGGCGCTCCTTAACAGATTCGCCGCTGCTCCTCTCGCGGCCCTGTTGCTGTTCTTGAGCGGCTGCACGGTCGGCCCCAAGTACGTTAGGCCCTCCGCTCAGGCGCCCGCGGCCTTCAAGGAACTTACGCCCGCCGACTTCAGCGTCACCGATGGCTGGAAAGTTGCGCAGCCCCAGGACAACGTCATTCGCGATAAATGGTGGGAAGTCTTCGGCGATCCGCAGTTGAACGCGCTCGAAGAGCAGGTCNNAGTTTCCTGGCGGCGCGCACGCTGATCCGCCAGGCGCGCGCGCGTTATTACCCTACGGTTTCGGTCACGCCTTCCATTACCAACCAGCGGCAACCCGTTCTGGGCGGCTTCCCCATCCAGGCCTTCCAAATTACGTCCTTCACCGATTACTCGCTGCCTTTTGACGCCTCCTGGGTCCCCGATTTCTGGGGCCGCGTGCGCAATACCGTAAACGCCAACACCTTTGCCGCGCAGGCCAGTGCGGCGGACCTCGAAAATGTGCGGCTCACCGCCCAGGTGGAGGTAGCGGTCGACTATTACGATCTTCGCGCACAGGACGCCTTGAAGCAGCTTTTTGACGCCACCGTCGTCGCCTACAAGGATTCTCTCGATCTGACGCAGCTCCAATTCAATGCCGGCATCGCGTCCGATGAAGCTGTCGCCCAAGCCGAAACGCAGCTCGAAGCGACCGAGGCGCAGGATACCAACCTTGGCATTCTGCGCGCCCAACTCGAGCATGCCATTGCGATGCTCGTCGGCCAGCCCGCTTCCACCTTTTCGCTTCCGGTTGCGGCTCTCGAAGCCCACCCGCCGGCCATTCCGTTCGGCGTTCCGTCGGAGCTTCTCGAGCGGCGCCCGGACATTGCCGCCGCGGAACGTGTGGTAGCCCAGGCGAATGCGCAAATTGGCGTAGCGGTCGCCGCCTTCTATCCCAACGTGACGCTGAGCGCCTCTGCGGGGTTTGCCGCAGCCTCGCCCGCCAACTGGTTTACGTGGCCCGCCCGGCTGTGGTCGGTGGGCCCGGCGCTCTCGGAAACCATCTTCGACGCGGGATTGCGCCGCGCCACCGTGCAGCAATTTCAGGCGACCTACAATCAAACCGTGGCGAACTACCGCGAGACAGTCCTGACCGCCTTTCAGCAGGTGGAAGACAACCTGGCCACGCTTCGGATTCTGTCGCAAGAAATTTTGCAGCAGGATGCCGCCGTCGCCTCCGCGCAGCGAAACTTGGAGGTCGCCAACAACCGTTACCGCGCCGGTATCGATCCGTATTTGAACGTCATCACCGCGCAGACCACCCTGCTGAGCAACCAGCAGACGGCGGTAAATCTCCGCAGGCAGCAGATGACCAGCGGAGTCCAGTTGATCGAAGCCCTCGGCGGCGGCTGGGACGCCTCGCGTCTCCCCGCGCCCCAGGACCTCGGCGCCAAAATATCGTTAGGTCAAGTCAACGC
>PLJR01000239.1 GCA_003140295.1 Acidobacteriota bacterium
GGAGGCTCGAGCGCCACCAGCGAAGCGAGTTGCAGCACGTGGCTTTGCACCATGTCCCGCAGCGCCCCGGCATGTTCGTAGAACGCCGCCCGCTGCTCGACCCCCAGGCTTTCCGCTACCGTGATCTGCACGTGATCGATNNCGATGTAGTTGCGGTTCCACAGCGGCTCGAAAATCCCGTTGCCAAATCGCAGCACCAAAAGATTCTGCACCGTGTCTTTGCCGAGGTAGTGGTCGATCCGGTAAACCTGCGACTCCGCGAATGCGCCCAGAACGATGCGATTGAGCTCCCGCGCCGACGCCAGATCGCGCCCAAACGGTTTCTCGATGATAATGCGCGTCCACGAATTCCCTTTGGGCTGGGCCAACCCCGCCTTGCGAATCTGCTCGATCACCTGCGGATAAACAGCGGGCGGCGTCGCCAGGTAGTAAAGCCGGTTGCCTCCGAGCTGGCGCTCTCGATCAAGCTCGTCGAGTTTCCGCGACAAATTCTGATACGCATCGGGCTGATCGTATTCACCGGCCACATAAGTGAACGATTGCGCGAAGTCGCGCAGTTTTTCGTCGCCCCCTTTTTCGTCGCCCCCTTCGTCGCCGCGCACGCCGGCCGCACCGCCTGCCGAACCGCTTGCCGCACCCCCCGCCAAACCAGAAGACCCATTGTTGCCGGCCGCTTCGGCCGCCGTCTTCCGGAACGCGTCGTCGCTGGTCGGGGTGCGTGCAAATCCGATCACCGCGAACTGGGGCGCCGCAGGTTTTTGCGACGCGATTTCGTAAAGCGCCGGTATCAGTTTGCGCTTCGTGAGATCCCCGGAAGCCCCGAAAATAACGATGCTGCAGGATGCCGTAGCGCGCGAATTTTCGCCCGCCGCGGGAGCTGCGGGCCGTAACGCAGTGGCGAGATCGGGAGGATTAGGCGTCATGTCAGTTTCCCCATGTCATTCAGCGGTGTATCGCCGTATGAGCGGGATTTCTTCCGCTACCCTTTCGCGCTGGTGCCCTCGGCCTTTACGGCGTGGCCCCCAAATTGGTGCCGTAGGGCCGCCAGCAGCTTGCGCGAAAAAGAATCCGCATCCCGAGACGACAGTCGTTCGAGCAGCGAAAGCGTGATCACCGGAGCGGCCACGTCCAGGTCGATGGCCTCGGCGACCGCCCACCGCCCTTCCCCGGAATCCTCTACGTAGGGCGCGATGCCTCCGAGTTCGGGATTTTCCTTCAGCTCCGCTGCCAGCAAGTCGAGCAGCCAGGAGCGCACCACGCTGCCGGTGCGCCAGATTTGCGCCACCTGGAACAAATCCAGCTCGAACTCTTTTTTGTGCTCGAGGATCGAAAATCCCTCCGCGTACGCCTGCATCATTCCATATTCGATTCCGTTGTGGATCATCTTCACGAAATGCCCGGCGCCGCTGCCTCCCACGTGGCCCCAGCCCTGGTTCGGCCCCGGCGCTAGCGTTTGGAATATCGGGCGCAGCCGGTCGACCGCCGTTTTGTTTCCGCCCACCATCATGCTATAGCCTTCGCGCAAACCCCACACGCCGCCGCTCGTGCCCACGTCGACGAACTCGAAACCCCGCGCGTTCAGCGAAGCGGCGCGCCGCTGGGTATCCTTATAATTGCTGTTGCCGCCGTCAATGATGGTGTCGCCGTTTTCGAGCGCCGGCATCAGCGCCTCGATGGTCTGGTCCACGGGCGCGCCGGAAGGCACCATCACCCATACTGCGCGAGGATGAGGCAACTGCCGCACCAGATCCGCCAGGGAATCTGCTTTTGCGACGCCGTTCTCGGCCACGCGTTGCGTTGCCGCGGGATCGGGATCGTAGCCCCAAACGCGGTGGCCGCCACGCACCAGCCGCTCCGCCATGTTCGCGCCCATTCGTCCCAGCCCTATCATCCCCAGGTCCATGTTGTCCCCTTCGATCTTATCTTCGATCTTATCGGGTGCGGGCGCCGCTTGGTGCCCGCGCAATACGCGTGTGGGCTCTACTTGGAGCCCGCTCAATAAAATAACCGCGCGCGCTTCAATTCACCGCCGCGCTGCTCGCGCCGGCCTCCATCTCCACGTTCCTCGCCCCGAGCTCCGCGCGCAATTGCGCCGTATCCACGAATTGGATGGCCTGCATTCCCAGCCGCCGCGGCGCTTCCAGGTTCTCCGGCCGGTCATCGATGAATATACATTCTTCCGGCGCGCGCTGCGTGATCTCGAGCACCTTGCGATAAATCAGCTCCGCCGGCTTGCGCGTGCCCAGATAACAGGAGCTGAAGAAGACCGTAAAATTCCGCCACAGTTGGAAGGTGCGAATGCGGTAAGCATTCATCTCCGCTCCTTCATTGTTGAGCGTGGCCAGGAAATACCGGCGCGTGGCGGTGATTCCGTCGAGCAGCGTGCGCGTCCCGGCGTTCTCGGTGGAGCGCGTAAGCATAAATTCCCTGAACTCTTCTCGGCTAAACGGCTGCTCGCGATAAAAAACCGTGCGCTCCAGATATTGGTTGAGCGTGATCTGCCCGGTTTCCAACGCCGCAAACGTTTGCTCGTGCAGCTCCTCAAAATCCTCGGCGTCCAGCGGGAAGCGGCGGACCGCCGCGGCGCGCTCGGCCTTATCCCACCCGTTCGACAGTATCACTCCGCCAATATCCCAGAACAGCGCCCTCACTTCACTCATAGTAGTCCCCGCCGCCGGTGGCGGTTGCCATCGCTCTCGTCGTCGCGGTCGCTCGCGTCCTTGCCTCTACTCGCGCCGTCGCCTGTATTCTAGCCGTTGTCATCGCTCTTGCCGCTGCCTTCGTTCTCGTTCTTGTTCTTGTTTCTGTTGTTGCTGCTGCCTTTGCTTTAAGTAGTCATTCCGAACGACGGGTGCGGGCTCTACTTGGAGCCCGCGCAATAAAACGAGGAATCCCTCCGTGTTACGTCATCGCGATGTCGCCGTTCTCCTGTTGCTTCGGCCTTTTTCTTGCTTCTGCCCTTGCCCTCAAGTAGTCGTCGCCACGTGCAATGAAGCCGCCAGCATCGCGCCCAGTACGCCTCGCCGAACCCGCACATTCTCTTGTCTCAAAATCAGGCGCATCCCGCAAGTCTTACCACTCCTAGAAATTTGCGCGCGGATGCAGTATGGTGGGATTGCAAAACAGCCGCACGCTTCGCCCAGGAGGTTTTTTCATGGCCGATCCAGCCGCACCGCCGCAGCCCGGCTCACACATGGTCACCTGCGTTAAATTCGGCAAAAGGATGGAAGGGCTCGACCGCGTGCCGTGGAAGGGCGAACTCGGCCAGCGCCTGTACGACAATGTCTCCAAGGAAGCTTGGAAGCTGTGGATCGAGCACTCCAAGATGATCATGAACGAGTACCGGTTGAATCCTCTCGATCCGCAATCCCAAAAAGTTATGGAGGAGCAGTTGGAACAATTCTTTTTTGGTGAAGGCGCGAAGCTCCCCGAAGGCTATATTCCCCAGAAGGCCAAAAGCTAAACCTGCTGGACTTCTCATCCTCCCCTGAAGTTCCTCGCCGTTGCCGCCCGTTACCTGCGGTCAATCAACGTTACCTACGGTCAATCGCCGTCACCTGCGTTCAAGTCGCCGTTATGCGTTTAAATCACCCTTACCTGCGTTCAAAATTAAAGGATCTCAAAGGCGCCTCAGGCCACGCGGGATGCGCTACCTGCAGCCGCGGTGCGATGATGAAGCGCAGTTGGTCATGGGCCTCGCGCAATGCCGCTTCCACGACCGCAGCAGTCTCCCCCCGCGCGAATATAAATCCCAGGTAACTCGCGCCCTCCGGCCACGCGGCGATAAAATCGTGCCGCCGCGCCGTAATCTCGATCTCCGTAATGCCTCGCGTTCCCAATGCTCGCTCTAGGCCCTCGACGTTTTCGAGTGTGCCGCTACCCGGCACCGGAATCATCATCACGCCCGCTGCGGATTCCTCGCGCGCTAAGTCCGCGCCCGGCAATCCCAGGGCATGCCGCACCAGCAATTCCTCCAGAAAAATCCGCTCGGGACCAAAGCGCAACGCGCGGGAACAAAGCCCGCCAATCGGGCGCGGCGCCATCTCCAGAATCCAGGGACCATTTTCGTTGACCCGGAATTCGGCGTGGATCGGCCCCTCCGCGAGGCCCAGGGCGCGCGCCGTCTCCGCCGCACACGTCGCAATGCGCGCCTGCATTTCTCCATCGAGCCGCGACGGCGTCACGTAAATCGATTCCTCGAAATACGGGCCGGTAAGCGGATCGGCCTTGTCGAACAATGCCAGCACGCGCAGCTGGCCCGCTTCGAGCAAACCTTCGAGCGCCACTTCGGCGCCCGGAATGTACCGCTCGACGAGCAGCCGATCGAGTTCCGCTTCCCGCGTTACCTGCACTTCCGGCGAAGCGAGCAGTTGCGCGATGCGCTCGCACGCGGCCCTGAATTCGGCGGCATCGTTGGCGCGGATCACTCCCTGGCTGGCCGACAGGCGCAGCGGTTTCAGCACGCACGGAAAATTCACCCGCGGAAGGATCGCAGCAACCTCGTCACGCAACATAAACGAAACAAAATCGGGGACCGGCAGGCCCGCAGCTCTCAGCACTTCGCGCTGCCGCAGCTTGCTGCGGCAATTCTCCACCGCCTCCGGGGAGTTGTAGCACAGGCCCAGCGCCCGCGCGGCGTGCGCCGCCGTCACGGTTTGCCGATCGCCCAGCGCGAGAATGGCATGCACAGGCTTCGCGCGGAAGGTCTCCACCAACGTTGCCGCCGCTTGCTCGGCCTGCTCGAAATGCAGCGGGATCGCGCCGTCAGTCCACGGATCGTCGAGTTGGTGGCAGCGATCGCTACCGATGACCACTTCGGCGCCCACCTTTCGCGCCGCCAGTGCGAAACTGCGCGTCTGATAGCCCAGCTTGCTTGCCAGCAGAAGCAGGCGCGGCGGCGTGCCGCGCGCCGCTACGGTTTCTTCGCCGGCTGCGCGCGTCGCGCTTCCTGGCGAGGACACTTCGTCGTTCGTGGCGGATGCCGAGACGCACAAGACTGCGCGCGGATCACCCGCGTCCTCCGTTCGACGCGAGGACACGCCTGTGAAATCACGCACCTCGCCGCTGGCTTGCGAATTCACAGGAACGCGTCCGCTGGCAGCGCCGTATCCGCTTGGCGCTCGCGCCGCGCCGCTGGCGCCGCCCCGCCACCAATGGAAATAAATTGTTCCGGCGTCGGTTCCGCGCAGCAGTACCACGGCTCGGTGAAGTGCGGAATCGCCGGGCGTGCCGCAAACGGGGGCTGCCGACCCAGCGCGGTGGAAAGACCTGCATCGCCGCCCATCGCAACCTGATCTGCTCGTCCCTCTGCGGTCTGCGCCTCGGCTTCCGCGGCCGCCTGCCAGATACGCGCGAATGTTTCGCTGCGCGTCCAAGCGAGTTTGTCGCCCGTGGCGGCGAGTTGCTGCACGCGCTCGGCCAGCGCGTCCACGCGCGCGTCATCGTGTTTCCACGGATAGAACAGCGAGCTCGGATCGAATGCGCCGGCGTAGCGCCGCATCTCGGCGAGTTCCAGCAGGCGCGAACCCGCGGGAATCAGCAGGCGTATCCCCAGTTGGATGGGCGCGATATTTTCAATCAGCTCCTGCTCGGCGATTACCGCGAGCAGGTCGCGATACCCCGCGAGCGTCGTCCACGGCGTGAAGGGTACGAAGGTCGGCTGCAACACCAGGCCCAGCTCGCGGAAGCGCGCCACCACGGCCAGGAAATCGGCGCGCGTGTGCCCCTTGTCGAGGCGCTCGAGCATCGCGTCGTCCACCGCTTCCACCGCCGTGGTGACGAACAGGCAGCCCGTATCGCGCAGCACCGCCAGTTGCTCGCTGTGTTTCAGCAGGTGCTCCACTTTGATGGTTACGTCGTAGGTGTGCCGCGGAAATTCGCGGTGCATCTCGCGCACGATCGCCAGCGCGTGGGCCGGCCCATTGAAAAAATCCGGATCGCCGAACGTGATGTGTTCGGCGCCCGCGGCGACTTGGCGGCGAATGTCCTCGAGCGCGATTTCCCGCGGCACGATACGGAAAACGCCGCCATACACGGGAACAATCGGGCAATGGCGGCACAGATGCTTGCACCCGCGGCTCGCTTCCGTGTATCCCGCCACCAGGTGCCCGCCGTCGGGCAGCATCACGTGCGCGTATTCGCGCAACGGCACCAGCCCCGTGCGGTCGGGCACAATAAAATCGAGCCGCTCGAGAGAGATTACCGGCGAAATTTGCCGCGAGCGCTCCTCGCGCCGCCGTTCATCGCGCGCCCCCGCCACGTCCGGTAGAGCCGGCTTCATTTCCGCCGACGCCGCTCCATCGTTCCTCCACCTTGAGGCGGCGTCGCCGTCCCTTTGCGCGCCGTCCCCTTCCGCGCCGTCGCCTTCCGCGCCTTCCGCAACATCATCTCCTACCTCAGTCCGTGCGCTCGCCGCACCCGCCGGCGCCATCTCGTCGACCAGCTGCGCCAGCGCCGCCTCGAACTCGCCTCCGAAAATATCGCTGACCCCGCGCGCCCGCAAATAAGCTTCATTCACGGGTGCATACAGCCCATAAAAGCACAGCCGTGCGCCGGAATTCATCGTTTTCACAACATCGATAAGCTGCGTGGCCAGCCTAGTGGCCGTGTGCATGGGCACGTAAAACGCCACCAGATCGGCTTCGCGAATACAATCCTCGCGCAGCGCCTCGCGCGACAAGTCCAGGCACGTCACTGTGGCGCCGCGCGCCCGCAACCACGCCGCCGGCGAAGCCAGGCCAAACGGCTGGTGTCCCAATTCGTAAGTGGAGATAAGGATTACTTTCATGGCGCGCGGCGCGGTCCGCATCCATTGTAAACGATTCGCTCATTCCGCACGCAGTTTCGAGCCCACTCTTTTCGGCGCGTACCGAGCTGGAAGCGATAACCCACGCACATTATATTTTATTAACTTTGACGTGAGTCTCGTGGGCCCGACACTCGTGCTGATATCATTCAATTGCTGCCCCTATGCCCTGTGCTCATACGCCATCCGCCCCTCTGCCACAGCCCAAGGTCGCCGCACGCGGCACCAAGGTTTGTCTCGGCCCACGTGTGCGATATTTGTTCGCGCAACATTTGTCCGCGCGATGTGTGTTGCTCGTAACCCTGACGGCGATCCTGACCCTTTACGCCCCGCCCGCCCGCGCCCAGGATCCCGGCTCCACAGCGGGACCGTCCGAGACCGAAACCCCAGACCCGCAAACCGTTTTCTCGCATCCAGACTCCAAGCGCTGGTGGATTTCCGGGCAGTTCAACAACGTCGTGCAGGGGCATCCCAGCTTTTCGGCGAAATATAGCGGCGCGCACAGCCTTAATCCGCGCGGTGAAATCCGCGACTCCCGCGTTATGACGCTTTTCACCGGCCTGGAACTAACCCACTCCACCGAAATTCTTTTCGATCCGGAAATCACGCAGGGGCACGGCATCAGCGATGCCCTGGGCCTGGCGGGATTCACCAACCTCGATGTGGTGCGGAATCCCGATCTCGGCTCAGCTCCCTACATCGCGCGCGTCATGATTCATCAAATTATTCCGCTCAGCCGCGAAAGCAGCGCGCAGCCGCGCGGCCCGTTGTCGCTTTTGACGCAACTACCCGTGCGCCGGCTGGAGTTTCGCGCCGGCAAGATGGCCATCACCGATTTCTTCGACGTCAACGCCGTGGGAGGCGACGACCATTTACAGTTTCTGAATTGGACCGACGTCAACAACGGCGCCTACGATTATGCCGCGGACACCCGCGGTTACACTTACGACGTCATGCTCGAGTATGACGACCGCGCCTGGGCCGTGCGATTTGCCGAGGCGCTGATGCCCAAAGTCGCCAACGGCATACAACTCGATTGGGATCTGCGGCGCGCCCGCGCCGAAAATCTCGAAATCGAGCTCCGCCCCCGCATCTTCGCCGCCCGGCCCACCGCCGTGCGCCTCCTCTCCTACGTGAACCACGCCAACATGGGCGACTATCGCGAAGCGGTCGCGCTCTTCCTCGCCGGAAAAACTCCGCAACCCATCATCGAAGACACCCGCCGCCAAGGCCGCGTCAAATACGGCTTCGGCGTTAACCTCGAACAGCAGCTCACCGCAAACCTGCGGGCCTTCGCACGCTTCGGATGGAATGAAGGGCGGCACGAATCCTTCGCCTACACCGAGGTAAATCAAGCGTTCAACTTGGGAGCCGACTACCGGGGAGACCGCTGGCGCCGCCGGCGCGACAAAATCGGCGTGGCCTTCATCAGTAACGCCATTTCAAAGGATCACCAGGAATATTTGCGGCTAGGCGGTCTGGGGTTTCTCTTGGGCGACGGCAATCTCAATTACGGCCGCGAAAACATTGTCGAGAGTTACTACGACGCGCACTTCTGGCGCGGAGTCTACGGCGCCTTCGATCTGCAGCACATCAACAATCCCGGCTACAACCGCGACCGCGGCCCCGTATGGGTCCCCGCACTGCGGCTGCACGTTGAATTTTGAGCGGACCACCAACTCCTCGCCTGAGCTCCTCGCTTCCGCCAATCGGCTGAGCGGTTCCCTGCGCGGAGCCCTTCGGCTTACTCCCGCTTTTCCTCTTGCGCCGGCTTGAACGTACTCGCCAAAATCGGCAGTAGAAATAAAATCGCCAGCGGCGAAGTGACCATCCCTCCCACCACCACGCGTGCCAGCGGCTGCTGCGCCTGCACGCCTATTCCCGAAGAGACCGCGCCCGGCAGCAGGCCCAGGCCCGCCGCCGCGCACGCCATGATCACGGGCCGCATCTCCGCCATCGCTCCCGATTCAATGCCCTCGATGAAACTTCCGCCGTGCGGCGCGTGCAGCGCGGCGCGCCGAATCCCCGAAAGCATCACCACTCCCGCCAGCGTACACACGCCGATCACCGAAGCCAGCCCCACCGCCGCCGATATGCTGAACGGCGTGCCCGTGAAGAGCAATGACATGATGCCCCCCACAATGCCGAATGGCAGCATGGCCATGATCAATCCCGCGTCGCGAAACGAGTTGAACGCGACAAACAGCAGCGTGAGGATAATCACCAGGCTCACCGGAACGATGACCGCCAGCCGCCGCTGTTCTTTTTTCAAACTGTCGTATTCCCCGGCCCACTCGTAGTGATAACCCTCGGGAAGCCTCACGCCGCGCGCGATGCGCTGTTGCGCGTCCGTCATCGTTCCCGCCAGGTCGCGCCCGCGCACGCTGAACTTCACGGGAATATAGCGCTGCCCGTTTTCCCGATAGATCATGAACGCGCCCTGGCGCATCTCCACCTGCGCCACCTGGCTCAGCGGAACGTTCCCGCCGTCGGGCGTCGGCAGCAGGATGTTCCTCACCGCCTCCGGCGTGGCGCGAAATTCCGGCCGAAACCTCACCACGAAATCGAATCGCCGGTCGCCCTCCAATATCTGCGTGGCCGTCACTCCGCCCACCGCCGCTTGCACCGCGGCATTCACATCCGCGGCCATCAGCCCGTAGCGCGCGCTGGCCCCCCGGCCAATCGAAATCACCAATTCCGGCTGGCCCGTCTCCTGCAGCACGCCCAGGTCGGCGATTCCCGGAACGCGGGCCATGATGTCGTGAATTTCGCCGGCCTTAGCCACTAAAGTATCGATGTCGTCGCCAAACAACTTCAGCGAATTCTCGCCCTTCACCCCGGACATGGCTTCCTCGACGTTGTCCTGTATGTTCTGCGAAAAATTAAACCCGATGCCGGGATATTTTTCGAGCGCGCTCTCCATCTGTTTGGTCAGATCCGGCTTGCTGATCCCGCCGGGCCACTGCTCGGGCGGTTTCAGCGACACCATGAACTCCACGTTGTTGAACGTCGTCACGTCGGTCCCGTCGTCGGGCCGCCCCATCTGTGACAGCACCTGCGCCACCTCGGGATAACCCAGCAGAATTTCGCGTATCTCGTGCGCCAATTTTGCCGAAGCCTCGAACGAAACATCCTGCGGCAGCGTCGCGCGCACCCACAGGTTGCCCTCTTCCAGTTTGGGCATGAATTCCCCGCCCAGCCGCGGAAGCAGTAGCATTCCCACGATCAAAAGCACTCCCGCCGCTGCGCCCACCACCGCCCGGTGCCGCAGCGCCCACCCAAGCGCGCGCGCATACCCGCGGCGCAGCCAGCGCACCAGCAGCGTATATTCGTGTGCGTTGCCGCTGGGCCCCGCCCACGACGCCAGCACCGGAGCAAACAGGATCGCAAACAGCGTCGCACCCGTCAGCGCGAATCCATAGGTCATGGACATGGGACCAAAAATTTTTCCCGGCACTCCCTGCATGGTGAACAGCGGAATCAAGGCCACAATAATCACCAGCACGGAAAACAATACCGGCCGCACCGCTTCGGCGGCGGCATCGGCGATACGGTCGAATAGCGCGTCCGCAGTGCCCACCCCGGGGCCCGCCGCGTGCAGCTTGCGATACACGTTTTCCAGCACGATGACCGCCGCATCCACCAGGATTCCGAAGTCCACCGCGCCCAGCGAAATCAAATTCGCCGACCGGTTCGTGAGCACCATCAGCGAAAATGCAAACAGCAGCGAGCAGGGAATGGTCAGCGCCGCGATCAACGATATGCGCACTTCTCCCAGAAAAACCAGCAGCAGCACGATCACCAGCGTCAGCCCCAGTAACACCAGGTGTCGGACCGTCGTCGTCGTCAGCCGCACCAGGTCGGTGCGGTCGTAGATCGTGCGTACGTGCATGCCGCGCGGCAGCAGCCCGTTATTGAGCGCCGCAATTCGCGCCCGCAGCGTTTGCAGCGCCGGCAGCGACTGCTCCCCCCGCTGCAGCAGCACGATGCCCTCGATCACATCGTCCGCGTGATCGAGGCCCACTTGCCCGAGTCGCGGCTGAAATCCCTCGTGAACTTCGGCGACATCGTGCAAAAACACCGGCACGCCCTGGTGTTCGGTGATCACCACGTCTTTCATATCGGCAAGCGAGCCCAGCAATCCGATCCCGCGCACGTTCACGCTTTGGCTTCCCAGCGTCAGGTAATTGCCGCCCACATTCGCGTTGCTCGACCCCAGCGCCGTCACCACTTGCGGCAGCGTCACTTGAAACTGCAACAGCTTCCGCGGATCCATTTCCGCCTGATATTGCCGCGTCGTCCCTCCAAACGTCGTCACGTCCACGATCCCGGACACCTGCTTGATCTCCCGCCGCACCAACCAGTCCTCGGTGGCCTTCAGTTCGTTCAGCGAATAATCGTTGCTCTCCAACCGGTATCGATAGATCTCCCCGGTCGGGGACCTNNTAAAGTTTCACATCGCTCAATCCGAAAACGCTGATCGAACGCGTGGACGCCAGACCCGGTATCCCGAACAGCGCCGTTTCCACCGGCACGGTTACCTGGCGTTCCATTTCCTCGGCCGACCATGCCGGATTCTGCGTAATGAACTCCACCAGCGGCGGTGAAGGATCGGGATAGGCCTCGATATCCAACCGCAAAAACATATAGATTCCGCCGGCCACCCACGCCACCAGCAGCACCACCATCAGCATCCGATAGCGCAGCAGCGCATGAATCAAAGCTCTCATCTTTTTTAAGTCGCCCTCACGTCTAGCTCGCTCTCAGTTGTGCTCGCCATTACGTTGTGNNGTTGTGCTCGCCATTACGTTGTGCTCGCCATTACGTTGTGCTCGCCCTTACGTCGAAACTCGCCCTCACCTCTAGCTCCCGCTCACGGCTTCGCTCGCCTCACCCCTTAGCCGCCTCCTGGGTTGGCTCGCTTCAAGCTTTGGCTCGCTTTAAGCTTGTGGCGTTTCGCGCAACAGCAAAGCCCCGTCCGAGACCACCACTTCCCCCGCCTTCAACCCCATCAACACCTGCACCTGGTCGTTTTCGGTGCGTCCCAGCGTCACTTCCCGCCGCTCAAACCGTTCCGCAGCCGCGGCTACGTACACGTAAGATTTCGCGCCTTCGCGTATCACAGCAGTCGCCGGAATCTCAATGCCCTGCGTCGTCGCGCGCAGCAGCCACACCGTCGCAAACATATTGGGCTTGAGCGTAACGTCCGGATTCGCAAGCACCACGCGAACCTTCAGCGTGCGCGTCGCCGGATCGATCACATCCGATATCACCCCTACGCGTCCCATCCACGACCGCCCGGGGTAGGCGTTCAACGTCACTTTCGCCGCCGCACCCGTTCGCAGCATTTTCGCGTCCTGCTCGAACGCGTTGCCTTCCACCCAGATCGTGCTCAGGTCCGCGATGGTGCACAGCGGTTGCGGCGCGTCGAGCGACTTCGACATTTCTCCTGAGGTGGCCCCAATCTCCAGCACGATGCCTGACCGCGGCGCTTTCACGCTTAGTTGGTTCGCCCCCGTCTCTGGAGTCACACCCAAAGTATCTGGATTCACACCCAAGTTTGCTGGACTCACACCCAACAAGTGCAGCGCTGAAAGCGTCGCCTTCTCGTCCGCTTCCGCCATCCGCCAATCGGCTTCCGCCTGCTCCAGATCCTTCTCCGCGATCGCATGGTGCGCGTAAAGATCCGCCGCGCGATCCAGCGCCTTTTTCTTCACCTGGGCGTCCGTGCTAGCTTTGGCTTGATCGCTTACCGCCCGCGAAACATCACTACTTTCCAGCACCGCCAGCGTCTGCCCTTGCTCCACGTGGTCCCAGGGGCGCACCGCCATTTCCAGCAGGCGCCCGCCGGCAGCCGCAAAAACATGGACCACTCGCGTCGGGTCCGGCGTAACGCTTCCCGGAATTTGCAAATATTCCGGAATGGCGCTGGCCTTCACCGTGGTGGTTTTGACGCCCTTCGCGTCTTTGGGAATAATCGTGTCCGCATTCGCCCCCGTGTTCGCCCCCGTCTTCGCGGTTTGGGCGGACCCCTCCGCCGTGCCCCCTGAACCCGTGCCCGCCGCCGCCGTGCCCCACGGGTACTCACGCAGCTGATTGCCGCCCGCCGCCGAGTACTCCCACTCGGCTTCGCTCGGCAGAAAACCGCCGTCCCAGATGCAGAAGGCGTACGACTCCCACCAGTTCACGCAATTGATCGGAAGACTCTCCTGGCTGCCTGCCGTGTTCGTCCACGTGTCGTACGGCGATGTGCACGCCAGGTTCGCGTTCGTCGGCGCGATGTTGCTGTTGT
>PLJR01000216.1 GCA_003140295.1 Acidobacteriota bacterium
GCTCGCCCGCGAGGCGCGCGAGGCTGCGCCTCACGAAGTGCTGATTGCCGGATCGATTGGCCCGCTGGGCATGGGTCCGGAGATTGGCCAGCTTTCCCACGAGGAAATTCTGGAAATTTATCGCGAACAGGCGCTCGCTCTCGAAGAACGCGGCGTCGATCTCTTTATCCTGGAGACTTTCTCGAATATCGATATTTTGCTGGCGGCGATCGACGCCATACGCTCCTTCTCCTCGCTTCCCGTCGTCGCCCAGCTTACCTTTTCCGAGGAAGGAACCTCGCTCGACGGCACGCGGCCTGCCGACGCCGCCGCGCGCCTGGCGTCGCGCAATATTCAAGCCATCGGAGCGAACTGCACGCTCGGCCCGCAATCGCTGCTGCCGGTGCTCGAAGGATTGGCTGCGGCCGGACGGCCGATTTCCGCGATGCCCAATGCCGGCTTTCCGCAGCGCGTGGGAGANNCACTTCGCCCGAACACATTCGCGCGCTTGCCGAAGCGGTTCGCGGATTGCCTCCTGCCGCGCAGTCGGTGAAGGTGGTTTCTTCCAGTTCCGGAGTCGCGCCCGCCAAACGTCCGGTGGCCAAACGCGAGCCGGAAAGCGGCATCTGGCGCAAGCTTCAGGCTGGCGAGTTCATGCTTTCGGTCGAGATCGATCCCCCGAAAGGCATCTCGCTCGATCGGGTCTTTGAACAAGTCGATAAAGTGATGGCCACCGGCCACGTGGATGCCATCGACATCAATAGCGGCACTCTCGCGCGCGTGGGCATGGATGCCATGATGGTCGCCGGCGCGCTCGAAGCTCGCGGCGTCGAAANNTGGTCGGTGGGCGGCGTGCGCAACCTCTTGGCGATCACCGGCGATCCGCCGTCGCTGGGCGACCACCCCGAAACCAGCGGCGTCTACGAAATTGACTCTATCGGTCTGGTAAAGGTAGCCGCGCGCCTGAACCAGGGCACCGACTGGGCCGGCAAAACGCTTGGCGGCGCGACCAATTACACCATTGGCGTGGCGCTTAATCCCACGGCTGAAGATTTGGATTACGAGATTCGCCGTTTTTACGCCAAGGTCGAGGCCGGGGCGCACTTCGCCATGACTCAGCCTCTGTTCGATCCCGCGCATTGGGAAGCATTTCTAAAGCGCATCGGCGGCAAATCCCCCGTTCCCATCGTCGTGGGAATATGGCCGCTCACCAGCTACAAGCAGGCCTTGCGGCTCAACAACGAAGTACCCGGCATCTCTATTCCCGAGCCGGTGCTGAAGGAGCTCGAGTCCGCCGGGGCCGCCGCCCGGGATCGCGGGTTTGCCCTGGCGCGCCGGATGCTTGCCTGGGCCCGCTCCGAGGTTGGCGGAGCCTACCTTATTCCGCCCTTCAAGCGATACGAGGAAGTCCTCGAGCTCTTTACATGATTCTCCCCCTGCCAGTTGTAGAGAAACGTGCCATGATCTGCTACGATAGGTTCCCCAGCCGAATATTTGCGACAACTAAAAGGGACTATCGNNTTGCTAGAGTGGTAAGAGCGAAGAAACGTTCCTATGGAGGAACTCCAATGAGGCAGAGTGTTCTTATTAGTTTGCTGGGCGTTGCCGCACTCGTTTCCGGATGCGCCACGAAGAAGTATGTGAGAGCTACCGAACAGCCGATTTCAGACAAGGTCGATGCGGCCACTTCCACGAATGGTAAGCAGGACACCGAGATTGCCGCGGACGAAGCGAACATCGCCAAGAACGCGCAGGCCATCAGCGCTACCGACGAGAGAGTGGCTGCCGCCGACCGGCGCGCAGGCGATGCCATGACCAAGGCCAACCAAGTCGATCAGAAGGCGGACAAGAATGCCGCGGACATCGTAGCGTTGCGCGGCGTCGTCGCGAACATCGACGATTACAAGCCGGTGGGCGATGTGACCGTTCTTTTCCCGCTGAATCGCGCCACGCTATCGGCCGACGACAAAGCCCAACTCGATATGTTGGCGAGCACCACTTCCAATTTGAAGAAGTTTTTCGTCGCGGTCGAAGGCTTCACGGATAAGACCGGCCCGGCCGATTACAACCTGCAGCTCAGCCAGCGCCGCGCCGACGCCGTGGTGGTTTACCTGGCTTCGCAGAAGAACGTTCCCTTCTACCAAATTCGCACGGTGGGTCTGGGAGCCGAGCAGCCCGTCGATCCGGGCAATAACCGCGCGGCGCGGGCCAAGAATCGCCGCGTCGAAGTGAAGGTCTTCAGCGCGGACCAGGCAAGCGCGCAGGCGAGATAACGCGCCGGCCTGATCTGGACTGGCTTTAGAAAAAGATAAAGCGCTTGCGGCGGCCCGCGCGAGGTGCACGGGCCGCAATGTCAGGCTGTTGCGGCTCGTATGGCAGCGCGCGTCCCTCGAATGCCGCGAGCGGATTTTCCTCGAATAGGGCCTTGGCGATACTTTCCCCCCGACGCTGCACGACTACCTCGCGGGCTTCCGCAAGTTTTAGCGGCCGCGTCGTGGCGTTGTGCGCGTCGCTGGCGAAGAAATGAACGATATCCTCATCGAGCCATTCCTCCACTTGCTTTTGCGTTCCCTTGCCCCATTTTCCCAGTAATGATTGCGCGGTAATTTGCACGTAGCAGCCCTGGTGCAGCCAGCGGCGCAAACGATCAGGCTGCGCGCGAAGCAGGCGATTGCGCTCGGGATGCGTGATGACCGGAGAAAGCCCCAGCAAATGCAGCTGGTGGAGCGTGTCGTCGGCACTCGGCGGAATGGCGAAGTCCGCGAACTCCACCAGCAGATAATTTTTCTGATTGAGGGTGTACTTGGCGATATTGGTCTTGATGTCCTGAACATTTTCGTAGCTGAGGTGGAAGTCGCATCCGGTGGCGAGAGTGAGGCGGTTGCCGACCCGGTCTTGCAGCTCGTCGCGGCGTTCCCGTACGCGCTGCGGATCGAACTGGTATTCGCCATTGGAATGAGGAGTGGCGACGACGTGGGTGATGCCGTCGGCGATGGCCATCTCGGCCATCTCCACCGATTCTTCGAGCGAGGATGCGCCATCATCGAGGCCGGCAAGGATGTGACAGTGAATGTCCACCATCATGGCAAGAGAATATCCGAGGTCTGCAGGGGGAACAACTGCTTCGGCGGAAGGGCGGATGCATCGAGTAACATGGATCCAGTAACACGTATCGTGGACGCGACCGCGAGCTTCAGCGAGATCATTCTGCGTATGTTCGTTCTGCGAAGCACTAGTTGTATTTGCGCAGGCCCGCGAATTCCAGTGCGATCCAGACGATGAATTGCGCGCCATTGATGAGGTAGCGCCGCCACAGTCTGCGCGGTTCATGGCCCAGGCGAAAGAGCCATTCAAGGCCATGCTCGCGCATCCAAGCAGGCGCCTGTTTTTGCATCCCTGAATTCATGCCAAACGCGGCACCCACCGCGATAACCACAGGAACGCCGAGCCGTTCGCGATGTTCGTGCATCCAGAGATCCTGCTTGGGGGAACCAAGACCCACCCAAAGAATATCGCAGTCGGCAGCATTGATGGCGGCGACCAACTCTTCATCTTCTGCGGCGCTCAGGGCGCGAAAGGGGGGCGAAAACACACCCGCAACGCGCAGCCCAGGATAGGCGCTTTGCAGACTCTTCGCCAGTTTTTCCGGAGTCCCTGGCGCGCCTCCCAAAAAAAAATGGCGATATTCCTTGGCGAGTCCGAACTGGCATGCCGCAAGCATGAGTTCGGGGCCATATACGCGCCGGGCCAGCGGCAGGCCGTGCAAACGGCCTATCCAGACGAGCGGCATTCCATCGGGAACGGCCAGATCGGCGGAATTAAAAGCCTGCTGCAAGAGGGCGTCGTGCCGCGCTTGGGTGACACCATACATTCCCAGGAGAGAGATCGAATGACACCGGCTACGCTGGGCAATCCAGCGGTCGATGCAGGAAAGAACGCCAGGAATTTGCACGGCATCCACACGAATGCCGAGCGTGCGGTAGAAAACAGGACCGGGTGTTTGGTGCAGTTCCGTGAGATTGTTCGCAGAGGCGGCCCTAGCGTCGGGGACGGTACGGTCAGGCATAGCACGGTCAGACATGGAAACCTCCAAAGATGGTGATGACATACCTGGTGGTCCGAGGCGGACGGATCAAACATAGGGAGTCACGCAGGCACGCGTTATTGTCGACACATTGGGGGACCGACAAACTAGGAAGGTCCCCGGAAATCGCGCGTTCGTAGATTTCCAGGAGCATGCGGAGATTTCTGGGGGCCGTATATTTGGCTTCAAACGCGGCACGCGCCGCCAAGCCCATTTCGCGCATTTGCAGCGGGTGGGTCCAGGCCCATTCGATCTTGGCGGCAAGGTCCGCGGCATCGCCAGCGTTGAAGCGCAGGCCGGTACAGCCGTCTGCCACGATCTCAGCGCAGGCCCCGAGATCTGGAACGATAGCCGGAACGCCGCAGGCAAAAGCCTCCACGATGGCCATCGGAAAATTTTCGTAACACTCGCTTGCAACAACGAGGAACCGCGAGCGTTTCATAGCGTCAAAAACTTTTTCCCGCGGCAGGGCGCCCTCGAAGCGGATGGTGGAAAGACCCTCGCGGCCGGCCTGGGATTGCAAGTCGGCACGCAACGGACCATCTCCGATCATTCGCAGGGGCACGCGCCCACCCAGCAGCCCGGAGGCGGCGAGGAGGGTTGCGGGACCTTTTTCAGGGCGAAAGCCGTCCCACGAAAAGAGAGAAATCGGATGGATCGGCGCCCGCGCCGGGGTCGGGATACACGAAATTGGGTTTCACGTGGATTTTCCCGGCGGGCAGGCCGCCAGCCACGAATTTTGTTTTCGCAAATTCTGACAGGGCGATGAAAATATCGACGGCCGCGGTCCAAGTGTGCAGCAGGCGATGAATGGATAGCATGGAAGCGACCGCAGCGCTGGCCGCGCGACTATCCCGGTAGCAGGCGTGCATGACGCCCGGCCAGGGAATCGCCTTCCCCAGGCAAAGTTCGCAGACTTTTCCTGCGCGCAGAAACGTCGCCGCGGGACATAAGAGCCGGTAATTATGCANNCGTTTGCACGACCGGAACCGCGTTCCGTTTGCAGGCCCAGTGCGCGGAGGGCGAAATCAGAGGGAGCGTGTTATGAAAATGCGCGACGTCGGGTTTTTTGCCGCGCGCGATCCGCGATACCTCGCGATAGCTTTTCGCCGACCAAATTGTTTGCAACGCCAGGGAAGCGGCCGCCGAGAACGCGGGCTTTTCTATTTCACGGTTATCGCGCTCATAGCGCATCACGATATGGCCGGCGGATGACAAGATGTCCGCTTCGGAGCGGACGACAAAATCCTCGCCCCCGATTTCGCGGTAGCGATTATGCACCGCCAATATTTTCATGGCCGCACACTCGCGAAACGCACTGGCGAGGGGCCCACGGTGAACGTGGAATTTGTGAGGGGCGTGCGGCCGCCCGAAAGACGGTCCACCTGGGTCGCGCTCCAGGCCTCGGGAATGACCATCTCCAGTGAGTGCGAGGGATTCCAGGCGATTCGGGCGCGGTCCTGCCCGCGAGACATCGCACATAGCCAGGTGCCGCGCGCATCGGCGGCGCAAGAATCCATGCGCCAGCCCACCAGCCAGTTTTCGATTTGCGCATAGGCCGTGGCCGAAGGTTTCCAGGTCTGGCCATCGGCCTCGGTCAGCCCGCCAGCCTCGCTATCCCAGGAGTACCAGCAAAACCGGGAAACGCCGGACGCCCAATTGAGAATGTAGCTGCGCGCGACGTACGCGACAGCTTCCTCGGAACTCAGAACCTTGCTAAAGCTGCTGTCGGGGAGCGGCACGACTTTCGTGAGGCGGTTTTCGATGAACCATCCCGCTTCGGTATTCCAGAGGGGCTTCGCGGCAACGTGGTGTGCCGCCATCACGATTTTTACGCGGGCCATCAAATCCACCATGGCTTCGGGGGGCTGAGGCGAAACGTAGAAGTGGAATCCGACAACATCTGCGTAGGATCCGCCGCCGAGAGCGAGATAGTTGTCGAGCCACGAGACTCCAGAACCGCCGGTTGCAGACGGTGAAACGACNNACCATGGCCGGGTCTATTTCTTTAAGGATGAGGTAGGCCTCGCGCGCGAGCCGCAAGATTTGGGCGGGCCCACCAGAAAAGAAGCTCGGCAGATTGGGCTCATTCCAGATTTCGTAGCAGTGCACACGATTTTTGTAGCGCACGGCTACAACGCGCACGTAATTTTGCCAGTCTTCGATGTCTCGCGGTTCGGCCGCATTCCCAGGGGAATAGGCGGAAGGCTCGCCGGGACGCGCGGACGCCCACGTCGGGGTGAAAACCAGCGGAATCAGAACACTGACATTGTGCTTCTCCGCGAGGCCGACGTACGCATCCAGGGTGGTGAAATTCCACTGGCCTTTTTGGGGCTCGAGATTGGGCCAGTCGGTATAAGCCGCAAGCGTGCGCCACGAGCCAAACGGCAATGCGGGCCACGAGGTGGTCGAAGCCAAATGATGGAAATGCAGGCAGAAAAAATCGGGCGGTATGGCCTGTTCCGGGGGATGCAGAGGCGCCGCCTGGTCGAGCCGCGGAACGGGTGCCAGCAGCAAAGGTGCGATGAGCAGGGCGGCAACGAGGCTGCGGGGTAGAAGGTTCGCGGCGATGGCATGAATGAAGGCACGCATTTTCATGGTTTGCTTTTAACCCAGGGGCTCTCGGCCCCGGGGCCAAGCGTGGAACCTGACGAAGAATGTCGCGGGGAATGTCGCGGGGAGTGCAGCGGCGGATTTGCCGCGGATTTAAAGGCCAGGATAGATTTCGGAAAGCCGGCAAATCGTTCGCTCAGGACCTGGGCATCGGGAAATAGGTCCGCCATGTCGCGCACGTTCAGCAGGGCGATTTCCTGAGACAGTGCGCGGCAAACTTCGAGTGAAGGGCGATGGAGAATTCCCCACAGAGTGCCATTGCGGATCAGCTTCGAGCGCACCGAGCGCGGAAGCCAATGAATAAACGGGGTGACAAAGTGCGGCTCAATGGGAAACCGCCAGTCAGGCGTCTGCACGAAGTAACTGGGCGCGAGCCGGCGCACTTCGCAGGCGAAATCGAACTGCGAACGGCGGTCGCCCAAATGTTCGATCAGCGAGTTGCTGAAGACGGCGTCGAAGGAGCGGTCGGGAAATTCGATGCGGCGCGCGTCGCCAATCACCCAGGTGAAATATTCACGGGCTTCCTCACGCGGAGGGCGGATGTTGAGCACGGTAATCCGGGGCAAGGGCAAGCCTTCCGCTCTAGCCAGGTCCCAAAAGAAGGAGCCGCCGCCCACATCCAGCACTCGGGTGTTCGCGCCGATGCCGAGGAGTTTGTAAAAGAGGCGCAGCCGGCGGGGCCGAAAACGCCGCATGAATGGCTCGTAAAGTTGGAAAGCCATGAGTACTCGCTCCACTAAATCGCAGCAGGCCGGCGCCTGCGTTGGTTACGTTTTATTGCGTGGGCTCCAAGTAGAGC
>PLJR01000099.1:0-8406 GCA_003140295.1 Acidobacteriota bacterium
GGGTATGACGAGATGCTGAGCCATGAATTCCTGACGCCGGACCATGCGGTGCAGGAGACGCGGTGGAAAACGGGCGCCGATATCGTGGTGAACTTCGGCGAGACCGCGTTCCGGCTGCGCGATGGGCGCACGGTGGAGCCGATGCGATCGCTGGTAAGAAACCCGGCCCACTAGTCGGCCATCTCGGCGGGGCTGGTGGTGGGCATCTCGAGCCAGCCCTGCTGCGGGATGGCGTCCACGGGGAGTCCGCCGTGCCATAACGAAAGCTGGAAGCGCACGCCGCGGCCTTCGGAGACGCCGGCCCCGGCCAGCGGAAANNGCGCACTCCACGGACGCCTCGCTGGCCGCGGCGCCGGCGGACAGCAGCCGGATGGTGACCTGCTGCGGCGGCGCGCCGTTCAGCGATTGCAGGGTGATCCGCACTTCCATGCCGGGCAGTTCGGGTTCCGTCCCGGGCCGGAAATCCACGCGCACGAACAAGCTCTCGCCGTCGCTGCCGAAGAGGACCTCGCTCACCAGGAACTTCTTGCCATGCATGGAACCGGAGCGCTCATCGACCCGGTACACGCCGGCGCCCATCCACTCGAAGTAGGACGTCACTTCGCCATCGATGGTGGGGTGAATGGCGCCAGCGGGGGGCACGCGGACATCCGGCGTCTCTATGCGCAGAATGGGGCGCGAGAGCTCTTCCGGCGGCGCCAGGTTCAGGAAGCGGTATACGTTGGCCAGGTGGCTGCGGTAGAGCTGGTCGAACTCTATGCGATTGTCGGAATGGTGTTCCGGGCCGTACCACCAGCACCAGTCGCTGCCTTCCGCCGCCAGCACCGCCTCATATGCCGTAGCCAATTGCGCGGCGGAGGGGGCACTTTCGTCGCCCCGCGCGCGCTGGGCTAGCGCCGCGGAATAAAGATCGCGGGCCGCGGACAGCAAATTCCAGGCCGTAATGTCTTCACGGTCTCCGATCCAGACATCAAAATTTGCGTTGATCCAGGAGCCCGGGGCAATTCCGCGCACGCTGCGTATTTCACCGGCGGCTTCGATGGCCTCGGAAACCGTCAGTGCCCGCATTTCCGAATCATTGCTTAAACGACGGTAAAACTGCCTGAGGAACTCACGGCCGTTTGCGCGAAAATATTCCCAGGCATTTTCACCATCCAGAATAAGAGAAACGGTCAGCGGCTCGGCCGTTTGGACGCGTTCGCCAATGAGGCGCAAACGCTGGTATAGATCTTCGGCGGCGGTGCCGGCGTTCATGCGGCTATAAACAAAGCCTACGAGGTCGGAAAGGTAGTGATCCCGGAAAAGGCCGGTAATGGTTCGCGGGCCCAGCCGTATCCGAAGCGGAGCATACAGCCGATCCGCATTCCACGGCACTCCCTGATCGTTCCGGCCGAATCCGATGTCGAGCGTGCGTCCAAGCACGCCTTCATCCGTGGCAAACCAGCGGAACCCGAGGTCGGCGGCAATGGCCAGCGCTTGATCGGATACCGAGCCTTCGGAGGGCCACAGCCCAGCCGGCGGCTGGCCGAATAGGCGCTGGTGATATTTTCGTGCGCGCACCAGCTGCTCCAGGGCATCCTCGGGATGCCGAAAGGGAACCTGCGGAAGCAGGCTGGACGGGTTGGCTATGCGCGCGATATCGGTATCGCAGACCAGGGGCAGAATCGGATGATAAAACGGCGTCGTGGAGATTTCGATTTGTCCGCTCTTTTGCGCCCGGCAATATTCCGGCAACACGCGCCTCAGAAGCTCGAGCTGTTTTTCGCGCAGAGCTTCTTTGTCGCTCTCCGTATAGTCGGCGCCTTTCTGCGAGAGTTGCGACACCACGGGATCATGCGTAAGATACTCCTCGTCCATCCAGGCGAGTTGGGAAAGCAGCTGGAGATCCCGCCAATCGCGTAACCCGAACATTCCGGCGCCGCCCTGCTGCGACCAATCAAAAAGCTCGCCATACCGCGGCCAACGCCGCATCATGTTTTCTCGATTCACTTGAAAAGCGCGCAGCAGAATCTCGGCTTTATCATCGGCGGTGAGGTTCTCCGCCGGAGAGAAAGCGAGGGTAAACCACGGCTCGTCGAATTTACCGCTGGCGTACTCCTCGAGCTGCGCCGCCAGGGACGGAACGACGTTGAAGGTGGCGTGAACTTTGGGGAATTCCTCGAGCATGTGCACCATTCCCCAATAATCCTTTAGGGCATGAAGGCGCGTCCACGGCAATACGTAGCGGCCGGTGGAGGGATCACGATATTGTGGCTGGTGCATATGCCACAGAATGACAACGTGCATTCGATTCATTTCCGCGAGGCTCCCGAATATGGGACAAATGGCATGCTAGAATGACTGGCCTTGGCGATGCGCATCATTGATCGCTATATCTGCCTCGAAATTCTCTCCGCCGCGTTCCTGGGTCTAGTGATCTGCACTTTCGTCTTTTTCGTGCCACAGCTTGTGCAGATGATGGATCTTTTAGTGCGCCATTCCGGCGCACCGTGGGAAATCGCACTGTTGTTCGTAAGCGCCTTCCCGGCGGTACTGTCTTTTTCACTGCCGATCTCCGTGTTGGTAGGCGTCCTGATCGGCTTGGGAAGAATGTCGGCTGACAGTGAATTGATTGCCATGAACGCGTTGGGGATGCCGTCGCGACGCCTTCTGGTACCCATCGGCATCTTCGCAATCACCGCATTTGGACTTACGCTGGCCATGACCCTTTGGCTCGGACCCGCCTCGGTTCGTACCATGCGAAACCTCGAGGACCACATGCGCGCCAGCCAGGTGTCCTCAGAGGTGCAGCCGCGCGTCTTCGACGAGCGGTTCCCCACCCTGGTGCTTTACGTACAGGACGTTTCAGCCGCGGCGACCCGGTGGCGCGGCATTTTCCTGGCGGAATTTGGCGCGGAGGGCGTTTCGCGTCTCACGCTGGCGGACGAAGCCATTGTAAATGCCGATCAAGGGCAGGGCAAGTTGGAGTTACATCTGAGCGACGGGAGCGTACACGAGTACTCACCCGGCGATCCCAACCACTACGGTCTTTCCGGGTTTGCGCAGCGGGATCTTTCCGTAGAGCTCAGCGGCGCGGAAAAGAGAAATTCACTCGAGCCCACAAATGCCGAGCGGTCGCTTCACGACCTTTTGCAGGAACGGGGGCCCAATGAGCGCGAAGCGCGCGTCGAATTTAACCGCCGGCTCGCATTTCCCGCTGCATGCCTGGCCTTCGCATTCGTCGCTTTGCCGGTCGGTTCGCGTCCCCGGCGGGGAGGGAGATCGTCGGGAATGCTGACTGCGGTAGCGATCGTTTGTGGCTACTACTTTATCTTTACCGTGGGCGCCGGACTGGCTCGAGGAGGATCCGTTCCTGTATGGGCCGGCATATGGGCCGCGAATCTAGCCATGGGGCTAACTGGGCTTTTGCTCCTGCCAAAAATCGAACAGATGTACGAGGAGGGGCGGCTTAGCCAGAGCTTCGCAAAATTGAGCGACTTTAGCCACTGGAGCGTCTTTCGGCGGACTGTGGTGGCGCGAACGCGTGCGGAGGAAAACGCGGAGACGTCAGCGGTTTCTGCCGAGGTTCGCGTTGGCAACGGCGCGGCCGGAAGCGTTGCGGCGGCCGGGCCCCGCTCGCGTGGGCGACGAAAAGGGGGCGGATTTCCGCAGTTCCTCGACTTTTATCTGCTGCGCAATTTCTTGTTTTACTTCGCGCTGCTCCTGGTAGCCTTTATTTTGCTGTTTGAAGTATTCACATTTTTCGATTTGCTCAACGATATTGCGCGGCACCGCACGGGAATCATAGAGGTGGTCAATTATTTTCGATATCTGTGCTGCTACTTGTTTTACCAGCTCGCTCCGCTGGCGTGCCTGGTAGCAATTCTGGTGACGCTCGGCGTGATGACCAAGAATAATGAACTGGTCGCCTTCAAGGCGGCTGGGGTGAGCCTCTATCGAATTGCCCTGCCACTGGTGGCCATTGGGATCGTTTTTGCCACCGGGCTGGTGCTGCTTGACGATACCTATCTGCCGTATGCCAACCAGCGTCAGAACGAATTGCGTAACATCATTCGCGGGCGTCCCGCGCAGACTTATTTCCGCCCGGGGCGGCAGTGGATTTTTGGCGACAGCGCTGGAACAAATGCCAAAATCTACGAATACCAGCTTTTCGATCCCGATCGACAATTGTTTGGGGACCTCAATGTGTTCGAGCTGGACCCTCAGACCTTTACGCTACGGCGCCGGGTCTATGCGGCTCGAGCGCATTGGGAGCCGCAGCAAAATGCCTGGGTTCTTGAATCGGGATGGGTGCGGGACTTCGATCGCGGTGAAGTAACGCACTACACACCGTTTCCGGTCTACGAACTCGCCGAACTCGACGAACCGCCCTCCTACTTTAGACGTGAAGTCAGGCAGGCTTTTCAGATGAACTGGTGGACGCTGCGGAAATACATTGGAACACTGCNNCGCTGCGGAAATACATTGGAACGCTGCAGCAAGCGGGCTTTGATGTCGCGGGCCTTTCGGTGCAGTTACAAAAGAAGCTTTCATTTCCGCTGATTGCGCCCATCATCATCATGCTCGCAATTCCCTTCTCAATCCTGGTAGGAACCCGGGGAGCGCTGGGTGGTGTCGTGGTTGGCGTCGGGCTGGGAGTGGTGTACTGGGCTGTCGCAGCTCTGTTTGAAGCCATGGGAGCGGTGGGACAACTGCCGGCGCTGATCGCGGCGTGGTCTCCCGATGCAATTTTCTTTTTTCTGGGACTCTATTTTTTCCTGAAGATGCCGACGTAACTTCGTACCGCTATTTCCGTGTGATGAGCCGAAGGCGGGACGTGAAAGCTCTCCGTTGCCCTCCTGCAAATGTCAGAAAGTTCGGAGCGTCCACGTTATTGATCACGCTGTCAGGATCGGCATGATCGGTAACGTTTATGGCGGACACGCGAATGGCCCACTCGTGCCCGCGAAAGTTAAAACGTTTCTCGAGGCCTAAGTTTAAGGAGAAGTATGCCGGATAACGCAGCCGGTCCGGCGCTCCTATCAACTCCTGGTTAGTATTCACGGTATTGAACGGAAAACCCGTGCGATACTCGGCGAAATAGCTGAAAAACAGGTGCCATAGCGGCGTCGGCGTCCACCCGCGAGAAATGAGGCGGTTGGGCGTATCCCATGGTACCGCGCCGCCCGCCTGGGCGACAAAAAAAAGCATTCCGAGATTGGGATCGAGAACTTGGCTCGATGTGGCGCTCGAGCGGGTGTAATCAAAAAAAATCTCCGCCTGGTCGGTGAAGGAGTGCCGGAACCAGACTTCGGCCGCGCGGTATCGATCGCGGCGGCCACTTTCGAGTTGGTAGGTGCTCCCGGTCACCCCCGGGGTTAAATCCTGATAGGCCAAGCCATTGCTCCCTCTGCGCCAAATTACATTGGCCCCTAACAGACTTGCAGTCCAGATGTGCTGCTCCCATCCGGCGCTCGTCGTATCGAAAAATGGTTCGCGTAGCCCTGCGGGAGCAATAAAGCGGCTGGTCGCAGGGCCCGAGATCCGTACCCCGCCAGTTGCGTCGTAATATGTATCGACACGCTGCTGATCTGCGCCCATCTCAAACAGAGACAAGTCCAGCGGCTGGTAAAACCTGCCCCATGAAATTGTCAGTTTGGCGCGGTCGGTTCCAAAAGGAAGGAAATTGCCGGCGAGGCGGGGGCCAATGATCGAGCCCCTCGTGAGCCGGTCCCAATCCATACGCACTCCACCGGTAATGACCAGCCGTTTTTCCGGATGCCAAGCATCCTGAACGTAGATGCCAATTTGGCTGTTGGTCGCGCGCGGAGATGCTGTTCCCGCAAACGTGGTCCGGTCGGCCAGAGTGGCGTCCACTCGCTCCGTATCGATCTGCGTGCGCGCAGCCTGCTGGTTAACTTCCAAGCCGTCGGCACTAACACCGCCGGAGATATCATGCAAGCCGTGCCAATGGCGTGAACCCGCCAGGACGTTGCCAATCACCTGCAGACGATGAGAATGCGCGTGCACGGTTTCAAAATAGTTCCCTGAAGCAGTAGTCGGAGTCAGGATATATGGAAGCGTTCCCTGCGGTACCAGAGAGCTGCCACCCCAGTCCATGGCCATGCCGAATTCGATGAGGGTATGCCCTAGCCATATCTGATCTTTAGCCGAGACAAACGATCTATGCACGCGCTGATCACGCGTCGTAGAAAGAGGCGCGAAAGGCCCCAATCCCTGATTGGTGGCATCGAGTTCATTCAGAAGGAAGCTGCCCTGCAACTGATTGTGAGGAGTCACATTTAATTGACCACGCAGCAAGTTATCGCTGGCCCATTGCGTCGTGGTGTTGGCACCCCGCGGCAGATCTTTAAAAAGGGTGAAGCTGTGCTCGACGGTGGCGCCGTCCGAGAACCAAGCGCGACCTCGCTTGACAGGCCCGGAAAATGTCGCTCGCGGATACCAGTTGCCGAAATGCAGACCCTGCTGCGCACTCACTCCCGGGATAAAATTGGTGACGCCAGCGCGAAATCGGTCGTCTCCCACCGCCGTATCGAGCGCCAATACACCGGCACCGGCGTGGGCGTATTCCGCGCCATACCTTCCGGACTGCACGGACACTTGGCGGACAGCGTCGACATTGACTCTTGAATTGTAGGTGTTTGTTGCTGGATCGTTGATTTCAAATCCATCGAGTACTACTTCAGTTTGGTCGGTCCTGGATCCAGCGACGTGTATTTTCGCCTCGGAGTCTTCCACAACTCCAGGCATCGCAATCAAGACTTGGTTTAAGTTGTGACTGCCAGCGACAGGGGTGTCCTGAATTTCATGTTGTACAAGAGATTCCTGGTGCTCTGTCTGCTCCGGATCGATCTGAGTACTTGACGAGCGAACCTCAACTTGTTCTTCAATTTCGGTTTCATGATTCAGGACTAGCGTGATTTCGTTTTCGCCGGCAGTCAGGTCGAAAGGACGATCTTTGACCTCGAAGAAACCTGCTCTGACCGCACGAAGGTGCGCTTTTCCGACATCGAGCGTGGTGATCTGAAAATTCCCCTCGGCGTCCGTGAAAGCCTCGGCGGACCTGCCGCCCTCGAGGCTAACGTTTATTTGAACGTTGGCCACCGGGGTTGCATTCTCGTCGAGTATCCTGCCAGTGAGGCGGGCGGCGGGAGCCCCATGGGCCGCATTCACGAACGTGATTGCCAGGATGAGGAGAGGAAATGCGGTACACAGCCATCGCCGCACTGTTCTTATGAGAAAAGCCCGCAAGCGCCTCCAAACCATTGGCTAGTTGGGAGCGATCTTCCGTGCGGTGTGCGCTTCGCTAGGCACCAGCGACTTGATCTTTTGTATGACGAGGTCGATTCCCACTTCGTTATATCCGCCTTCGGGAAGAATTACGTCGGCATACCGTTTGGAGGGCTCAATAAACTGTGTGTGCATCGGCCGCACCGAGGATAGGTATTGTTCCACGACCGATTCCAGGGTGCGGCCGCGGTCACGAATGTCGCGTGAAAGTCGCCGGATAAAGCGCAAGTCCGCATCGGTATCCACAAAAATCTTGATATCCATCATCTCGCGCAGGGCCTGGTTCTCGAGAACGAGGATGCCCTCAACGATGACTGCCCGTTTCGGTTCGAGGTGGAAAGTTTCGGGTACGCGGCAATGCCGGAGGAAGTCATACACCGGCCGGTCAATTCCCTCGCCCGAACGCAGCGCGCGCACATGCTCGGCCATCAGCGCCGAATCGATCGCGTCCGGATGATCGAAATTTCGTCCGGACCTTGCGTCGAGGGGCAAATCGGAAAGATCCTTGTAGTAATGGTCTTGCTGCAGAAGAACGACGCTATGCTGCGGTAGATCGGCGGCCAGACGATTTGTGATCGTCGTTTTTCCGGAACCGGTACCGCCGCATATTCCAACCACCAGGTTGGGCAAAGCTCACTTCCCTCTTACGGCGATAACCTCTGGCTTCTTGGCATTTTTAACCCGCTGCGGCATATCCGCAAGGTTTTTCGCCACGCCTTTGCGAACGATTTTGCCCTTAGCGACACCTCCGTTGCCTTTCTGCGACGCGGCCTCTTCGATGACTGCCTGTGCCGCGGCGAGGCGCGCAATCGGAACACGGTAAGGTGACGCGCTGACATAGTTCATTCCCAGTTGATGGCAGAATTTGACACTCTCGGCATCGCCGCCATGCTCACCGCAGATTCCAACTTTCAGGTTAGGCCGAGTGGCGCGGCCCCTCGTGATGGCCCATCCAATCAGCAACCCCACTCCGGCGCGGTCGAGAGTTTGGAAGGGATCGGTCGTGAAGATAGCCGCTTTCGTCTCGTCGAGATACTCGGGTAAAAACCGTCCGGCGTCGTCGCGGGAGAGCCCCATCACGGTCTGCGTCAGATCGTTGGTTCCAAAACTGAAGAA
>PLJR01000099.1:8464-8611 GCA_003140295.1 Acidobacteriota bacterium
ATCCAGCGTGAGCGGATGCATGATCTCAGGAATAACTTTGCATCCGGCTTTAACACATTCAATGGCGGCCTCGATGATTGCGCCAACCTGCATCTCCAGAATCTCAGGATAGGTAATAGAGAGGCGGCACCCGCGATGGCCGAGCAT
>PLJR01000109.1:0-389 GCA_003140295.1 Acidobacteriota bacterium
TACTGGCACGGCGTCTTCGGCGGCCTCTACGCGCCCCACCTGCGCACCGAGCCTTGGCGCGAGTTGGTGCGCGCCGAAACCCTGACGCACGAGGTTTCTTCTCGCGATCCCGCCAAAATCTCCGTTGATCAACTCGATTACGACGCCGACGGCTACGAGGAGTTCTATGTCACCTCCCGGCGCCTGGCCGCTTTGATACGGCCCGCGGATGGCGGCACCGTCGCGGCCCTCGATTTCCGCACCAATGGCGTCACCCTCATCAATTCCATGCAGCGGCGGCCCGAAAGCTATCACCAGCGCCTGCGCGAGGTCGCGCAGACTCCGAGCGACGGCCGCGTGGCCTCTATTCACGACCAGGTGCGCTCCAAGGAAGCGGGCCTCGAGCGCTT
>PLJR01000109.1:460-6735 GCA_003140295.1 Acidobacteriota bacterium
ATTCAGCCTCCGGCCGCGGTATTGTCTGCGACAAAAACTTTTCCTTTGACCATGAAGGCGCGGGGTATCGTGTCGACTGCGCCGTGGAATTGGCCGCCTCCGGTGAGCTCTGGCCGGCTATGCAGGTCGGCATCGAAATCATTCTCAATTTTCTGGCGCCCGATGAACCCGACCGGTATTTTGAATTCGGTGGCGGCCGCCATCTGCTGCGCTGGGCCGCCGCTATCCCTGGTCCGGAGTTGCCACAAGGGCGGCTTCGCGTAGTCGATGGGTGGCAAAATGTGGCCGCCACCTTGGCCGCCCCTGGCGCAAGCCAGGTTTGGGTCGCGCCCATCGAAACGGTTTCGGAATCCGAAGAGGGATTCGAGCGGGTCTACCAGGGCTCGCAAATTCTAGCGGTGTGGCCGGTCAATTTTTCTGACGGAGCCTTATGGCGCGGCAGTGTGTCTCTTCATATCGAGCCGGCCCGGCCGGCCGATGCGCCCGGTCCGCCGACCACGAAAGCCGCAGCCGGCTGACTCACGCGCGAATAATCAGTCGCCGATAATCACTTCCCGATAATTATTTCCTGTAAATCACTCAGCAACAAGCAGCGTTTCCGCGAAAGGCCATTGCCCGTCGACCCACTGCGCCTCGGGACGAAACCCGCCGCGAACCGCCATCTCCAGCAGTTCCTCCGGCTGGTATTTGTAAGAACTTTCGGTCCAGATGGTTTCACCTTCGGCNNGATGCATCTCGATGCGCCGCTCGTATACGTCATAGCGCGCCGCATGCCGAAACGCCCCCAGGTCGAATCCGGCGCCCAACTCGCGATTCATGCGCGCCAGCAAATTCAGATTGAACGCGGACGTAACGCCCACCGCATCGTCATATGCGGCGAGCAGCAGCGCAATCGGCTTGACCAGATCGGCGCCCAGCAGCAGCGCGATCACCACCAAGGCCACCAGGCCGAAGCCACCCTTGAACAGGCCGCCGCCGATCGGGATGNNCCGATCGTGCTGCCCAGGAACAGCGTCAGCAGCTTTTCATCCGGCCGGCGACTGGCGGCCACCTCGCGCAGCCCCTGCAAATAGCCCCGCTCGAGCCCCTGGACCGTCACGCCCTGCATGTCGCCGAATTCCTTCGCGCATCGCCCCAGCGCCGTCGCCGAAATCTCGATGGGCCGGTAAATTGTGGCTTGCCNNTTCCACGGCAGCAGCGGCGCGATCATTTCCCGCGCATGCTCCTTTAGCAACCGTTCGTCGGCTCGCGACAATCCGTATTCCGGCAGCACGGTGATCGTCTCGAACAGCGACGAGCCCACCTCATCGTAAAGATATTTTGAAGGCAGTTCCTTCTGCCCCCTGCGCATCAGCCCGGACTGCACATCGCTCGCAAAATCCGCGCTCGAATACCGGGCAACTGTAGCCGTGGCCATGGCAGCTCCTTCAGAAAATCAACGCGCAACGCACCGGAAGCCGGCGTAAACGAACGGATAGTGCGGCTGAAACCAGTTCCGGAACGATCTCCGCAGCATGCACGCCGCGGTTCGCGCCGAGCCGCCCTTCAAGACGTAATGCTTTCCGTCAAAAAAATTCGCCGAATATCCCGCATAAAAAGGGAAGGGCACGAACCCCTCGAGCGGCGCGAAGGGTGTCCGCGTCCACTCCCATCCGTTGCCCGCAAGATCGGAGATCCCAAACGCGCTCGTGCCTTCAGGAAAGCTCCCCACGTCCGTGGGATCCCAGCGATAGGAATCAAAGTTACCCCGTGAAGAATCCGGCAGCGCGTCACCCCACGGATACTTGCGCTCCACGCCATTTGGCGTTCCCAGCGCCGCGCGATGCCATTCCGCCTCGCTCGGAAGTTCCTTGCCGCGCCACCGCGCGTACGCCGTGGCTTCCGCGTGGCTAACATATACTGGCCATTCCAGCGGCAAGGGCCGCACCTCGAACATAGTGCGATAACCCCACTCTTCGCCGCTCGCGCTTTCCCGCCGAATCCAAAATCCGGGATGTGACGTGCCGCTCGCGCGCAGCCATTCCCAATCGGCATCGCTCCACAACGAGCGCTCCTGGTAACCACCTTCATTCACGAATCGCAGAAACTCCCGATTCGTCACGTTTTGCGCATCGATCCGAAAAGCCGGCACGCTTGCGCGCTGCTCCTCAAATTCGTTGTCCCACCCAAAGGTTTCTTCGCCTGTACTCGCAGCCGCCCCATCCCCGCCCCGCGGCAAACCCAAAGTCGCCACCCCGGCGGGAATTTCCACCACACGCGCCTTCACCGGTGGCGCATCGGGCGCCTCCATGTCGCGCTGCGCAATTTTCCGCTCCCTTGGCAATTGGTGCAGCATGTAAGTCAGCGTCTCGGCGTGCATCAGGCGATGCTCGATGGCCACCTGCAGCAGCGTAGTGATGTCAGCGCGATGTCCCCGCGTTTCGCCCGGCACGCTCGATTCGCCAAACCGCGATCCGCCCAACTGCAATTCGCCCGACTGGCTCGCCTCCAGCCGCTTATCCAGCAGATCGCGCAGCCGCTCGTTGTAGCGCAAAATTTCCGCGCAGCGCGGCCAATCTTGCGGTTGGTCGGTGGGCAGCCCGCCGTCCACGGGATCGATGCCGAACGAAAAAAGCTGGTCCCATTCCGCGGCAAACGGCTGCAAATCAAAATGTCCGCGGCCAATCAGGTTCCAGTCAAATGCTTCCAGGTGCCCGAGGTAAAAAATGATCCGGTGCCGCTCCGGAATAGGGCGGTCGTAATAAGCTTCCGGCCGCACGATGGAAAAAAGCCGGTCCGTATAAGCGCGCGCCTCCGCCAGCCGTTGCGGCAAAGTCCCCCGCGTCAATGTCGCCATTGCTCGCACCCCGACCCCCTAGCATTCGATGCTGGCGCAGCGAAAGGGGAACCACAATAGCGCCGAATTTGCCGGCCAATCAATGAAACCTGAGATCTAAGCCCGCATTACCCCCGAGCGCTATCGCTTTAACCTAGCTTTTTGTTAAGGTTAGCAAATGCCGCGCGCTCCCAGGCCGTAAGCGCCGGGAGCGGCCGATCGGAGCACGTCTCATGCAGCAGCCTCTCGCCACCGGGAAACCTGACCCCACTAAATCCGCGAACGCCTTCGCCATCGAAATGCGCGACGTCGGATATCGCCTGCCTGACGGCCGCCTCCTCCTCCACGAACTCAACCTGGCCATCCCCCGCGGCCAAACCCTGGTCCTCCTCGGCCGCAGCGGTTCCGGCAAAACCACTTCGCTCAAGCTCATCAACCTTCTGCTGACCCCGACCGCCGGCCAAATCTTCATTGACGGGCGCAATCAGTCCACCTGGGACCCGATCCGCCTCCGCCGCACCATCGGTTACGTCATTCAGGACGTCGGCCTGTTCCCGCACTGGACCGTCGAGCGCAACGTAGCGCTGGTCCCGCGCCTCGAGGGCTGGCCCGAGCAGCGCATCCGCGACCGCGTCCGCGAGATGCTCCTCCTGGTCGGCCTCGACGCTGGCGAATTCGCCGCCCGCCACGCCCGCGAGCTCTCGGGAGGCCAGCGCCAGCGCGTCGGCGTCGCACGCGCTCTTGCCGGCGATCCGCCCATCCTGCTCATGGACGAGCCTTTTGGCGCACTCGATCCCATCACCCGCGCCGAATTGCAGCGCGAGTTTCGCTCGCTTGCCGCGCGCCTCGGCAAAACCATCACCTTCGTCACCCACGATTTGCGCGAAGCCCTCCTGCTCGGCGAGCGCATCGCGCTCCTCGCCGCCGGCCGATTGGTCGGCGTCTATTCTCCGCAACAATTTCTCCGCGCGCAGGAGCCCGAAGTCCGCGCCTTCGTCGACTCGCTAGAACCAACTCCCGACGCCCCCCCGCAGCGGCCACCAGAAAGCGCGCCGCCACCCAACCCCGCGTCTCCGCCAGATGCCGGCCCACACCCAAAGCCGGCTCCGCAGCCCGAGCCCGCCACGCCGGAAAACGTCCCGCAGTCAGATCCTCAGCCCCCGCCCCCAACCGGTCCACCCCGCACAGGAGGTGCCTCGTGACCGTCTGGCATTTCATGCTCGAGCATCGCGCGGAAATTCTCGCCCGCACCCTCGAGCACCTCTGGCTCGTTACCGCGGCGATGGGCATCGCCCTCCTCATTGGCCTCCCCGTAGGAGTCGCACTGGTACGCCGAAGCTCGCTCCGCCGCTGGGTTCTCGGCGCAGCCAACGTCGTGCAAACCATTCCCAGCCTCGCCCTTTTTGGATTCCTGATTCCCGTCCCGTTTCTTGGCGGCATCGGAGCCAACACCGCTATCGTCGTCTTGATGCTTTACGCGCTGCTGCCCATTTTGCGCAACACCTACACCGGCATCGCCGGCGTCGATCCCTCCGTGCTCGAAGCCGCTCGCGCCATGGGCATGACGCCGCGCCAAATCCTTTGGCAGATCGAGTTGCCGCTCGCGATGGGCGTGATCCTGGCCGGAGTCCGCGTGGCCACCGTCCTCTGCATCGGAGTAGCCACCATCGCCGCCGCCGTCGGAGCCGGCGGCCTCGGCGTCTTCATCTTCCGCGGCGTCGCCATGGTCAATAATTCCGTCATCCTCGCCGGAGCCATCCCCGCCGCCCTGCTGGCCATCGCCGCCGACCTCCTGCTAGGCGCAGTTGAGCGGAAGCTAACCCCAGCCCAATGAGCGCAAGCTCACCCCCGCCCAGTGACCGCAACCTCATGCTACCTTAGGCATGGACAAAATCTTTGCGGCCCCGTACCGTTCCCCCTAACTGTGTAGGTCCCCCGGGGCAGGCGTACAATTGGTATTGGTTACCTAAGGCGGGACGAATGATTACAGTCCTTTTGGCCACTTATAATGGAGCCGATACGCTGCTCGCCGTGCTGAATGCCTATTGTGAACTTGAGTCTCCCTACGGCGGTTGGGAGCTGATCATCGTGGACAACGGAAGCACGGATGGTACCAAGGAAATAGTCCACGCATTCCACTCACGCCTGCCGCTCACCTACGTCTTTGAGCCCAGGTTAGGTAAAGCTGTAGCTCAAAACACTGGCCTATCGGGCATAAACGGTGACCTGGTCGTAATGACGGACGACGATGCTTTGCCCAAACCGGATTGGCTGGTGCAAATGCGCCTGGCCGCTGACTCAGAACCCACTTATTCCGTCTTTGGAGGCGTCATTGTCCCACGCTGGGAGATTCCACCGGAGGATTGGATTTTGCATGGGTCGCCGTACACTTTCGGGGCCACACATAGAGATACCGCGGAAGGACCGACGACTGCGTCACGTGTTCATGGGGCGAACATGGCCATTCGCTCGGCAGTCCTTAAGGATGGCTATCTGTTTGACACTTCATTAGGCCCCGTGGGTTCTCGCTATCGGGTAGGGGAGGACACCGATTTCCTACAAACACTGTCTGACGCCGGTTGTACGGTGTGGCACTGCGAACGTGCGGTAGTGGAGCACATCATTCTAAAGGGTCAGATGACGAAAGCCTGGGCGCTTCGAAGGGCCGTTCCCAAAGGCCGCGCCGATTACAGGCGACAATTGAAAGAAGATCCAAATTCACCAAGACCGGTCTGTTGGCTGGGAGTTCCGCGGTACATGATTCGCGAAATCCTCACGCAAGCGGCACGCTGGGTAGGTGCGATGTTCACCCAAAGTGCCGACGCCAGCTTCCGGGAGCAATGGCAATTGTACTTCCTGGTAGGTCACGCAATCGAGGGCCGCGTCCTGCATCGCAAACGGCCGGTAAACAAAAAGCGACAAGTGCTCGTCTCGAATATGAATTAGCCATTCGGACCGCGCCGTAACTCAGAGAAGCACCCTGCCCGAAACCCCACTCGAGGATCGCATCATTTGCTTTTCGGCTTTAGCTTTGCGCTGTCATTCCGAGCGGCGGGTGCGGGCTCTACTTGGAGCCCGCATAATACAACGAGGAATCCCTCAGCCCTCTTTGATTTTCCGCGCCGTCTGAATTTTCTTGGGGGTTTTTTTCACTTGTAGCACTGAAACCTCGGAACGTTGTGGATCGTCGCGGCTATCTCAATTGCTTCGCTACTCGGAGTTTGCGCGTTCGAATTCGTCGGCCTCCCCACATTCGAAACTTAGTACCAAAGCATAATCAATGACAAAGGCAACAATCTATGGTAAAGTATACCGTGACGATCGATCTTCATCCCGCATCCTCCACCGGCCTGCACGAAAGTTTTCCTTACATCCCCCACCATCACACTCTTAATCCTTTGCTTTCATATCCTTATGCAGTTGCACCCTTTCAAATCCTTTGCTTTGATATCCTTACAAG
>PLJR01000320.1:0-4025 GCA_003140295.1 Acidobacteriota bacterium
AGTGCCGGCGAAGACGGAGACGTTGTTGTTCAGATGATAGGTTCCCTTGTCAAACACCGCGTCGTAGTCGATGGTGCGAGGGCCGGCGTTAGCGGGCACGGCAAAGAAGGGCGATCCGTCGGAATTGGCGAGTTGGACGGAGTCCAACACGTCTTCCTTATCATCCCTTTGGTCATCTCCGTCGCGCTGAATGCCCTTGCGATGGCGCACCATCGTTACGGTGTAGGTTTGCCGCAAATTCAAGCCTGGATTGTTGAAGTCCCGGATCTGCGGTGGCACCACCAGGGTCGAGGTTCCCGGAGCATTCGCGCCGTTATCGCCGATCCCGGCTAAGGCCGAATAGACAGCCGGTAGCTGAAACTGCGTTTGAAACCGAATCTGAAAACTGACGTCGGCCAGCGCGTCATGATCGTTGTCCACGTGGATCTCGTACAGAATGTTGGGATCAAATGGGAACCACGTGGGACCGTTTGCCGGTTCGAGGAACGGGTCTACGCAAAGAATCAGCGTGACTTTTGATGGTTTTGTATTGGGGGATTGGTTGCCGCTGTAACTTACAAACGCATACAGGTCGGTGATATCCGCTTTTTGATCCAGTGCGGTGATCGGAGCCTCTCGGTGATTGGAAGCAATAAGACCGGGCGGCACAACGATCGCCACCACCAGAAGCATGGCTAGAGCGATTTTGGGCCATTTCATGGAAACACTCCTAATTCCATCGGATCCTCCCTAGAATTTGGGGGAAACCGCCCACCCCAGTGGGAACTTGTGGACGGATTCACTCGGATTGAACTACGTGAAAGGTGCCCAACTGGATTTGCTGCAGGAGCCAGATTGCGGATTTTTTCTCAAAGGCGCTCGCGATATGCAGAAGTTTGCACACTCCGGGGCACCAGGGACGCAAATCTTACTGGGCCGTTAAGAAAAGATGTCCGCGGGAGATCCGATCCGCTTGTTTAGGTCTATTTGTCATTTATCGAATTATGGCCTCCGACGCACAATCAGTTCTTTCTAAGCAAACGGTACACTTTCATTTGGGCAGCGAAACGTGAAGCCTTGCGTGAACCAATGCACACGTATCCGGTTGGCTTTGGTTTTCGGAATTCCCATTTCATTCTCGTCGCCATATTTGGAGGCATGCTGCGCAATTTGCTCGATCCGATCGGCGAATATCAACGAGCGGCTACCGGTTGTACAGACTCGTTCCGATGGCCCGTCATCATCTGGTACGGCGACAATGACCTGCAGTTTGGCCTTGGCCATGTCCTTCTTCACCGCGGGCAAGTAGCTCTGCGGAACCACGGCGCCAAAACTTCTGCCGTAAACGGAAACGACGCGAAGTGTATAGGTCTATCGGCAACAGATATGGTCGAGTCCGCCGGCTAACAGTTTGTCCAAATGCCGACACGGTGGCCAGATCGTGTCGGCGAGCGAGACGTGGCCCACCCTCACGCAATCATCGAAACAGGCGGTTTTAAGGTAGTTGGTGGGCTATAGACACTGTCCGGAATGGAACGGCACATGCTTTCTCTAATGCGGTATATCGACTGATTGGAGGACACATGATACGCGGGGAAAAAGCCACATTTCGCAGACGACTGGGATTCATCGGTATTGGATACCTGGGCTCGCGGATCGCGCGGCGCCTGGTTGACGCCGGCTTCTCTATGGTCGTCTACGACCGCGATCACTCAAAAACCGGAGAGCTTGCGGCACTCGGCGCCGAAGTTGCAATGTCCCCTGAGAAACTGGCTAGGGAGGTTGACGTCGTATTGTCCTGTCTTGCAAATGATGCAGCTGTGGAAGATGTATATCTGGGAACAAGCGAGATTCTGCGCAACACCAAGCCTGGCGTACAGATCATGGAGATGAGCACGATCTCTCCCGAAACCTCGCGGCGGTTATATCAGGCAGCGCGACAGAGGGGCGTTTCCGCACTCGATGTGGCTATTTCTGGCAGCACGCCCGCCGCCGAGGCCGGGAAGCTGACATTATTCGGCGGCGGTGACCGGGAAGTCTTCGAGGGAGCGACGCCGATTTTTCGCGCGATTGCGAGTCAATGGTTCTATATGGGCCCGAGCGGCTCAGGCGTCGCGATGAAGCTGGTTGTGAATACACTTTTAGGGGTTGAGATGCAAGCCGTTGCTGAAGCGGTCGCCTTAGGCTCCAAGTTGGACCTGCCGCGCGATCTGGTGCTGGACACGCTCGCCAAGACTGCTGTCGTCGCCCCGGCCCTTACCGGGAAACTGGCTAGCGCAAAGAAGGACGACTACACGCCGCAATTTGCGGTTCGTCTGATGCACAAGGATTTCGGATTAATTTTGGCCGCAGCGTCACAGTTTGGACTTTCGATGCCAGCGACAGAAGCGGCCGCAGCAATCAATTCCAAAGAAGCTGCGTCTGGAATTGAGGAAGACTTCTCCGCGGTCATTCACCGGATGGAAGCGAATGGCTGAGGAGCGCAAGACGTGCCGCGCCGGCTTTCTGCTGGAAACATGGGATTGGCTTGATCAGCGCGTGGGGTCTGACGGTGAATTGCATGATCGAGCGGTCGAAATATCGGATACCAATGGAAGCAAGAAGATAACCTGCCGGCCACCGCGTGGAGAAAACCATGGTCAACGTTACGATTGACGGTGTGGTTCAAACAGCCCAACCTGATGAACTCCTAATCGATCTGATCAACCGTACTGGCGCAACGGTTCCCCACGTGTGTTACCACCCGCAACTTGGTCCTATTGAGACGTGCGACACGTGCATGGTTGAAGCCAATGGCGTGCTGGTCCGGGCGTGCGCGACTGAACTCGCCGATGGAATGACTATCTCCACAAAGTCAGTGAAGGCGGCGGCGGCCCAGGTGGAAGCGTTCAATCGCATTCTGCACAATCACATGCTGTACTGCACGGTATGCGATAACAACAACGGGAACTGCACCGTTCACAACACTACTAAGCTACTAGGGATTGAGCACCAGGAGATTCCGTTCGAGAACAAGCCCTACAAAGTCGACGATACAAATCCCTTTTACCGTTACGATCCGAATCAATGCATCCTTTGCGGGCGCTGTGTAGAGGCCTGTCAAAACCTCGAAGTGAACGAGACCCTCTCCATCAATTGGGAGAATCCGCACCCGCGCGTGTTGTGGGACGGCGGTTCTACCATCGGCGAATCCAGTTGCGTGTCCTGCGGCCACTGCGTGACCGTTTGCCCGTGCAATGCCCTCATGGAAAAGTCCATGCTCGGACACGCGGGATTTCTGACGGGGATTTCCAGACCGACCATGGACGGGATGATTGACGTAGTCAAGGGCGTCGAACCCGAAAGTGGATACGGCTTCATCCTGAAGGTGTCCGAGGTGGAAGCAGCGATGCGGGAGGCGCGCATCCGCCGCACCAAAACCGTGTGCACGTATTGCGGCGTGGGTTGCAGCTTCGATGTATGGACCAAGGACCGCCACATCCTTAAGGTGGAACCGGCGGATGGGCCGGCGAACGGGATCTCCACCTGCATCAAAGGCAAGTTCGGTTGGGACTATGTCAATGATCCGGATCGTCTGACCACACCGCTGATCCGTGAGGGCGACGGGTTCCGCGAGGCCAGTTGGGACGAGGCTCTCGATCTGGTGGCACGTAAATTCACTGAGATTAAAGCGCAACACGGTCCAGACTCTCTCGCGTTCATTTCTTCTTCGAAGTGCACCAATGAAGAGAGCTATCTGATGCAAAAACTGGCGCGCGCCATGATCGGTACGAATAACATCGATAACTGCTCCCGCTATTGCCAGGCGCCGGCGACCACGGGGCTGTTTCGCACAGTCGGGTACGGTGGCGATTCCGGCTCCATCCGCGACATTGAGAACGCAAGCCTGGTACTGATCGTCGGCAGCAATACGGCGGAGAGCCATCCTGTGCTTGCCACTCGCGTGAAGCGCGCTCACAAACTTCACGGCCAGAAACTTATCGTGTCCGATCTGCGCGAGAACGAGATGGCGCGCCGCGCTGACCTCTTCCTGCACCCCAAGCCGG
>PLJR01000320.1:4120-8395 GCA_003140295.1 Acidobacteriota bacterium
TGCATCCTCTGGGCCATGGGAGTGACGCAACAAAGCCAGGGTTCTGACACATCAACGGCTATCTCAAATCTCCTTCTCGTTACCGGAAATTACATGAGGACAGGCACGGGAGCGTATCCGCTGCGCGGGCACAACAACGTGCAGGGTGCCGGCGACAGCGGCGCGGCGCCCAACACTGTTCCGGGTTATCAATCCGTAGATGACCCCGAAGTTCGAGCGCGATTCGAGTCGGCATGGAAGGTTAAGCTGCCGTCCACCAAGGGCCTCGACAATCATCAGATGGTCGACGCGATCCATCAGGGCAAGCTGAAATCCCTATACCTGGAAGGCGAAGAGATGGCGATTGTGGATTCCAATGCCAATCACGTTGCGGCGGCATTCTCTATGCTCGATTTCTTTGTTGTGCAGGATATTTTCTTCAGTACTACGTGCCGCTTCGCCGATGTAGTTCTCCCCGCCACCCCTAGCCTGGAAAAGGAAGGCACATTCACGAGCACCGAGCGGCGCATCCAGCGGTTGCATCAGGTGTTCGAGCCCATTCCTGGCAGCCGGCCAGATTGGAAGATCACCCGGGATATCGCAAATCGTCTTGGCGCCAATTGGAACTACACGCATCCCTCCGAAATCATGAGCGAAATGGCTTCGCTCACACCAATGCTCGCAGGAGTGAACTATGAACGGCTCGAGGGCTACAAGTCCCTTCAATGGCCCGTTGCCGCCGATGGAAGCGATCAGCCATTGCTCTACACAAAGAAATTTAATTTTCCGGACGGCAAAGCGCGGCTCTTCCCGGTCTCATGGTCGGGCCCGGTGGAAAAGTCCAACACAGAATTCGACCTGCATCTGAACAATGGGCGTTTGCTTGAGCATTTCCATGAGGGCAATTTGACCTACCGAGTGAAGGGCATCCAGGAACAGACACCGGACGTTTTCGTCGAAATTTCGCCGGAACTCGCTAAAGAGCGCGGCGTCCAGAGCGGTACGTGGCTGTTGCTCATTTCCCGCTACGGACAGGTTCGCGTGCGCGCATTGGTCACAGACCGTGTCAGCGGGCGGGAACTCTATATGCCGATGAATTCCACCGAAAGCCCCGTGAATCGCCTGACCAGTAGCATCACTGATCCGGTAACTCACACGCCGGCCTTCAAGGAAGCCAGTGTGCACATGCAAATCTTGCCAGAGGTTGGCGAAAATCCGCTGCCGCGCACTAACCCACGGTTCGGCCATCCCACGCCGCAACACGGCGTCGAAGTCGAGCGGAAATGGGCCCGTGCGGATTATCGCGTCCCGGGAAGAGACCTCGTTCAAATTAAGGAAAACATAAAGAGGAGCGAGAACAATGGCCAAGCCGATCCCCTTCGAATTACCACGCCGCGATCCACGTGAGGAACTGGGCTCACGATTGCAAAGCGCACCGCTGGAACACGCGGAGGCCTTGCTTGCCGGATACGAAGTGTTGCAGGGACTTCACGACGAGGGCGTACTCGAACTACTGCGCGGAGTGTTGGGATCCGGCGGGAAGGTGTTAGAGACCGCTACCGAGGCGGCCCGGGCACCCGAGTCGGTGCGCGCGATCCGCAATCTGCTCATCCTGGGGAAAACGCTGGGAGAAATTGATCCGGATCTGTTTGACGGCTTTGCACTCGCACTTCCGGAAGCGATGCGGCAGGCCAAGGCCGAGGGCAAAGAGCCTCCCGGTTTCATGGCGATTCTGAATAAGTTTCGCAGCAAGGACCTGCGACGCGGACTGGTAGCGGTAAACAGCTTGCTCGAGGCCTGGGGAAGGCATTTCTTCTCGGAAGCACAGTCTCAGCCAGGCAAGTGAGCGCCTGTATGGAGGACGTATGCGAAGTGCGAATCGTTGGGTGATCGCCACAGCCGGAGTATTTTTCCAGACTGCGTTAGGCGCGGTTTATGCGTGGAGCGTTTTTCGCATTCCGCTCGCCCGCCAATTCGGATGGAGTATTCCAGAAGTTACATTGACGTTTACTATCAGCATCTTCGTGCTGGGCATCGCGGCATTCTTCGGCGGCCTGTGGCTGAATCGCCGAGGACCGCGCATCGTTGCGCTGACCGGCGGGGCTCTTTACGGTCTTGGGGTCTTCCTGGCCAGCTTTTCCGATCATAAATTGTGGTGGCTCTATCTGAGTTATGGCGTGATTGGCGGAATTGGCTTGGGCCTTGGCTACATCGTTCCAGTCGCGGTGCTCGTCAAGTGGTTTCCCGACCGCAGAGGACTGATCACCGGGATCGCGGTCGGCGGCTTTGGTGCGGGCGCGTTAATCACCGCGCCTGTCGCGACGCGGTTGATCCAATCAGTTGGGGTCCTGCACACGTTTGCCTATCTGGGCATCGTTTTCCTGATCGTGACCGTGATTTGCGCTGCCTTCATGCAGAACCCGCCGGAAGGATGGAAACCTGAGGGCTGGACGCCAACGGCGACGGAGGTTTCACAACGGGCGAAGCGGGACTATACGCTTCCGGAAGCGCTCGCCAGATGGCAGTGGTGGGCTCTCTGGCTCCTGCTTTTTTTGAATACCTCGGCGGGGATTTCGGTGATTTCACAGGAGGCACCACTGTTTCAGGAACTGGCGCGCGTGAGTGCGGTGGTGGCGGCCGGCATGGTCGGCATCGTCAGCCTCGGGAATGCGTTGGGGCGGGTGTTTTGGGCCTGGGTCTCCGACGCAATCACACGGAAAGCGACTTTCTTCGTGATGTTCCTGCTTCAGGTTGTGCTCTTCTGGTTCCTGCCTAGCATCTCTTCCGCTGGCGCACTCACGGCCGTTGCCTTCATTATTTTGCTCTGCTACGGCGGTGGATTCGGAACCATGCCTGCGTTCACTGCCGACTATTTTGGAGCTAGAAATGTAGGTCCGATCTACGGGCTCATGCTCACCGCATGGGGGTTTGCGAGCGCGTTCGGACCGCTCCTGATCGCTTACATGCGCCAAGCCACTGGCACGTACCGCGGAGCTTTGCACATGATCGCCGGCGTGATGCTGATTTCAGCAGTGGTGCCGTTGCTGGTATCTCCGCCGCGAAGTGGGGCGTCGCCGCAAACCCGGGATGCTCCTCTTGATTCGAGCGGACAAATGCCAACGTCACTCTATGCTAAGAACGCTGGAGCGGGAGGCGCGCGGGGGCGCTAAAGGCACCCTCTAATGTCGTTGGGACACGGGATGGCCGCGGAATTTCTGACAATGTGCGCTTGGCGCGCTTCGAGCGGGCTCATGACACAAAAAAGCCGAAACATCGAAATTACGCAGGTGACCGAGTGGCAAGACGGCAGAGCCACGCAATTTGAAGATTACCTGGCAGCCGAAGAGCCCCTGGAGATCCGTGCGGGACGCCATTCGCTCGGCGTCACTCTTCGCACGCCAGGGAGGGACGAAGAGCTTGTGGCTGGCTTTCTTTTTACGGAGGGCATCATCGCCCAACGAGAGGATCTGCTGGCATTGCGGATGCCAGCCGATACCGCTGTGGAGAGAAACGTCATACGTGTAGACCTCGATCCTAGCGCGCGCGTAAAGTCGGGTGGCGCTGCACGCAAGTTTTCGGCCGGGTCGGCCTGTGGCGTGTGCGGCAAGGCTTCTATCGCGCAGCTCCGCCAGCGAGGCTTGCGTCGTCCAGCGGCTGCGTCGCTGTTCGATCCCGAAATGCTGTGCCAGCTGCCGTTACGAATGCGCGCAACACAGGATGTCTTTTGCCGAACAGGGGGCCTGCATGCGGCGGCACTTTTCGGCAGCGGCGGCGAACTGCTCGTCTTGCGCGAAGACATTGGCAGACACAACGCGGTGGACAAGGTCATCGGTTGGACTCTCCTTCGTGGCGGCCTACCTCTTAATGATCATATCCTCCTGGTCAGCGGGCGGGGCGGATTCGAGATTGTGCAGAAGGCGCTCACCGCGGGGATTCCCCTGCTCGCGTCGGTGTCCGCGCCATCGAGTCTCGCGGTGCAGCTGGCGCGCGAATTGGGACAGACGCTGGTCGGATTTTTGCGCGGACGGCGCTTCGTCATTTATTCCGGCGAGGAGCGGATCGCCATTTCCGCTTCGTCGCCCGCCGGGGTCCTTTGACATGCTCGCTTGCGCGCAGGCGCTGGGCCGCCCACCACTTCCGCGCCTGTTCGTAGTCTCCGGGTTCGTTCATGTTTCTCAAGATCCGTCGGCTCGCCTCGATCTTGCTCCACTCGCGCGGATAGACAAGGTCCAAGCGCAGCTCCTCGATGGCGTCCGAGACTTTTCGCACGCCTCGTGCCAGCGCAGCGGCAATCGG
>PLJR01000050.1 GCA_003140295.1 Acidobacteriota bacterium
TTGCGCGTGGCGAAGAAAACGTAACGGCCCGCCTCTTCGAGGTTGCGCGCGGGCACGAGTGCGGTGAGGTGCTCGTCTTCCTGGAATTTGACGAGGCTGGCGATGGCCTTGCCGCGCGTGGCGGCGGCGGCTTCCGGAATCTCGTACACCTTCAGCCAATAGACGCGGCCACGCGAACTGAATAACAGGATGTAGCTGTGCGCCGAAGCGATGAACAGATGCTCGACGAAATCCTCATCGCGCGTGCGCGCACCGATGCGGCCCTTGCCGCCTCTCGATTGGTGGCGGTACACGTCCACCGGGGTGCGCTTGATGTAGCCAGCGTGGCTGATGGTGATGGCCATGTCCACGTCGGCAATCAGGTCCTCGACCTTGATCTCTTCGACCGCGTCGACGATTTGGGTGCGCCGCGCATCGCCGAAATCCTTCTGCGTCTCGCGTAATTCGGTGGAGATCACTGCCTTCAGCTTCTTTTCGCTGGCCAAAATTTCTTTTAATTCCGCAATGCGCGCCTGGACTTGCTTCAATTCTTCCAGGATTTTCTCTCGCTCCATCTGCGTGAGGCGGTGCAATTGCAAATCGAGGATGGCTTGCGCCTGGCGGTCGGAAAACGTCCAGCGCTCGATCAAGCCTTCCTTGGCTTCCTTGGGAGTCTTGCTCCGGCGGATGAGCTTGATGATTTCGTCGAGATGCTCGAGCGCTTTCGCAAAACCGAGCAGGAGATGCTCGCGTTCTTCGGCCTTGCGCAGATCAAACCGGGTACGGCGCAGGACGACGTCGCGCCGATGGTCGAGGAACAGGCGCAGGAGCTCGACCAAACCCATCTCGCGGGGCTGCCCGCCGCTGATGGCCAGCAGGATCATGCCGAACGACTCCTGCATCTGCGTGAGTTTGTAGAGGTGATTGAGGATGAGCTGCGGCTCTTCGCCGCGCTTGATCTCGACGACGACGCGCATGCCCTCGCGGTCGGACTCGTCGCGCACGTCGGCGATGCCGTCGATCTTTTTTGTCTGCACCAACTCGGCGATGCGCTCGACGAGGCGAGCCTTGTTGACCTGGTAGGGAATTTCGGTGATGACGATATTCTCGCGTTCTTTGCCGGCCTGCTCGATGGCGGCCTTGGCGCGCATGATGAAGCTGCCGCGCCCGGTTTTGTAGGCGGAGAGAATTCCTTCGCGGCCCGATATATATCCGGCGGTGGGAAAGTCGGGGCCGGGAATCACTTTCATCAATTCTTTGAGCGACGTTTCCGGGTTTTCGAGCAGCAGCAGGAGGCCTTCGACGATCTCGTTCAAGTTATGCGGCGGAATGTTGGTGGCCATGCCCACGGCGATGCCCGTCGCGCCATTGATCAGCAGGTTGGGCACGCGGGAGGGCAGCACGAAGGGCTCTTCGCGCGTCTGATCGAAATTCGGAACGAAATCGACGGTCTCTTTTTCGAGATCGGCCAGCAGCTCTTCACTGATGCGCGCGAGCCGCGCCTCGGTGTACCGCATGGCGGCCGGCGGATCGCCATCGACCGAACCAAAATTGCCCTGCCCATCCACCAGCGTGTAGCGCAAGTTAAATGGCTGCGCCAAGCGCACGAGCGTGGGATAGATGACCGCTTCTCCGTGCGGATGATAGTTGCCCGAGGTATCGCCGCAAATCTTGGCGCACTTCCGATAGCCGCGATTGGAGGCCAGGCCGAGATCGTTCATCGCGACGAGAATCCGGCGCTGGACGGGCTTCAAGCCATCCCGCACGTCCGGGATGGCGCGCGCCACGATCACGCTCATGGCGTAATCGAGGTACGATTTTTTCATCTCCGCTTCGATATCCACCGGAAGCAGCGTGGAATGCGGGGTGGTTTCGTCGGCCATGCTGAGGCTTGCTCCTTTTTATGTGCGGGCTCCAAATAGAGCCTATACCCGTATTGCGTTTTACGACTTAGGGCTTGGCGGCTACGCGCTCGAGCACGTAGCTTTTTACCGCTTCAAATGCAGCAGCGTTATTTGAAAAGCGCTGCGACGCGAAATGTGCTTCCAGCTCCGCGAGCAGGGCGTCGCGCTCGGCGACGCCGGCGATATCCACGGCGACTCCTCGCTCATTGTCCGGCGCCGCGGTTTCGACGGCGCGAAACTCCGAACAGGCCAGGCCGCGAAGGCCCGGCAGCGTCTTCCAACTCACTTGGTAAACCATTTGCGGTTGGAGTTAGCAGAAACGGCCACCCCCACCCCCCGGTGTTTTTCGTAAGGATATCAGCCATAACGATTTATACGCGTGAAACGTACAAGCATATCAATCGATGAGACTTAAGTCTTGTTTCTCCACCTAAACCTATGCTGTGCCGCATTTTCGATTTTACAGGCCAATCGTTCGAAAGGGATGCCGGTGCTACTTTAGCTGTCCGAGACACTAATTACTATTTTAACAGCGATGTCAAAGGGTCCAGCCGCCGCGGCTAGATGTCTTTCGCCTTTATGAGGTGAACTCCCGGAGGCGGTACTTTCGCCTCCGCCAACATCCGCCGCGCTAAAGTTTCGGCGTCGGTGATGAGGCTTTTCCGCGTTCGAGGCGGGAGGAGGTGCGAAAGCGGGACCAGCGTTTTGGCGGCGATTTTTTCGGTTAAACGGAATTCGCGGCGCGGGCCTACCAGGAGAGCGGGGCGGAAGATGATGAGGGAGCGAAGTCCCAGAGCTTGGACATCGTTCTCGGTGCGGCCCTTGACTTGATTGTAAAAGAACCTCGAGCGCGCGTTCGCGCCCATGGCGGAGACGAGCGCGAATGATGTGGCATTCTGCGCCTTCGCGGTTTTCGCAAAGGCGACGACGGCGTCGCGATCAACTCTTTCGAAGTTTGCTTGGCTGCCGGCTGCCTTGATGGTGGTGCCGAGGCAACAGAAATAAAGATCGCCGTCAATCTGTGATTCAGTCCCAATCTTGGATTGAATCAAGGGTAGCTCCGCGAGGTCGGAGATCAACACTTCGGTCAGTTTGGCATCCGAAATCTGCAATGACTTACGCGAAATGGAGACCACTTTGGTGATCGCCGGATCGGCGAGGAGATGCCGAATCAGAAATGAACCCGTCAGTCCGGTGCCGCCGATGAGCGTCGCGATCATGGATTAAGGATTTTTAAGCGATTAAAAACTTTTAACGGTTCAGCTCAGTTGGCGCTGGCATCCGTGATGAACGCTCCTGCGGGTAGACGGCTGGCGGAAAGGCCGCGTTGACTGATTATTTTGCGACGCGATTTAGATGTCGAGGTTGACGACGTCTAGGGCGTTTTCTTCTATGAATTTGCGGCGCTCTTCTACGTTTTCACCCATGAGGGTGGTGAAAATGGTTTCGGCGGCGACCACGTCTTCGAGGCGCACTTGCAGCAGGGTGCGCGTTTCGGCGTTCATGGTGGTGGCCCACAGCTGCTCGGGATTCATTTCTCCCAGGCCCTTGAAGCGGGTGACGGTGAACTCTTTTTTGGCGTCTTCGAGGACGTAGGCGAGGACGGCGTCGGCGCTTTCCTTGGTGACTTTATCGCCGTTGCGCGAGACGGTGAAGGGCGGCTTGTTCGAGACGGCGATGGCGCGGGCGAGCGCGCGCAGGCGCTTGGCATCGGGCATGGACACGAGCGCCCAATTCACGCGGCCAGCGATGGCGGCGCCCTGCTTGAGCACGAGTTCGTGGAGGCTGTGCTCCTCGTCGAAAGTGATCTGGGCTTCGAATTTCAGCTTGGCTTTTTCGATGGATTTCAGCAGGCGCTCGAGAGCTTTCTTGTCCTCGAAATCGGTTTTCTTATCGAGGTCGCTGGTGGCGAGCAAGTCGACCAGGGCGCGGTCGCGCAAGCGGCGCAGGATTTTTGCGGCGACCTGGTCATACTCCTGGACGTTGAGGAGAAATTGCGTGAGCCCCTGGCCTTCGAGGGAGACGCCTTCTTTGGCTTTAACGACGTGATCCTCGGTGGCGCGCTTCATGAGTTCGAGCGAAAACTCGTGCTCGTCGCGGATGTAGCGGTCCATCTTGCCGCGCTTGACGCGATAGAGCGGAGGCTGGGCGATATAGACGTGGCCGCGCTCGATCAGCTCCTTCATGTGGCGGAAGAAAAAGGTGAGCAGGAGGGTGCGGATGTGGCTGCCATCGACATCGGCGTCGGTCATGAGGATAACTTTGTGGTAGCGGAGTTTCGAGGCGTCGAAATCATCTTTGCCGATGCCGGTGCCGAGAGCGGTGATGATGCAGCGGATTTCCTCGTGGCCGAGCATCTTGTCGTAGCGCGCTTTTTCGACGTTGAGGATCTTGCCCTTGAGCGGCAGGATGGCCTGGTAACGGCGATCGCGGCCCTGCTTGGCGGAGCCGCCGGCCGACTCGCCCTCGACGATGAATACTTCGCAGCGTGCGGGATCGCGCTCCTGGCAATCGGCCAGCTTGCCCGGCAAGCCGCCGGAATCCATGGCGGATTTGCGGCGCGTGAGCTCGCGGGCTTTGCGCGCGGCTTCGCGGGCGCGGGCGGCATCGATGCACTTGCCGACGATCTTGCGCGCGACGGTGGTGTGCTTGTCGAAATAGTCGCCGATCTTCTCGTTGACGAGCTGCTCGACCTGGCCTTTGATGTCGCTGTTGAGCTTGCCCTTGGTCTGCCCTTCGAA
>PLJR01000114.1:0-3614 GCA_003140295.1 Acidobacteriota bacterium
GTCGGATACTGCACCCTCTACGGCGATATGTCCGGGGGCCTCGCGGTGATTTCCGACGTGCCGAAAACCATGGTCTACCGTTTGGTGCGCTGGTTTAATCGCACTGCCGAGCGCATACCGGACCGGGTGTTGAGCAAGGCGCCCTCCGCCGAGCTGCGTCCTAACCAGACCGATCAGGACACGCTTCCAGCCTACGACTTGCTCGATGAAGTTTTGCAGCACCATATCGAGCACCACGAGTCGGCTGCGGAGATTATGGCGCTGGGGCTCGATGCCCGTGCAGTGCGCCAGGCTGTGCGGGGCGTTCGTGGCGCGGAATTCAAGCGTAAGCAGGCCGCGCCCGGCATTAAGGTCACCGACCAGGCTTTTGGGACCGGATGGCGCATGCCGGTGGCTCGCGCCGATTGGGAGAACCAGACCAAGCCGGCCAAGCTGGTTCCGGAATAGGAGTTGTAACGCGCCGCCGGGATGGCGGTCAGCAGGAGAACTTGTATCCAACTTTGTAGCGCGCCGGCATCACGTTGCGGTTTGCGTTTCTGGTGTTTCGAGCTTTGGAAATCGGGGGACAAATGGAGCGGACGGTTTCGGTTGTAGGGTTGGGCAAGCTGGGATCGCCGCTGGCGGCCTGCGTGGCTGCCAAGGGTTTTCGCGTTATTGGCGTGGATCTCGATCCCCGCAAGGTCGAGGACATCAACCAGGGCCGCGCTCCAGTGTTTGAACCCCAGCTCGAAGATACGATTCGCGCCTCCGCGGGGCGTCTCACCGCCCACGATGACGTGGCCGCCGCGATAGCTGAATCCGAAATCACCTTCATCGTCGTGGCCACTCCCAGCGAAGCCGACGGAAGTTTTTCGCTGCGGTACGTCCTGGCGTCCTGCGAGGCCATTGGCCGCGCGCTCCGTGCCAAGGCTGCGCGCCACCTGGTGGTACTCACGAGCACGGTAATGCCCGGCTCCACCGGTGGCATCGTCCGCGAGACCCTCGAGCGGGCCAGCGGCAAGCGCGTGGGCCGCGATTTCGGCCTGTGCTACAACCCGGAATTTATCGCCCTGGGCAGCGTGATTCACGACTTCCTGAATCCCGATTTTTTGCTGATTGGCGAATCGGACCCGCAGTCCGGCGATATTCTGGAAGCGCTCTACCGCCAGGTGTGCGAGAACCAGCCGGGCGTCGCGCGCATGAACTTCGTCAATGCCGAAATTGCCAAGCTCTCGGTAAACACTTACGTCACTACGAAAATCAGCTTCGCCAACATGCTGGCGCGTATTTGCGAAGCTCTGCCGGATGCCGACGTGGACGTGGTCAGCGGCGCCTTGGGACTCGATACGCGCATAGGAATCAAGTATCTCAAGGGAGCGGTGGGATATGGCGGCCCGTGTTTTCCACGCGATAATCGCGCCCTGGTGGCCCTGGCGCGGCAATTGGGCGCGCCCGCCGATATCGCCCACGTCACCGATAGCTTCAATCGTGCGCAGGTAAGCTGGCTCGCCGATCTCGTCGAGCGTTCGCTCGAGCCGGGCAGTCCCGCCGGTATCCTGGGTCTCACCTACAAACCCAACACCGACGTGGTCGAGCAGGCCGTCGGCTTGCTCCTCGCTGAGGAACTTTGTGTCCGCGGCATTTCCGTGGTGGCGTACGATCCCTCCGGCAAGCGCAATTTGTTCGCGTGCATGAAGGGCGCGATCCGTTTCGCGGATTCGGCTGCCGCCTGCATCTCCGAAGCGGATACGGTTGTACTCGCCACCCCCTGGCAGGCCTTCGCCGACATACCCGGCGACAAGTGGGCGCGGAGCGACCGGCCGCGCGTGGTAATCGATTGCTGGCGAACCTTGGCGTTTCTGTGTGAACAGCCGGGGGTGTTCTACCTCCCGCTTGGCAGGGGTGAGCTCCAGTCAGTTCCCCTGCGGCAATCGGTGGGCCAGAGATCCTGAATGAGACGAACTTGCTGACCCTCTTCGCCACGCCCAAGTCGTTTGAAGGCCATACCGGTCTCATCCAGAGCAATGCGATTGCCAGTTGGATGGCCCTGCGTCCCGCGCCGGAGATCATCCTCTTTGGCGATGACGACGGGACCGCAGAGATCTGCCGAGAGCTCGGCCTCACTCATGTTCCCATGCTGGAGCGCACGCAATTTGGCGCTCCATTGCTCCCCGATCTGTTTGCCAAGGCCCAGCGCCTCGCCGCAAATGACGTGCTCAGCTACGTCAATGCGGACATCATTTTGCTGCCTGATTTTATCGAAGCTTTAAATCTGGCCCGCCGCGTCCGCGAAAAATTTTTGATGGTTGCGCGCGTCTGGCGTGTGCGCATTGACGATTGCTGGAACTTTCAGGAACCGGATTGCGAAAGCAAACTGCGTGCTTTCGTTCGAGAGCGCGGCCGGCAGAGTCCCCCGCCCGGCAACAGCGACTTCTTTGCTTTCCCCCGCGGACTTTGGTCCAAAATTCCCGACTTTGGGATTGGCAGGGGCGCCTGGGACCCGTGGCTGGTCTACGAAGCCCGGCGCCTGGGAGCCGCGGTAGTTGACGCCAGCCCCTTTGTCATGGCGGTGCACCAGAACCACGATCAATCCACCTATCCGCACGGACTGAAAAGATGGAAGCGCGAGATGAACCATAATTACGGATTGATTGGGGAAAATGCGGCCAGTTTTTGCTTGTACGACGCCACGCACGTGATCGATAGCCGTGGCATTCAGCGCTCTCACGGCCTGCGCTACCTTAGTCGCCGCATCGACACCCTTCCGGAGTTCCACCCCGCCCTGGCGTTCCCGCTGCGCATCCCCAAAGCCGCCATTGCGGGCGCGCGCCGGGTCCGCCAGCAAGTGGCGCTGAATCGCCATCCGGCCTCGCGGCTTTTGCAGTTGGTGCGCTCGAAGCTCCCAGGCGATGGGATCACCGCCATTTTGGGACTGGCCGATAGTGCGCCGGGCGGGGCGACACTCGCCCCCGGGTTGCAATTGGCCGCCTCGTTGTTAATGGGCGGGTACCCGGTCGTGGTCTACGATCCTGATCCGTCCGCGGTCGAAGCGGCCCGCCGCGCGATGACCGGTCCCGTCGAATTCGCGGAATCGGCGGAGTCCTGCGTCCAGCAAGGCGATGTCGTCGTGATTACCTCGACCGACGATGAGCTTCGCCGCATCGCACTCGCGCGCCAGCCGGAGTCCACCCTTCCCGCCGCATCTCATCGCGTGGTGATCGACTGCTGCAATGCCGCCGCCGCACGCCCGGGCCGTCTCGAAACAGCCGGTTCGAATGTCGAATATATCCGCTGGGCGGATAAGGGATGAGCTCCCGGGGTCACGCTCCATCGCTCGCCGAGAGTCCGGCGGTTTCTGCGACCGACCGGCAGGAAGCGCTTCTCACCCGCGTTCTGCGCGGCTCCTTTTGGATGTTGAACAGCAACTTGTTTGGCCGCGCCCTGAATCTGGCGCGGGGCGTCATCCTCGCGAGGCTGCTGGTCCCCGACGACTTTGGATTGTTCGGTCTGGCGACCGTGGTTATCGGGTTCACCAGTATGTTTGCCGATGTCGGCGCCGGTGTATTCCTCGTCTATTCTCAGGACTGCGTCGAGGAACACGTCGATACCGCTTTCTGGGCCAACCTGGGCATCGC
>PLJR01000114.1:3703-6870 GCA_003140295.1 Acidobacteriota bacterium
GCTTGGAGGCACTACGGAGTCTGGTCCTTTGTCCTGTCAACCCTCGCCGGCAGTGCCCTCAGTGCTTTTTTGCTCTTTTACATTTATCCCCGCGTGCCGCGCTGGCGATTTTCGTCGATATCCTTTCGTGCCTTGGCGCCTTTTTCAGGCTGGTATATTGGCCAGGCCATCGCCTGGTACCTGGTTTTCAATATCGATAACCTGATGGTCGGCAAGTTCCTGGGGATTCCGGCGCTGGGCCTGTATGGGCTCGCCTACAATTATTCCCTGCTCCCCATCATGTTTCTCGGCATCTCCCTCGGAAACGTCGTCTTTGCCGAATTCCCGCGCTTGTACGCCGACCCACCCCGCTTCTGGTCGGCATTTTTCACCTCCAGCAAGCTATTGGCGGGGTTGGTGTGTCCCCTCGCAGCGGTGCTCGCGCTCGTTGCGCCGGACGTATTTCCCGTGCTATTCGGCCCCAAGTGGGCCTCGGCAGTCCCGGCCTTCCAGATTCTCGCCATTTACGGCGCCATTCGCGGCATTTGGATGGAGCCATTTTGCGCCCTGGGAAAGTTTCGCGCCTTTTTCTGGGTGGGCCTCGCCACGCTGTTGCTCGCGGCTCTGGCAATTTACGTGGTGCTCCCCTACGGTAAAACGGGAGTAGCGCTCGCGGTATTGCTTACCGTGGGACCTTCGCACATCGCCAGCCTGTACATCGCCTCCGGCTCGCTTGCCATATGGGGCCGCGGCCTGCGAAACTCCGCGCCCTATTTCCTCACGGCCGCCGCCGCCGCGGTACTCGCTATTTTCATTCGCCGCGGATTTGCCTTGGCGATAACCTCTAACCCGGAAGTGCTCGCGCTGGTTTCCTGCACCACGGTATTTGCGATCTACGGCGCCATGTTTTACAAAGAGCTGCGCGAATATATCGCGCTCTTTATGCACAAGCTCCCCGTCCCGGCGGACGAGCAAGCCTGATGCCGCCCTGCACACTCTCCACCTGCACATTCTCCCTCCTCACACTCTCCCTCCTCACACTCTCCCTCCTCACATTCTCCATCGAAAATGACGCAGGGCGCTGAGGCCGGCCCCATGCTCCCCAGCCCACCACGCCCCACCCCGCAGGCTTGGATTGCTCTGCTGGGCCGCGCCAGCGGCGCTCCCGCTGACGGCGTCGAGGATTATTGCGCTCAGCTCCGCGACGCCTTCCTGGAAAAAGGCGTGCCCTTCGAGATGCTCCGCATGCCGCTGGCCGAGCGGAGCTGGCGTTCCGCGCTGGCATGGCTGCGCGAGCGCCTCGCTGCGCACGATCCCGCCGTCGTCCTGCTCCAATACAACGCTCTGTCCTGGTCGCGCCGCGGTTTTTCCGTCGGCGCCCTCCTCGTACTCCGCACGCTGAAGCGCCACACTTCCCGCGTCGGCGTCATTTTTCACGACGCGGGGCCGTATCCCGGCACACGATTGCGCGACCGCATCCGTCGCCGCGTGCAGATTTGGGTGATGAGGCGACTGATCAAAAACTCCGCGAAATCCATTTGCGCCTTGCCGGCCGATTGTTTGCCGTGGTTTCCCTCCGCATACGTAAAAAATAAATTCGCCCTGATCCCCATCGGCAGCGGCATGGCCCAAATCTCCGGCGCTGCCGCGCCAGCCCTAAAACCCACCACAAAAAAAGATTTGAGGATCGCCGTCTTCGGCCTGGGGCTGAACAACATCGCCGATTTGTCGGCGCAGCTTGCGCGCATCGTCTCCGCTGCCGCGAAAAACGCCGGCCCCGTGCGGCTCGCCGTTTTCGGCCTGGGCGCGCTGGAGTCCGAAAGCGCCCTCCGCAAAAACCTTGAGGGCACCGCCGTCACGCTCGAAATTGACGGCATCCTGGGCTCCGCCGAAGTTTGCGAACGCCTCCGGCAATCCTCAGTACAACTCTTCATCCGTTCGGGGGTCTCTGCTTGCCGCAGCAGCATCGTCGCCGGCGTCTGTTGCGGCTTGCCCATCGTCGGCTGGCAGGATTGGGACACGGCCTACCCCATCACCGAAGCGGGCTTGCGCACTGCGCCGTGTGGTGATGAAGCCGGTCTCATTCGCGAACTCGCGTCCGTGCTCACTGACGGCACCCTTCGTTCGCGGCTTGCTTTGCGGAGTGCCGAGGCGGCGGAAAAATATTTTTCCTGGCGCACCATCGCCACGAAATTTCAGGACGAGCTGTGCCCCGGCGTTAAGTCAGCAACAAAGCGCTAAGCCCGCGATACAGCGCTAAGCCCGCAACAAAACCGTTTGTCGTCTCTTGCATCGGGTTCTTCGCGTCATCCTGTGGTGTCGTTCTTCCACGCCGCGAGCCAGCGGTTATGCTCGATCGGCCGCAACTCGGGGATAATCGCCCTCCACCGCGCGTTGCGAATGATCTGGGTCTCGAAACCCGCCTCTGACAGTATCTTCAGGCAGCGGATCTCGAGTTCCTTCGAGTGCGTCTCAATCAGCCAGCGTATGCCGGGAAGCCGGTTAAGCTCCGTCGCTCCCCGCAGAATCGACTCTTCCGCTCCATCCACATCCATCTTTATGAGACAAGGCATACCGACGGCGCTGGCCAGCGAATCCAGCCGCATCTGCCCGTTATTTTCGCCAGTGCCGAGGAATTTCGTGGAAAGATTCAGGCGCGAGCTCTGCATGATGCCGTTAAGTTTAAGATTCTCGTAAAAAAAAGGAATGCAGCTGGCGTCCGGCTCGAACGCAAACACCTGGGCAGCGCCAGTCTTGGTCAAAAAAAACAGCGTGTACTCGCCATAGGCCGCTCCGATGTCTACAGCGGTGTGGATGCCCGCGGAAAGCCGCCGCAGCGCCGGGTGCGTCTCGCGTTCAAACAGGCCCAGGTAAATCTGCGTTTGATCGCGTAGCGCCAGGTTCATGTGGATGCCTTTGAACGGCCCCGTCATGATCCGTACTGGCCGGCGTTCCGCAGGCATCATCCAGTTTTTTATCGTGGAAAGGATGCGCATTAGATTTCGCACGAAACTTTAGCACGAACGCCTTGGGGAACTAACCCCATCTTCGCCCCGCAAAAGCCATCGTGATCGGCCGTTGCGATAGCTGGAGGCCCGGGCCGCGCGCAAAGACCCGCACCTTCATGTAGACTTGAACGAATGCCGCCGCCGGTCAACGACACCTGGATTGATATCCTTGCCTGCCCC
>PLJR01000367.1 GCA_003140295.1 Acidobacteriota bacterium
GATTATCTCTCGCCCGCGCGCGGCGAAGGATTTTCTGCCGGCCCCACCGCCGATCCCGTGATTGCCGTACTCGAATGGAACCTCGTGGTCCTTTATCCCGCCGGCACGCCCAGAGACGGTCTCACCTATCAGGCCAGCTTGCACCTGCCGCAGGGATGGAAATTCGCGACTGCGCTCACAGTCGCAAAACAGAAAGGCGCCGACGTCGATTTCGCGCCCGTGCCGCTCAGCACTCTGGTGGATTCGCCCGTGCTTACCGGCCTGTATTTCCGCTCGGTGCCGCTGGCACCCGACGTTCAGCCGCCGCATCACCTGGACATCGCGGCCGATAGCGCGGCGGCGCTGGAGATGACGTCAGCGCAGATCGACGCCTATAGCCGGCTGGTGCGCGAGCAGGGCGCACTTTTCGGGGCGCGGCATTACGAGCACTACGATTTCCTCCTCTCGCTCACCGACTATTTCTACCCCAACGGACTCGAGCATCACCAGTCAAGCGACGAACGCGCACCCGAGCGCATGTTTCTGAACTCCGACGCCAACGAATATCTGAACTCCTTGCTGTCGCATGAATTCACCCATTCGTGGAACGGAAAATACCGGCGGCCCGCCGGCCTGGTTACACCCGATTATCAGCAGCCCATGAAGGGTGATCTGCTGTGGATTTACGAAGGATTGACGCAGTACATCGGCGAAATGATCGCCGCCCGCTCGGGCCTGCGCACGCCGGAGGACTATCGTGAAGCGCTTGCGGCCACCGCCGCGTACCTCGATCACTGGCCTGGGCGTACCTGGCGCACATTGGCCGATACCGCCGTCAGCGCGCAAATTCTCTACGATGTTCCCAACAGCAACTGGGCCTCCTGGCGGCGCAGCGTGGATTTTTACGACGAGAGCTGGCTCATCTGGCTCGAAGCCGACGTGCTGATTCGTCACGATTCGCACGGTCAAAAATCATTGGACGATTTTTGCCGGCGGTTTTTTGGCGCTCCGAACACGCCTCCCGAAGTGGTTCCGTATACGCTCGATGATGTGATCGCGGCGCTCAACGAAGTTCAGCCGCGCGACTGGCGCGCCTTTTTCCGGGCGCGGGTCGATGAGATCAACGAGCATGCTCCCCTCGGAGGCATCGAGGGCGGAGGCTGGCGCCTCGCCTATACCGCGAGCCCGAACCAGCACACTCGCGCCAGAGAAAGTGTGGAGGGAGATCTCGAGCTGAACTATTCTCTGGGCCTGACGCTGCATGTGGAGACCGGCGAAGAAAATGGGCGCATCTCCGATGTGATTCCGGGAAGCCCGGCGGCCGAAGCGGGGTTGGCTCCGGCCATGCGCGTGACCTCCGTGAACGGCCGTGACTTTTCTTCCGACGTGCTGATCGATGCCCTACGCGCGGCGCAGAACAGCAAGCAACCCATCGTGCTTACCGCCAACAATGGCGGATTCGTTCGCACGTTCGATGTCAAATATTACGGCGGCGAGCGCTATCCGCATCTGGAACGCGACGCCATCGCCCCCGATCTGCTTGGCGACACGCTGAAACCGCTCACCGCAAATAATAATACCGGGAAGTAGCGCCCGCTTTGCCGGTTCGCAAGTCCACCGAATTGGTGCAAGCTCTCGGCCGCTGGAGCCTGACGGCCCTGGTAATCAATTCCATCGTTGGCAGCGGAATTTTTGGGCTGCCCGCGGTGGTTGCGGCGCATCTCGGAAGAGCGAGCCCGCTTGCGTACCTGCTCGCCGCCGGCGTTATCGGCATCGTCATGGGATGCTTTGCCGAAGTGGCCTCGCAATTTAGCGCCGCCGGCGGCCCCTACCTTTACGTACGCGTAGCTTTCGGCCGGTTTTTGGGCCTGCAAACGGCTTGGCTAACCTGGCTTTCACGGCTGGCAGCCGGCGCGGCGGCGGCCAACCTTTTCACCACCTACCTCGCGGTCTTTTGGCCCAGTTCTCAGCAACGCGCTGCGCGGGTCCTCGTCATCTTTCTCCTGGTTGGGACCCTGGCCCTAACGAATATCGTGGGCGTCAAATCGGGCGCGCGAATGTCGAACGTGCTCACCATCGCGAAGCTTGTGCCGCTGTCGCTATTTACATTCGCGGGGCTGATTTTTTTGGCGGCGCATTTTCCGGCCGCGCATTTTTTGGCCGGGCATGGCGCAGCGGCGCCCGCAACGCATGTCGTACCTTCAGTCGGCGACTGGTTTGAATCGGCGCTGGTTTTGATCTTCGCCTATGGTGGATTTGAAGGTGCCATGGTGCCGATGTCGGAGGCCCGCGACCCGCGGCGTGACGCGCCGTTTGCTCTGGGAACAGCTCTCGTCGCGGTCACCGCACTTTACGCGCTGATCCAGATCGTGGTCGTGGGCTTGGTTGCCGATCCGGGCCTGACGGACCGCCCACTGGCCGTGGCCGCCGGCATTATTGCCGGCCCCGCGGGCGCAACCTTCATGTCGGCGAGCGCGTTGCTCTGCCTCTACGGCTATTTAAGCGCGCAGATGCTGCACACACCTCGCCTGACCATGGCGCTCGCCGAGCAGGGAGACTTCCCGCGTTTTTTCGCGGCGATCAACGCGCGCTTCCGCACACCGGTAACCTCCATCCTGGTGTACGCGGCGTTGCTTGCGACGCTGGCTGCGGTTGGCAACTTTCGCTGGAACGTGGTGCTTTCAGCGGTGGCTCGCCTGTTTACTTACGGCCTGGTTTGCGGAGCGCTGCTCGTATTACGCCGGCGAAATCCTGGTGCCCAAGCGTATCGGCTTCCCGGCGGCCAGATTTTTGCGGTACTGGGAATTGCTTTCATGGCCGTGCTGTTAACCCGGATGCATCGCGGCGAATTTGCCGTGATTGTAGCCGTCGCAGTGGTGTCGCTGTTGAACTGGTTCTGGTCGCACGCCGCGACGAGCGTGCCGACCGTTACGGTTCGCAGATGACCGCTCACGCCTACTGATTTCTTCGCGACTTAAACCGCTCCGCCTCTGCCTCATCCGCGGAAGAACGAATCACCTGAAGCTCTTGCTGCTACCCGAGTTTCTACAGCAGCAAGTGTTGACCGATTGAAGGACGGCGTGCAAGAACGGCGCGCGCGCCCTTCCCGTACAGCTAACATTGAGTCTGCCAATGTGCCCGAATGAAACGGACCGCCACGCTTCTGTCTAAGGACCTCTCCAAAAGGAATTCTAGGTGAGCTTTTCTATCAAACAGCGTATCAGCGTGGGATTCGGTTTCGCTCTGATCATTTTGCTGATCATCGGCTTGGCCTCCTACCGAAGTATCAGCGAACTAGTGAAATCGAGCGACGAGGTATCGCGGGGCAGGGACCTTATCGCGGCGCTGGCCGTGGTTTCATCGGATATGAAGGACGCCGAAACCGGGCAACGCGGATACATCATCACCGGCGATGAACGCTACCTGGAGCCGTACCGGGCGGCGCGCAATTCCATAAACGGTGACGTGGCCGACCTTGAAAATCTGCTAGCAGACTCGCCCAATGAGCAGCAATGGTTTCACACGCTCGAAGCCGCCATCTCCGCGAAGCTGGCCGAGCTCAACCGCACCATGGAGCTGCGACAAAACCAAGGATTTAACGCCGCCGCCGCGGAAGTGGATACCCATCTGGGCCGAAACCTGATGGACGAGATCCGCGCGTCGGTGGCGGCCATGGGGGTGCAGGAGCAGGCCTCTCTGAAACAGAAGCAGGATGCCGTGCGGGCCGACGCGCAACGGTCGGTATTAATCATCTTGATCGGCCTGGTGTTTGCCTTCACCGTCATTCCCTTTTCAAATGTGATCATTCAGCAGGAAGTGCGACGCCGCGAGCGGTTGGAGGAGGCGCTGCTTCGCGCGAAAAACGACGCGGAACGCGCCAACCGTTTCAAGGACGAGTTTCTTTCCACCATGAGCCACGAGCTGCGCACGCCCCTGAACGCCGTCCTGGGCTTTTCCGATCTGTTGAAGGAAGAACGCTATGGCCCGCTCAACCCCAGACAGCGCCGGTACGTGGATCACATCCATACCGGCGGCGATCACCTCCTCAAGCTGATCAACGATATTCTCGATCTCTCCAGGATTGAGGCGGGGCGCATGGACATCGTTCTGGAGGATATCAACGTAGCGGGCGCATTCAACGAAGTGGCTGGATCTTTGCGGCCGCTGGCGGAAGCCCGCCGCCAGGAACTGGAAGCGGTGGCGGAACCCGGCCTGGCGGTGCGCGCCGATGCTACTCGTTTCAAACAGGTGCTCACCAACCTCGTGGCTAACGCCATCAAGTTCACGCCGGACGGCGGACGCATCACGCTGGCCGCGGAAAAAACCGGCGACAGATTGACAATTTCGGTGCGCGATACCGGTCCGGGTATTTCCCCAAGCGAGCACAAAAAAATCTTTGAAGGATTTTACCGGTCGCGCGACGCCGGCAGAACGATCGAAGGCTCGGGGCTGGGACTCACGATCACTCAGCGCCTGGTGGCTCTGCACAACAGTAAATTGGAGTTGCAGAGCGAGCCGAGCTCCGGAAGCCGCTTTTATTTCACGCTGCCGCTGATCCCCCACTTTCGGCAGGAAGCGCAGCCGGGCGGTCCCACCGGCTCGCGGGCCGCTCATCTCGGAAAAATTCTGGTGGTGGAGGACGATGCAGTTTCCGCGGACCTGATCCAGTCGCATTTAACGAGCAGCGGTTACGAAGTAGTGGTGTGCAAGGATTCACAATTCGCGGTGGCCATGGCCGCGGAGCTGCAGCCGCGCGCGATTACGCTCGACATTTTGATGACGCCGGTCACGGGGTGGGACCTCCTGGTCAAGCTTCGCAACGACGCGCGCACCGCTGAAATTCCTATCATTGTCGTCACGATTGTCGATCAGCGCTCGCTGGGAACTACCCTCGGCGCCGATGAATACCTGGTGAAGCCCGTCGAGCGCGCTTCCCTGCTCGCGGCCGTCGAGCGCTGCATGAGAATCCGGCGGCGCTCCGCGTCCAACAATGAGGTGCTGGTGGTCGAGGATGATGCGCAAACCCGCGAGGTGCTTTCCGAAATGCTTTCCGAGCAAGGGTATCAGGTTTCTACGGCCGAGGACGGCGCACAGGCCCGCGACAAAATCGCTCGCGCGCTGCCCGCACTCGTGATTCTCGATCTGATTCTGCCCAAGGTGAGCGGATTTCAGTTGCTGTCGGAATGGCGCTCGGCGCTGCGCACCGCCGAGATGCCCGTGTTTATTTTGACCAATAAGGACCTTAGCTCCGAGGAAGAAAGCTACCTGCGAGCGCACGCGGAATCACTCGTCAAAAAACAGGTGTGCTGGAAGGATACGCTCCTCGTTCAGATTCGCCGCGTGATGGAGCAGCGGCGGCAGCACGAACCACTAGAGCTCACGGGACCGTCGTCACCGTCCGAGCAGGCCTCACCGTCCGAGCAGGCTTCAGCGTCCGAGCAGCCTTCGCCGGCGGAGCGTGCATGAAGCCCCGGATTTTAGTGGTGGAAGACAACGCCTTGAACGCGGAACTGCTGCGTGATTGGCTCGAATTGCACGACTACGACGTGGCCGAGGCGCCCGACCTCGCCGAAGCCCGCGCCGCCATCAATAGCACCAGATTCGACGCAATCTTGCTCGATATCCGCCTGGGCGACGAAGACGGCGCCACTTTAGCCACCTGGATACGAAGGCAGCCTACGCACCAAAATATCCCCGTGATCGCGGTGACGGCGCAAGCCCTGCCCGCCGAACAAAAACGCGTGATCCACGCCGGGTGCTCCGCGTACATTACTAAGCCCATCGATTTCGACCGCTTCGGCGCTTTGCTGGCAGGCTGGATCGCCGCCTCGCCTAATCCGTCGCCGCCCTCTTCCACTTCTTCGACGCCGCATTCGAGTGCGCCGCCCCGGCCGTCGGAGCCGCAAACCGGCCCAGCTTCCAGGTCCTGAGCGGAGAACGTTCGCGGATTATTCCGGGCCGCCGCATTCGACCCATTTTGACCGGCAGTTGACGAACACGCGCTGTCAATGTACGCGATGCACCTGTCTCACGCCGTCCCGCGCTCTTCATGGAGCGGCCCGACGCTTTTTGGCTTATGGCCGAATCCAAACCAGCACCTACGCAAGCCGCGCCGTTCATGCCATGATTTGAGCGTGGGGAATCCGCACTTCGATCTGCCGGTGAGGAACATCATGAAACCATCCAAAGTGGCGCTGTCATTCGTGGCCGCCTGCGCGCTCGCAATGAGTTCCGCACACGCTCAGCAAAAGCGCGCGATGACGTTCGACGATTTAATTTCCATGGAGCGCGTCAGTGAACCCGCGATTTCGCCCGACGGGCGCTGGGTCGCCTACACGCTGGCCACTCCCATCCTCGCCGAAAACCGCACGACGCGAAATATTTGGGTGGCCGCGACGGCGGCCGGCACGCCGCCCCGCCAATTGACCTCCAGCGGTGCGGATTCGCGGCCGCAGTGGGCGCCGGATGGAACGCAACTGGCATTTCTCTCGAGCCGCGGCGGTTCCACGCAGATTTACGTGCTCTCCTTCGCAGGCGGCGAGCCACTGGCCTTGACGAATCTTTCCGGCGACGCCGATAACGAGCAATGGTCACCCGACGGACGCACCATCGCCTTCACTTCTCCCGTCTATCCGGGTTGCAGCGACGACGCCTGCAATCGCCAGCGCGACGA
>PLJR01000298.1:0-1799 GCA_003140295.1 Acidobacteriota bacterium
GATGATCGTCGAGCCGTGGCGCACGCCATTCCTGACCGTGGCGCACCTGGTTTCGGAGAATCGCGTCGCGCGCCGATTGTCCAACAAGCTGGATGCATTGGCGGTGATGACACATTACGAACGCCGCACCTACGAGCAATGGCTGTCACAGCCGAAGGTAATTTCGCAGCTCGCCCACCGGCATTTTGCTCCCCTGAAGGAATCATTTGCGTGGGGTAAATGGAATTTTCTGGGCAAACCCGCCTGAATACGCCGCCATCGAGCGTACCTGCACCGGCAAATAAAAATAACCAGGGAATTATAGCTGCGTCGTTGAACGTGCAGCCGCGGGCTGGCAGCGGAGGACGAGTTCCTGCGTTAGCTTTTGCAGGGCGAAAACGATTTAGTCGATCCGAGGTAGCTGCGGTCGTTCTGCTGCTTGCGGCGATCGCGGTTTTTTACGGTTCTACGATGAGACCGGGCGATCCGTGGTCGGACGATTTCTCGGAGTACGTCCAGCATGCCAGGAACATCAGCGAAGGAAGGCCGTACGCCCAGACCGATTACCTGTTTCTTAAAGACGCCTGGAACCCGGGGCCGGCAGTTTATCCGCCTGTATTCCCGCTATTGCTAGCGCCACTGTATCAGGTGACGGGTCCGGACCTAAAGCCCATGAAATTGTTGGTGCTGGCGTTCTTTATCGGCGCGCTGCTGGTAATTTATTTAACATTTCGCGAGGAGTTGGGTTCCCCAGGGGCGTGGGCGCTCATCGCGGTTATCGGTTTCAACCCATTCTTCTGGGACTTCAAGGATTCGGTGCTGTCCGATATTCCCTTCTTATTTCTGTGTTATCTGGCGTTGTACCTGACGGAAATCGCCGTTTCGCGGGAAAGGTCCGGCAAAGGATTCGCGGTGTACGCGGTGGTGGCGGGAGTGATGGTGTATGCCGGCAGCGGCACCCGGGTCGCGGGTATCGTGATGATCCCGGCGATCCTGGCGTGGAGTCTGATACGTTACGGCAAAGTGACGAAAGCGGCGGCGGTTATCGTGACGCTCAGCACGGCGCTTGAACTTGCGGAAATCTGGAGGCTACATACATTTCAGGCGACGTTCACGGCCTTGCAGCGAGGCCGCAGCTCGTCGGTGATCAGCCAAGGAACGTTTTTTGCGCGTTATTACGCAGGGTCACTCGACCGGCTGTGGAGCAACGGGCACAGTCCGGGAATTCGGCTGGGGTTTTTTGCGGTGACGGTGGCGTTGATGCTGGTGGGCCTGCTGGCGAGGATGGCCACACGGCCTTGGCGCGAGGTCCGGCTGCACGACGCGTTTGTTTTGCTGTATCTGCCGATGCTGATCAATGCGCAGCAGGCCCGGTACCTGATTCCGATCATCCCTCTGTATCTTTTCTACGTGATTTCCGGCGTGCAGTGGGCGGTGCGACGCCTGCCTGGGCATTACGGTTTAGCGCTGGTGGCAGGGCTGGCGGCGGTGGTGGCGCTGACTTATGCCGCGGATTATCGCACCCTGGACCTGCACCACCTGCCGTTTGGGACGGCGTCGCCTGAAGCGCAGCAGATGTTCGCGTATATCGAGGCGCACGCGGCGCCGAGCGACGTGGTGGAATTCTTCGCCCCGCGCACCCTGGCGCTGTACACCCACCGGAAATCGACAGTGTTCCCGCACGCTCCCGCTCCTACGCAAGTGGATATGCAAGCTTACTTTTGCGAGGCGCGGGTGAGGTACGTGGTGACGTCTCCGTGGTTTCGCGATCCGGTGCTTTTGGATTTTATTGCGGCGAATCGCGGAGCATGGTCGGAGCC
>PLJR01000298.1:1817-2655 GCA_003140295.1 Acidobacteriota bacterium
AGAACGGCTGCAGCATACAGCCGGTAAATCCGACAGGCGCGAATATGTTCATGGCGACGATCATCAAACTTATTCAATCGCCAAACCTTGAATACAAAAATCTCACCGCACAACAGACCGAACCGGCGGCCTAATTCCAAGCCACTTCGCCATTTGCCCCGCGCGGAAACTGTTTATCTATTTTCTCGAAAATCACAATCTCGCCCTTCCCCTTTAATACTTTGATGGCTTCTGTCCACTTTCCATCTACATATCTACCGCGATATTCCTCGCGCCAAAACCCATTGCGAGCACCAAAGAAAATCCTAAGATTTAGTTGATCTTTCGAATTGAGATCGGAAGGCTTTTCNNCCGGCCACCGCCCACAGACACCTCGCCGAGAGTGAGTGGCGATCCCACAAGCCATTCGGTGCCGACGATGAAGGATTGCTTAGCGTCCAGAAAATTAGCATGTAAATCATACAATGTGTATTTGCCGCGCTGCGCCACCTTGGGGAGACCGTCTAAGTTGAAAGTGAAATAGCAATAACTGTTTCCTCCGGTCATCACATTCAGGTTGTCATTAAAACGATACATTGTGGCCGCAAATTGCAACTGGCTTTGGTTGATTGCGCCAGTCAGTCCGTCTGATATCCTCTGAAACGCCTTTGTCTCCTTGTCCCTTCTATCAGCTTCCGCACTTGCATAGTCGGTGTGATCTTTATGAATGGCGCGAAATTCTAAGATCGCAAAGGCAATAATGAGAAGCATCCAAAGCGCCCGTTGCCACCGAGGTACGTTATCACCTCCGACGCTCATTACAGCGGCCAGCACTGCGAGAGTGCCAATCGCATAACCG
>PLJR01000128.1 GCA_003140295.1 Acidobacteriota bacterium
CCAGTAGCACAGTCATTCCTGGCTGTGCGCTTTTCGCTCAAGCTTAAAACCCAGGCTTAAACACGCTGTATTGACGAGCGCTTGACCACAGCCAGTCCTCAGGCTTCTTCGCCAATCCAGCCTTCACAGGATTCTGCTCGATATAAGAACGGACACGTTCGAATTGGGATGAATCGCGAATCCAGCGATCGAACGATTCATCCTGCCAAAAAGGCTCGCCAACCCGGCCCAGAGTCGCGTTTGCATTTCTTGCGGAAACACCCTCCAGGCTAGCCGTGAAACGTCGGAGAGCCACACGCGGTTCCAGAAGTGCGTGCACGTGATTCGGCATGAGGACCCAGGCATGCAGACGGTATTGCTCGAACTCGGCGCCGCGAATGAGAGCCTCACGGACATATCCGGCAATCATACCGTCCAGAAGCCACAGTGGACCGCACTTGGCGCTTTCGAGGCACTCATCGAAAACGAGAAATCGCTTGCCGGGAACATTCCCAGAACTCTTTATTCGAATCATGACCGTGCGTGGAACCGAGCCAAACAGTCGCCAAGTAACAAAAATGCTTTTCCCCGCAGGATGCCGGTGCGGCAAGTTCCGTTCATAGTAAGTCATTTCGCGGTGGCCACATTTTTGCGCTTTAGGCAAAAGTGGGGCTTTTTCCTAAGTATTGCGTGAACCTGCGGGCTCCCCCAATTTTTTGCTCAGCAAAATTGGATTTCGACGCCCCACCGCCATTCGAAACGCCGCGTATTCGAAATATATAACCGATCAGTAAAATATTTACAAATTGACAACTTGATGATAAAATGTATTGTGACACTCGAACATCATTTCCCGTTCGGTCAACCGGGTGCCAATCCCCCCACCATCACGCTGCGTCAGCTATCCTGCACCAACCGCGAAATTCCGCTGAGCGGTGCAAACTGCTCTCCTCACTTCCCCCCAAACCGCGCGTTACAACTCCTGTGCTTTCATATCCTTACGAACCGCTCGTGCGGTATCCTCTTTGCTTTGATATCGTTGCAAAAATACAGGGGGGTAGGGGTCAAACTGCACCACAAATGTACACCTTTCAATCGGCAGCCGCTTTCCAAAAAGCGAACGCTCTCTTCCAAACTTTCAGCGATAGACCTTACCGACATACGAATTCCGGCATCCAATGCCTCAAGCCACAAGCCCTCAGAGGTTTGTCGAATGCGAACGGAAGAAGTTGCCGGCGGGTCTCGGCTTTCGGCCGCTACGCGATACGAATTGCTCGTCGGCGTATCGAAGGCTATCGGAGCGCATCGAAATCCACAGGACCTGTTTAGGGCACTAGTGAGTGAATTGCACCGGGTCGTCCGGTTCGACTATATCGGCGTGTCCATTCGTGACGAGAAATCGAATACCTTTCACAGGCATTTCATCGACGCGGAGACAGAAGCAGCTGTCCCGCCGGCCCCGGAACTGGCCATCGAGGAATCCGATGCCTGGTGGGTCTACCAGGGCCAGGAGCCATTGGTCACTTCGTCCGAGACACAGGACTCTCGATTTTCCAAACTCCAAGAGATTTTGAAGAAGTACGGAGTCCAGTGTCTGTGCACTCTTCCCCTAACGACAGCCCATAGCAAGGTTGGAACACTCACGTTTGGCAGTAAGGCTCCAGATATCTATAACGCCGAAGAAGTTCGCTTTCTTTCGGTGGTGGCTGAGCAGATCGCTCTGGCATTCGACAATGCGTTGCATTTTGATGCGTCGCAAGCCTCAGAGCAGCAGTTGCTGATGGACCTTCCGAACGCGGCGTCGCTGGAGCGCACCAGCGCAGCGGCGAGACAGGTTGAGGAGGTCCTCGCCAACACGCCAGGCGTCGAATACACCACGAGTGTTGTGGGCTTCAGCTTGCTCAGCTTTGTGCGGACTACTTACAACGGCTTCTTTTTTGTCACGCTCAAGCCCTGGAGCGATCGCAAAACCAGAGCGGAACAATATCAGGAAATCAAGGAGCGTTTGAACCAGCAGCTTAGCAAGCTTCCCAAAGGAACCGCTTTCAGCTTCTCGCCGCCAGCAATCCCTGGAGTCGGCACGTCCGGCGGATTTCAGTTCGTACTCGAAGACCGTGCCGGGCGTGACGTTTCGTTTCTGGCAGGCAACCTCGAGAAGTTCCTGGCGGCCGCTCGCAAGCGTCCGGAAATTGGCGCGATATCCACCTCCTTTCTACCGAGCGTGCCGCAGAAGTTCTTGGAAGTCGACCGGGAGAAAGTGCTGAAGCAAGGTGTGGCCGTCAGCGACGTTTACAGGACCATTCAGGCTTTCATGGGCGGGCTGTTCATCAACTACTTCAACGATTTCGGCCGTACGTGGCAGGTGTACGTGGAGGCCGAAGCGCCTTACCGGTCGAATATGGATAACCTTGGGCAGTTTTATGTGCGGAACAATGCGGGCGAGAGGGTTCCGCTTTCCGTGCTGACGAAGTTCGAATCACGTGACGGCCCCGAATTCACGATGCGCTACAACGAATATCGCTCAGCGCAAATCAACGGCAGCGCCGCACCGGGTTATAGCTCCGACCAGGCGACAGCGGCACTGGAAGAAGTTTTCAGGCAGACCATGCCTCGTGAAATGGGATACGACTACATGGGCATGTCTTATCAAGAGCAGAAGGCACGGCAAGGACTGCCTGCTTCGGTCATCTTCGGCTTCTCGCTGTTGTTCGTGTTCCTGATTCTCGCGGCACTCTACGAAAGCTGGTCACTACCTTTCAGCGTGTTGCTGAGCACGCCGGTCGCGGTATTCGGCGCCTTCGCGGTGCTGTGGCTGCGCCGGGTTGTGCTTAGCGCTTTCTATCCGGCTTACATGGTGCAAATCGAGAACGACGTATACTCCCAGATTGGCCTGGTCATGCTGATCGGCTTGGCCGCCAAGAACGCGATTCTTATCGTTGAGTTCGCCAAAGAGGAGTACGAAAAGGGAAAGCCTCTCGCTGATGCCGCACTCGAAGGGGCAAGACTTCGTCTGCGTCCCATTCTGATGACCTCGTTTGCATTCATTCTCGGCTGCGTGCCGCTCTGGACAGCGTCCGGCGCGGGATCCGTGGCCCGTCAGATCATGGGCACTGCCGTAATCGGTGGCATGGCGGCTGCCACCGGCATTGCCATATTCATCATTCCGGCGCTGTTCGTCTTAGTCGAGCGACTGGCGAAACGCCGCGGTGCTGCGCTCGGTCCTTCTGTTCCGCGGCCGAGCCCATCGGAGGCCGACTGACATGAGAAGACTGGTCGCTGTTTCGTTGGTAATGCTCCTTCTTTCGGGCTGCGCTGTGGGGCCCAACTATAAGAGACCGAGCGTAAACGCTCCCGACGCATATCGCGGAGCTATGCCGCAAGAGGCAGCGCAGTCTGCTCCGGAATCGCTCGGAGATCAAAAATGGTGGGATGTGTTTCAAGACCAGCAGCTTCAAGACCTGATCCACACTGCTCTCCAGCAGAATTATGATGTTCGCATTGCCGCAACGCGAATCGTGCAAGCTCAGGCCCAAGTGGGCATCACTCGCGCCGACCAGTTCCCAACAATCAGCGGCGGAGCCGAGGCTGTCGATCAGCGCTCGGCGCGCTCAAAGTTTTTTCCTGCGTTCGAAACGAACTCAAACCAAGTCGATCTCTCGCTAGCCTGGGATCTTGATTTCTGGGGGAAGTATCGCCGCGCCACCGAGTCCGCGCGAGCAAATCTCTTGGCGACACAATGGGCCCGTGAAGCGGTCATCAGCACGCTGGTGAGTGACGTTGCCTCAGCCTACTTCCAGCTTCGCGAGCTCGACCTGCAGCTCGAAATCTCGCGCCGCACGCTGGCTTCGCGCCAGGACTCCTTGCAACTCACGCAATTGTTAGCAAACGGTGGGGCTACATCCATGCTCGACGTCCGGCAGGCGGAGCAGTTGGTATTTACCGCAGCCGAAACGATTCCCGATCTGGAGCGCCGCATTGAGCAGCAAGAAAACTTCATCAGCACACTTCTGGGAAACAATCCCAGTGCCATCGCGCGCGGAGCGAAGTTAACGGAACAACCCCATGCGCCGGAGGTTCCAGTGGGGCTTCCGTCTACCCTGCTGGAGCGGCGACCGGACATTCGCGAGGCCGAAGGACAGTTAATCGCGGCCAACGCTCAAATTGGAGTAGCGAAAGCAGCGTACTTCCCGCAAATCACCTTGACCGCGAGCGGCGTATATCAAAGTTCAGCGCTTACGAGCCTGTTTACCGGTCCAGCCGGATTGTGGAGTTTCGGAGGGGCCCTAGCGCAGCCCCTCTTCACTGGAGGAAGAATTCGCTCCAATGTGAAGTTCACGGAAGCGCGGCAACAGGAAGCGGCGCTGGTTTACCAGCAGACCATTCAACAGGCATTTCGTGGGGTCTCGGATGCGCTAGTGGAGTACCGGAAAGACAGAGAGTTCCGAGAGCAGCAAGAGCAACTCGCGTCTTCCGCTCAAGACGCGGCCCAGCTTTCGGAGACGCGCTATCGAGGTGGCGCCGCAGGCTACTTGGAGGTACTGACGAACGAAACCAATTATTTTGACGCTGAGTTGGGGCTCGCTCAGGCTCAGTTGAATGAGCTCCTGGGTCTGGTTCGCATTTACAGAAACCTCGGTGGGGGCTGGCAAGAACAATGAAGTACGCGGAAATCGATGCCTGGTTTGAGCGATTCGAATATCTATAAAGCGTCCAGCGAACTCCAGAACAAGGCGCACCTTCGACCACGGCGATGTGCCCGGCTGTTTGTGCTCCATGAGACGTGGCTCCGCGCACACCGCGCAACTCTTCTATTCACTTGTCAGCATGAGCGAGTCTGCGCCTCCCTCCAGGAATCGCCGCACGACAGTGCGCAGGAAAACTCGCGGCAGTTTTGAGGACCGTATGGCGGACTCTTAGGGCGAGCGATGAGAGGAGGACGCGGCGCGAAAGCACGCGCGGGCGCTGCTGGCGCGGAGTTTCGGGAAAGTTAAGATTTATTCGAGGGGCTTCGGGTGGTGCGCACAGTGCCGTGCACCCTGCTATGATCCTGAGCCATGAATATCGTTCTGGTCCACGGTATCCTCGGCTTTCGCGTGAAGTTCGGAATTGAATATTTTCGCGGCGTTGCGGAGCATTTCCGGGAAAAAGGCCTCAAGGTTTTTGCACCAATTCTTGACCCCACTCGGGGCATTGAATACCGCGGATGCCAACTCCGCGACCAGATCAATGCCGCCTTCGGCACCGGAACTCTCGATCACGCTTCTAAAACCCACATCATTGCTCACAGCATGGGAGGGCTCGACAGCCGCTGGATGCTCTCGCCTGCGACCCCGATCAAGATTCAAGCGCCGATTCGCTCTCTCACAACGATCTCAACGCCACATAAAGGCTCACCGATTGCTGATCTGATTGATCACCCCGAGTTATTGTCTGCTTTTTCTACCCTACCCTTTGGGCTGATTAAGAACCCTCTGCAACCGGCTTTGGACGTGCTGGGGATTTCGCTGGACGGTCTCCGGGATTTGACGACACAGTCCTGTCAAGCGTTCTCAGCCAAATATGTCGATGATCCAGCGGTTGTGTACTTTTCCGTTGCTGGTTCGGGCCGGCCTCACTTTCCCGAAGCGGCGGCCGCCTTCTTGCTTCTACACAGATATACTTCCGCTCAAACCGGGCAAGCGAACGATGGTTTGGTTACAGTCGGTTCAGCGAAGTGGGCTAACTTCGATCAGAACACTTGGACTTGCGACCATGGCGAAGAAGTTGGGAATAACATCGACAATCTGATAATGCCCCCAGTTTTCCCTTGGCTTGCAAAGTACGATGGGATCGTCGCAAACGTAGCAGCGCTCTGATCCTTCCATCGTGAAACGGAGCGAAAGCACCCGCGGGTGTTGCGGAGATATAACCCAAAATGGCCACGCGAATTGGCGCACCGCGGAAAGGTTCGTTCGATTCTTTGCGCTCAACAATTTATTGACACGGCCCAAGGTAACCTTCAGTTTGTGCACAATTCTGGCCGGTGGTCAGGTTTTCAGCGCGAAGCAGCGAATCCGCGAATATTAGACACCAAATGGAGGGCTTATCCCTGCTAGAATCCAAGTCGTTCAGTTGATCGCATTTGCCCTGGTACAAAGACTCCACACGGTCAAAAGATGGTGTCCCCATGATGCGATCGAACATGCAAGGGAAGCGATCGAAGGCCCGGCCCGCCGTTCAACTCCTACTTATTTCAGGCATTTTGTGCGGCATTCCGCTGCTGGTGTTTTCCGCCGGGGCAAATCCCGATGCGCTGCTGGCTACGATGCAGCGGGAGTTGCAGCGTGCGAGCGCCGCACTGGCCAAATCCGATCCTGGGCCTTATTACATGAGCTATTCCGTGTCGGATTTTGATGGCGTCACCGTTGCGGCGATGAACGGAAGCCTGGTGGTCTCCTCGCACGCGCAGCAGCGTCAGGCTGACGTGGAAATGCGCATAGGCTCGTCCGCGCTGGACAATACGCATGGCCAGAGCCGGGCGTCCGGGATGGATTCTGGCATGCTTCCCCTAGATGGAGATCCGGACGCCACGGCTCGCGTGCTTTGGCAGCTTACAAATCGCGAATACGAGCGGGCTTCTTCGGCGTTTGTGCAAGTGAAGACGAAATCTGCGCTGCAAGCGGAGGAAGAAGACAAGTCGCCGGATTTTTCGCATGAAACGCCGCAGAATCATATCGGCGATGCGGCGGGGCCAAGCCTTTCCTTCGATGCGGCCGCGTGGAGCGAGCGCGCGAAGCGGCTCTCCGCTGGATTCCTGAAATATCCGGATGTCTATACGTCGTACGTGACCGTGTCCGTGCAGGCCAGCAAGTCTTATTTTGCGAACACGGAAGGCACTGCGATCGTTCAACCCTCGACCATCGCGCGGCTGGTGATCGAAGCGGAAACGCGCGCCGACGACGGCATGGAGCTGCTGCGCGTGGAGACTTTCCAGGGCGATTCACCGAATCAACTGCCGCCGAATTCCGAACTCCAGGCCAGCGTCCAGAAGATGGCCGCAGACGTCAAAGCTCTTCGCACCGCTCCCGTAGCGGATGCATACGCCGGTCCTGCGCTGCTCTCCGGACGGGCCGCCGCGGTCTTTTTTCATGAAGTGCTCGGGCACAGGCTCGAAGGGCACCGGCAACGGGACGAGACTCAGGGGCAAACGTTCACCAAGCAAGTGAATCAGCTCGTGCTGCCAGCCTTTCTGAGCGTGGCCGACGATCCAAGGCTGAAGGAAATGAACGGGGTGAGACTCTCGGGCAGCTACGATTTCGACGATGAGGGCGTGCCGTCATCTCGCGTGCAAGCGGTGGATCACGGCGTTCTGAAGAACTTCCTGATGTCGCGGATGCCTGTTGATAATTTCAGCCAGTCCAACGGGCACGGCCGGCGGCAGGCTGGGCTGATGCCCACGGGCCGGCAGGGCAACTTGATCGTTACCTCGACGAACACGGTAAACGACGGCGAGATGCGGCAGAGATTCATCGCCGAGATCAAGAAGCAAAGTAAGCCGTATGGGCTGTACTTCGAAGATATTCAGGGTGGGTTCACGCTGACAGCACGCGCGCAACCGCAGGTCTTCCAGGTGCTGCCGGTGATGGTGTGGCGCGTCTATGCGGACGGTCGGCCGGATGAACTGGTGCGCGGCGTGGACATTGTGGGCACGCCGCTGGTGGCGCTGAACAGCATTCTGGTCACGGGAGACAAGTTGCAGGTGTTCAACGGCATATGCGGCGCGGAATCGGGGCAGGTGCCGGTCTCCGCGGCGGCACCGGCGATGCTGTTTTCTGAGCTGGAGGTGCAGAAGCGCGCTCGCGGGACGGACCGGCCTCCGCTCCTGCCGCCTCCAGACAATAGCGCGTCTATTAGCGCGACGGTTTCGCCAGCTGCGGGGGTGAGACCGTGAGCGCGCCAGCAGGACAATTGCGCGGGGCCGCAAGCAAAGGCCACGGTAAAAGTGCACCGCCGCAGAGACGCGGAGGGCGCAGAGACATGCTGTCCGGCGGGCGACAAAGGTGTAGGTGGATGTGGCTGGCGCCGTTCTTCCTCTTCGCATCTGTGGCAAGCGCCTCGGGTCAGCAGCGGGGCAGGGGTGCAGCGCCTGCGACTTCTCCCAGGGGCGGGGGCTCCGCGCCCGCAGCGGCGTCCGCCGGTTCGCCAGCTGCTTCCGCCGACCCTGTGCTGGCAGCCATGCTTGCAGAGATGGAGCGCTCTAAGACGCAGCTCAAGATGGATAACCTGCCGGCGCCGTACTACGTTGAGTATCACGTTGCGGATGTGGACGAGTTTGATGCCGAGGCCGCATTCGGGGCGCTACGCTTGAATCAACAAACGCATGTACGAAGCTTGCGCGTGGTAGTTCGCGTCGGGGATTACAAGCAGGACAGCTTCGGGCCGGGGGCTGGACAAGGTGTCGCGGACCGGGCGCCGCTGGACAACGACCCGGTGGCGCTGCGGCGCGCACTGTGGCTGGCAACGGATCGTGCCTACAAGACGGCCACCCAAGCGCTCGCGAGCAAGAAGGCTACGCAGAGCCAGTTCAGCGGCGATCAGGGGTTCGATGACTTCGCTCACGCGCAGCCCCTACAATCGGTGAGGCCGCTGGCCAAGCTGGATGTTGACTCCAAGCCGTGGACCGACGCGTTGGTGAAATCCTCGGCGCTGTTCAGGACCGATCCGCAGATCGAAACGCTTACGGCGCAGGCACGCTTCCGAGTGGTCAACGAGTATTTCGTGAACAGCGAAGGGACCGTCACGCGGCACGGCTCGGAGGTTGATTCGCTGGCCCTAACCGGTTCGACGCAAGCGGAGGACGGAATGCGGCTGGATCGCTCGCCTGTTTTTGTTGCGGCCAAGATATCCGATCTGCCCACACCGGAGCAGTTCCAGGCCGGGACGAGCGCGATGATTGCCAGTCTGAAGGCCCTGCGCGATGCTCCCATGGTGGAGGAGGACTATCGCGGGCCTGTGCTTTTTGCGCCAGACGCGGCGGCAGACATTGTCTCCGCACTGATCGGCAATAACGTTGTCGGCGTCCGGCCTAGGGCCGGCGACGCAGCGCGCACGGCGGGGAGCTTCGCCTCGAGTTACAAGAGCCGCGTCCTGCCGGCCTCTTTATCGGTGACAGACGATCCGACGACGAATACGTTTCAGGGCAAGTCGCTCGTCGGGAGCTATGAAGTGGACGATGAGGGAGTGCGCGCGGCGAAGGTCTCCGTGATCGAGAACGGCGAACTCATGAATTATTTGCTGGGACGCCAGCCGATCCGCGATTTTCCGGAGTCCAATGGACATGGTCGCGCAGCGCCCGGGCAGGCCCCGCGCGCCAGCATTGGCAATCTGATCCTGCAGCCGAGCCAGTCGCTTTCGCCGGCGGAGTTGAAGAAAAAGCTGCTGGACATGTGCCATGAGGAGAACAAGCCCTACGGCTATTACGCGGAGATACTTTCGCTTTCGCAAGCGGGGCCGGGGCCGGGTCGTGGGGCGGGACCGCCCTCGCTACGGTTCGATCCGGTGCTGCTCTACCGCGTTTACGTGCAGGATGGGCACGAAGAGCTGGTCCGCGGCGCAATCTTCACAGACCAACTCGACACGCGCTCCCTGCGCAACGACATCGTCGCGGCTGGAAACGATCCTCTCGTGAGCAATCGCGCGACCGGGATCCCCACGACCGTCATCAGCCCATCCATCCTGTTTGACGAGCTGGAAGTTCGGCGCACGAGCGAAAAGAATGGCAAGCTGCCGGAGTACAGTGCGCCCCAGCTGACATCTTCATCATCGCGCTAGCTGTGGTCCGCAAGAAATCGGTACGGCTCGNNAGCGCCAGCTGCGGAGAAGCTTCTGGCGTTTTTGTGGCGCCCAAGCCTGCAGTGCTTCTCGCTCCTGGATCCTTAAGGAAATTTCTGCCGTATAGCCACCGTACGGTCTAGTTCATCCACGACTTGTAAAATTTTCAGTTGCAGGTCCTCGTCAACATTCGCAGTCTTCAAAAATCGGTGAACCTGTGCCTGTGCGGTCGGCGATTGCTGTCCTCCGAGGAAAGCGTCTAACCAATCAACGAGGAAAAATATTTTGCGGTCGCGTTTGATTTGTGACAGCGCTTCCAGCGCCCCTTGCAAATACGGCTCGGTCAGTGCCGACTGGTTCCAATAATTGAAGGCGGCTAGACTCTGCTCTATCCAGTCTTCTGGGCGCGACGAATCATGCAGGTAGTCTTCAAAATACTTCTGCTTAGATCAGCTGTTAGGCCGTGCCGCTTCGGCGACATAAGCATATTCCTGGGCATCTCCACTTTGGTCTAGCCGCTTTTCATCGCTGAGTGCGGCGTCCGCTTCCGGGTCCCCCAGGGCGATCAGCGCGGTCACCATACTCCAGCGGTCGAGCGGACGGAGATCTACGCCCGGAACGGAGAGTTGGCCATTGAGCAGAGCCTTCAGTTTGGCAAGTCCCGCAGGTGTTTCCGCGAGTCTAAGCAAGCCTCGGAACCATACAATCCGCAGGCCCTGATCGGGCGACTGTGCCATCTGATTTGCGGCGGCTGCTTCGAGCACAGGGACAAAGTGACTGCGAGTGTCGTCGCTCACATAGCGGTGTAGGGCAGTGATGGCATGGGAGAGGATACCCTGCGCGAGCGATTCATCAGTCTCAGCCTGCAAAAACTTTTCCGCCAAGGTGATGTAGGTGCGCGGAGGCAAGTCCGCCTGCCGCACGGACTCCCAGAGCGAGCCCCAGAACAGCGTACGGCGAAATACGTCCGGCGTCGCGCCAAGCTGATTCATCACGCTCTCTTGGCTACGCGCATCGATTAGAAAGCGCCCATATGCATAATCCTGATCATTCACAAACACGAATCGAGGGCAGGGCCTCCCCGCAGCATCGGGCACTTCCATGGTTCGCTGATTCAGTTGCGCACGCATCCGTACCGGATTGTTTTCCCCATAATCCAGCAGTATCTGAGTCGTGATCGGCCAAATACCAGCGGTGCCAAGCACATCTTTTTGTGACAAAGAGAGCTGGCTCAAGCGATTGCCGTCGCAAGACCACGCGACGTCGACCTGCGGCATCCCGCGGTGACGAATCCACATCGCGCCATTGGTCGAGAGGCCGGCCGGAGACCGCTTCGAATGAGTGCACCAGGTCGCTCCAATCGGCGTTTGCGTAGGCGTGTTCCCTCAAGTACCCCTGTAAGCCATCGCGAAAGGCTTCGGGACCCAACACAAAGGCGAGCTGTTTCAGCACGCCCGGAGCCTTGTCGTAAACAATCGCTCCATAAGCGGACTTTGCGTCCATCAGATTCGGAATATCTTGATAGATAGGTGTAGTGCCGTCGGTGGAATCGATCGTGTAGGCCGCCGGCTTAGTGGCTTCGTAAAAACGCTTCCATATGTTTTCGTTCGGTTTCAGGGACGCCAGCGCCTGATAGGCCATGTATTGCGCGAATCCTTCCTTTAGCCAAAGGTCATCGAACCAGCGCATGGTCACTAAATCGCCGAACCACTGATGGGTCAGTTCGTGCAGGACTAGGATATCGCGGCCTAATTGATCGGTATGCGTTGGCGCTACCGAAAAAGGACGGACTCCTCGCGCAGAAAGGTGGCGCCCGCGTGCTCCATCCCACCGTAGGCGAAGCCGGGAATCAGAACCATGTCGTACTTTGAAAAAGGAAATGGTTGCGCGAAGAAGTTCGAAAGGTAGGAAATTCCTTGCGCGGCAATTTGTTGGACCTCAGGGGCTTCGGCCTGAGCACTCTTGAGCTTCGACTGCCGAACGTAGAGCCCGGGTGAGCCGGCAGAACCGCTTAGTTTGCGGAAAGGCCTGGCAGCAAAGGCAAACAAGTAAGTGCTGATCGGCTGCGTCTCGCCAAACGTAGTCCTGCGCTGCCCGTCGGCCAGGGCGGCGGCGTTCTCGACAGCCGTGTTCGAGATAATCGTCCAATTCTCGGGTGCGGTTACCTGCAACTTGAAGCGCCCTTTCAAATCGGGCTGATCGAAGCATGGGAAAGCCATGCTCGCGTCCATCGGGACGAAAAGCGTATAGATGTATTCCGTATGGTCGTCGCGGTCTTCATACCGCGTGATCGCTTTTCCGGCAGGCGCAACCTGAGCGGCGAACTGAACGCGGACGGTGTTGTCTCCTACTCGAAGCCTGGCGGCTGGCAGCTCGATGTGCCCGTTCTCCATCTTCGCTGGAATGGGGGAGTCGTTCAGAGAAATCTTGTGAATGATCCCGTCTCGAAAATCGAGTAGCACAGAGCGGACCCTTCGGAGCTTAAAGCGAATCTCTACGGTCCCTGATGTCGTCGGAGCCTGTGGGGTGAGCACAAAGGACAGCCGGTACCGTACGCCGGAGATTACGGCGGCCCGCTCGCGAGCCAACTCGCGCGGAATCCCCTGTGGGGCATTCGCGAAGGCGCTAGACACCGCAAGAAAAGCAAGAAAGGCGACGGAGAGCAGGCGCAAACACATTGCGGATAGCAGTATAAGCCAGTGTCTCGCCATCGCGGCACGACCCCCTGCGGCAGGCTTTGGGGTCCAGAATTCCACAGTATCGGCGACGAGCACGTGCCGCCCGGCGTCCTCGTAAAGACGGCGTGCGTTTTCTCTGCTCCTTGAGCAATACAAACACCAGACTGGCAGCCCCCGAAGATTTCTTGCCCGCCAGGCGAGCAATTGAAGCTTCATCGCGCTTCTCTTCGTGGCCACGTTTCAGGCACAAACAACGCTGGTTCCCACAACCGTTTCGTATTCCCCCGACCAATCGAGGCGATAGCCCTGCGGCAGCATAACCTTCTGGCCAACCTGCTCGATTGCGTCATGGACTGTGCTGCCCAAGTCTCTACCTTGGACGTTGAACCGCACGGCAACGTAGCGGCTCCTTCCGTGGCGGTAAATGTCATAGGCGCCGTCCTTAACTTCAACTTTGGTTAGTTGGGCCAGAGAAATCCGCTCTCCCGACGGGGAAAGAAGTCGAATGTTTGCGATGGCCTCCCGTGAGTTCCGGTAGGATTCCTGGTAGCGCACTACGACGTCGTACCTCGCCTCTCCTTGCAGGACCTGGCTCACACCATTTCCGCCCACCGCCGTCTGCACCGCGTCTTGTATATCAGCCACGTTGATGCCAAATCGCGCAGCGGCCTGGCGGTCAACCGTGAGATTGAGATTCGGCTGGCCGGTATCGCGCTGGATACCGACGTCCGTAATACCGGGAATGTGCTGCATGACGGAGACCATCTTGTCGCCGGTCTGCTCAAGGACGTTCAGATCCGGACCGTAGATCTTGACAGCCAGTCCGCCTTTGGTGCCCTTGACGGTCTCATTCACATTATCTTCAATCGGTTGGGAGAAATCCCAGAATGCGCCGGGNNCGGCCGGCACTTATCTTTTGGCTTTAGATCCACGAAGTACTCGGTGTTGCCAAAGCCGCCCGTGTCGGTCCCGTCGTCGGGCCGTCCCGCTTCCGATACAACAGTCTTCACCTCTGGGAATGAGGCAAAGATAATGCGTACCTTGTCGGTGAATCGGGAGCCTTCCGTCAGACTTGTGCGCTGGGTGCTAGTTCGCCACGCGCCCAAATAGCGCCCTCATCAAGATGGGGCAGGAACTCGGCGCCGATCACGCCGCTAAAGGTCAAAAACATGGCGACTACAAAGTTCGCGAAACCCACGCCGATGGTCAACCAGCGATACGCGATTGCGTGCCGGACCGCACCTCGGTACCAAACGGTGAGGGCATGCAGTAAGGGATGGGATGTGAAGACTACGCCGGAGGGAGAGGCTTTTGCCAAGGCCGACATCTCTGCCCGCAAATCACTGTTCCGTGAGGCGGCGCTCGGTCATATAGCCCTGCTTCAAAAAATGAAGTCGGCGCTCGAAAGTAAGTCGGACCATGTGATGCCGCTCGAATTCTTCCACGACATCCTGGATGAGCACTTTACCGAATCAGAGGTTGAGAGGCAGATCGAGACGGCCCTGAATTGGGGCCGTTATGCCGAGATTTTCAGCTACGACCCCGAAAGCGGCACCATGCGGCCCCACCAAGCCAACGAACGCACTAACGAAGACATTACGGCCCATAGATGACGCCGCGACCTGCGCGACGCCATCCCGCCAAAGTGCTGTCGTGGAGAATTTTTCCCCAGGCCACCCCATCGTTGCTCAAGGACTTGCCGATCTTTCTGGCCGCCTTCTCTGTGTTCTACGCCTTTCTCGCGGTGACGCGGTACTGGCTTACGCCAATCAGCCCTCAAACCAATATCGACCTCCGCCCTCGTGCGCTGCCGACGTACGCGATATTTTCCGTCGTGCATATCGCGATTGCGTACTTCATCAGTTTGGTTTTCAGCATCGTCTACGGATATGTCCCTGCATACAGCGCGAAGGCCGAGCGCATCATGATTCCACTGCTCGACACGCTTCAGTCCATTCCAGTACTGAGCTTTCTGCCCGGCGTTATGCTTGCTATGGTTGGCCTTTTTCCTGGGCGGCGTTTCGGGATAGAACTCGGTGCCATTTTATTAGTTTTCTCGGGACAGGCTTGGAATATGGCCTTTAGCGTTTATTCGTCGCTCAAATCAATTCCGAGCGAAATGCACGAGGTCGCCGAGGTTTATCGCTGGAGTCCGTGGCAAAGATTGATGCAGTTGCAACTTCCGTTTATGGCCATTGGACTTGTCTGGAATTCGATGATCTCCGTGGCCAGCGCCTGGTTCTACCTAATTGCCTGCGAAATGTTCGTTTTGGGGAAACGCGATTTCGGTCTTCCCGGACTTGAATCCTACCTCCAGACGGCCGCGAATGCTGCCGATACGCGACCGATCGTCCGGGGCTTGCTCGTGATGATCGGTGTTATCGTGCTCATGGACCAGCTCATCTGGCGTCCCGTCATTATCTGGGCGGAAAAGTTCAAGTTCGAACAAGTGCAGAGCGCACGGACCCAGCGCTCGCCCGTTCTCGATTTATTGCGAAGCTCACGGGTACTCCTGCTGATAGTCCGTAGGTTAATCGACCCGGCCCGTGAACGGCTTAATCTGCGATTTGCCAGGGGTTGGACGTGACGTGGTGAAGAGCGTCGTCCGACGCCGGCGGCCCGTTGGGTCGCGTACGTGATCGGGGTTGCTGTATCCCTCAGCATCATTTACGCCGTCGTGAAAATGACGGGACTCACTGCTTTAGTGACCCGTTCGGAGCTGCGCAGCATCGTTGTGGGAGGTGGCGCTACGTTCCTACGAGTCGAATTCACCTTGCTGATCGCGGCGTTGTGGACCATCCCAGCCGGAGTAGCGATCGGCCTTAACGCCAGGCGTTCGGCCGCAATTCAGCCGATTGTTCAGGTCGTGTCCTCGGTGCCAGCAACGGCCCTATTCCCGATCATTATTCTGCTCCTAGCCCGCATCGGTGGGGGGCTTGCGGTTGGCTCGATCGTGTTGATGCTTCTGGGGACGCAGTGGTACATCCTGTTCAACGTCATCGCCGGGGCCAGCGCACTCCCAACAGAGCTGAAAGAAGTCTGCGGCGTCTTCCGATTCAGCAGATGGGAACGATGGCGGCGGCTTATTTTGCGGGGAATTTTCCCTTATTTGATCACCGGTTTTGTGGCTGCGTCGGGGGGTGCCTGGAACGCGAGCATCCTAGCCGAATACTTCCATTTGAAGGGCCAGACGTTTTCAATGACCGGATTAGGTGCCGTAGTCAGTGGCGCTGCGGACAAAGGGAACTATCCTGTCCTTCTGGTCGGTACGATGTTGATGGCGCTCATCGTTCTAACGATCAACCGCCTTGTGTGGCGTCGTCTGTACACGCTGGCATCGACAAGGTTCAGGCTGGACGCATAGAGCCGCTTTCTTCATTCCGCACTTTTTCGCTTGCCAGAGAGACTTGGCGAGGCATGTCGCGCGGCGATCTTCGGTGCCGATTCTTACGATGCGAGTGGGCCGATGCTTCGTTGGTAACCTGCTAATGAATAAGCCACACGGTATCCCACAATGGCAGTACAATCCAGTCATTCAGGAAAGATGATGGCCAAGACTTCCACGATTAGCGCCAGTGATATCCAGCTCGATGGAGACGTTACGCTTTGGGGCGTGATGCGCGCCACGCTTCGCGTGAAGGAAGCTCGACCGGATTCTTCAATACTTCCCACGATCCTCATTCTGAAATCCCAACAAATTGTGGCCCAGGTGCATCAGAGTCGTGAAGAACCTCGAACTCTGCTCGTCCGCACCGCCATCGGCATTCGTAAGATCAACCTTAACTGGTACGATGTGCTTCTCATGCTCTACAGAACATCGATCTTGACGTTACAAAAAATGGAAGGCAGCACCGTTATTTTTTTCGGCGAGCGTACAGAGGATGCCGGAAATATGGTCCTCTATGCGAAGAAGTGGACGGCCCGGCAATTCTTACAACAGCCCCCGCGCGGTGCACACTTCCCTGAAACCAACGACTGCATATGTCAGCCATTCTGTCTCGACAATGAGAAAGTCCACTGGATATCGGAAGTAAACACCGCGCTCCAATTCTCATTCTAAGACCCGCACTAGTCTGCGACGAGATCCTCGCAGGTCAGCATCACGACATGTTCCCGTTGCACGTGTGGATGACGGGCAGCGGCACGCAATTCAATATGAACGTGAATGAGGTGATCTCCAACCGCTGCTGCCAGATCGCCGGTACTCCGCTCGGGAACAAGACGCCGGTTCACCCCAACGACCACGTCAACATGTCCCGGTCGTCGAACGACTCCTTTCCGTCGGCCATGTATATCGCGGCGGCGGTCAATGTGAAGCAACGGCTTATCCCAGCGGTTAAGGCGCTGCATGATGCAATCGCTGCGAAGGTCGAGGAATGGAAGGACGTCGTGAAGATCGGCTGTACGCACATGCAAGACGCGACGCCACTCGCTCACTGTTGGGCAAGAGTGGTCGGGCTATGAGGGCGTGCTCGCGGACGATCTTGATCGGATCGAAGATGCGCTGAAGGGTGTCCGCGCCGTCCATCTTCACGAACGTGTCGAGATAGCGGAGCGAAGCGAGCATCAAGCTTCGCTTTCCACCGTCTACCGTGACGTGATGCGCGAGGCATGCTTGCGGCGCTCTTGGCGCTGTTGACAAGAATGTTAACACCCCACCCCCCGGTCT
>PLJR01000007.1:0-10285 GCA_003140295.1 Acidobacteriota bacterium
ACTTTCCTGGGCAGTTGGCGAAGTACGCTCATCATCGCGACCTCCATCCCACTGGCGATCCTGACCTCCATCATCGTGTTCAGCGCTCTCGGAGAAACGATCAACATTATGACACTCGGCGGACTCGCCCTAGCGGTTGGCATTCTCGTGGACGACGCCACTGTCGAGGTCGAGAACATCAACCGAAATCGCAACGCCGAACCAGACAAAGACATGGATGAAGTTGTCCTGGACAGCGCATCGCAAATTGCGATACCCGCGTTGGTATCCACTCTATCGATCTGCATCGTGTTTGCCCCGATGTTCCTGCTGTCAGGTGTGGCGCGATATCTTTTTGTGCCGCTCGCCGAAGCAGTCGTGTTCGCTATGTTGGCGTCATATTTGCTCTCCCGGACGATCGTCCCGACGATGGCAAAATACCTCTTGCGGGGAGATAGCAACAAGACGAATGGCGCCGCTAGCCGCAATCCGCTGGTGCGGCTTCAAAAGCGTTTTGAGGCAGCCTTTGAGAGATTCCGGCACCACTATCGCGGGCTGCTGGAGAGCTGCCTTCACCACCGCACGGCTTTCCTGATTGTATTCTTTGCGAGCTGCCTGGGCTCCCTGGCCATTCTGATCCCCTGGTTAGGCCGAGACTTCTTCCCCAGTGTGGACAGCGGCACTTTCAAACTTCATCTGCGAGCTCCCACGGGAATGCGCATCGAACAAACCGCCAATCTGTGCGATCTAGTCGAGAAGTTTATTCGGCAGGAAATTCCTCCAAGTGAAGTTCAGAGCGTTATCGACAACATTGGTCTGCCCTATAGCGGCATCAATCTCTCGTACAGTAATTCGGCCCCGGTAGGGACATCGGATGCCGACGTTCTTGTCACTCTTTCCGCCAATCACCATCCCACAGACAACTACATTCACGAACTTCGTCTGACTCTGCCAAAACAATTCCCGGGAGTGAGCTTCGCATTCTTGCCAGCCGACATGGTTGGCCAGATTCTGAATTTTGGCCTGCCCGCTCCCATCGATGTTCAGGTTGTAGGAAACGACTTAGCGGGAAACCGGCTCTACGCGGACACGCTGCTCGAGAAGATGAAATACGTTTCAGGAACAGCAGATCTGCGGATTCAGCAGCCCTTCGATGAGCCCTACCTGCGCTACAGAGTGGAGCGCACCAAAGCTGAAGAACTGGGCTTCAGTGCGCACGACATTGCGCAAAATCTCTTGGTCTCGCTGAGTGGCAGCTTCCAGACTTCGCCGTCGTTTTGGGTGGATCCCCAGGACCACGTCAGCTACCAAATCGCCACCCAGACGCCGCAATACCGCGCGGATACGTTGCAGGATATACAAAACATTCCGGTCACAGGTACAAACGCGACAGCTCCGCCATCAATTATGGCCAGCCTGGTCTCCATGCAACGCGGAACGGGAATGGCCGTGGTCTCTCATTACAACATCGCCCCGGTCATTGACATTTTTGGCGCGGTTACCGGACGCGACCTCGGTGGCGTGGCTGGCGACATCAACAAGATCATTGATGCCACTCGGAAACAATTACCGCGTGGCTCGCAGGTCGTCGTTCGTGGGCAGGTTCAGACCATGCAGGCGTCCTACATCGGACTCTTGAGCGGCCTGGCATTCTCGATCGTGCTGGTATACCTGCTGATCGTGATGAATTTCCAATCGTGGCTGGACCCTTTCATCATGATTTCGGCGCTGCCTGCGGCGCTGGCGGGGATCGCCTGGTTTTTGTTTGTGACGCACACGACTCTGAGCGTGCCCGCACTCATGGGAGCCATCATGTGCATGGGCGTCGCAACCTCGAACAGCATCCTGGTCGTTAGCTTCGCCGCGGAAAAGATGAGGGAAGGAAGCGATTCGGTCGGTGCAGCATTGGAAGCGGGCTTCACGCGTTTTCGGCCTGTTTTGATGACCGCCCTGGCCATGATCATCGGCATGGTGCCCATGGCCCTCGGGCTTGGAGACGGTGGAGAACAAAACGCTCCTCTCGGCCGGGCGGTCATCGGCGGACTGTTTTTCGCGACAGCTTCTACGCTCTTTTTTGTCCCGGCGTTTTTCAGCCTCCTGCAGGGCTCACGCCGGCAGGCGGCCATCAGCAGTAAGTGAGCGTTAGGGAGCACGTTTAATGGGAGCTACTATGTCGCCTCAAATTGAAGTTGGAAAAAGAATCGCCGGAGAGTCCGGCCCATCGAGTGATACAGGGACACGAAAGGCCACGCGGGGGCGCTGGTTGGTCCTGGCGGCCGCGCTGATCTTGACCGCGGGCCTACTGGCATCGGGCATCTGGTCACGCGTTAAAGCCGGCCGAAAGTTGGGAGTCGAAACTTCGCAGGTGGCTGTTACTGAGGTCTCAGTTGTATCGCCAAAACAAACTACTCCCGCCCAGGAGATAATTTTGCCCGGAAACGTGCAACCCTTCATCAGTTCACCCATCTATGCACGGACCACCGGGTATCTCAAAAGCTGGTCTGCCGATATCGGTGCGCACGTCAAACAAGGGCAGCTGCTTGCCATAATCGATGCTCCGGAGGTCGACCAGCAGTTGGCACAATCGCTGAGCAATCTCAACACGGCGAAAGCGAATCTCGCGCTTGCCGAGATCACCAAGAACCGCTACCAGGGACTGATCAAGACGAATGCCGTTGCCCAGCAGGACGTCGACAATGCCGTAGGTTCGTACAACGCAAACCAGGCGATCGTTGAAGCGGATGAGGCCAACGTCAAACAGCTTCAGGCGCTGCAGTCTTTTGAAAAGATTTACGCTCCGTTCGATGGCGTTGTAACGGCACGTAACACGGACATCGGCGATCTAATCGACTCAGGCAGCAGCGGCGGCGTAAAAACGGATCTGTTTCACATCGCGCAACCCGGCACGTTGCGTGTTTACGTAAACGTTCCCGAAGAATATTCGCAAGGCGTCAAGGTCGGTATGACTGCAAGCCTGGCTCTGGCCGAGTTCCCCGGACGCACTTTTCAGGGAAAATTGGTTCGCACCGCCGACGCCATCAATGTGACCACCCGCACCTTACTGATCGAAATCGATGTGGACAATCCCACAGGCACTTTGCTTACAGGTTCTTACACCGAAATCCACTTGCAGGTTCCTACGCAGGCCTCCACGTACCTGCTTCCCGTCAATACGCTTCTCTTTCGCTCCGAAGGTTTACATGTCGGCATCGTCAGAGACGGAAAGGTAGCGCTAGTGGCCGTCACCCCTGGCCACGACTTCGGGGATCAAATCGAAATTGTCTCCGGCCTCAAGGCGGACGATCAGGTCATTGTGAACCCGCCCGATTCGATAATTTCGGGAGAGACAGTCCAAATTGTCCAAGTAACACTGCCGGGGGATATCAAATGAGATCCTGCGGAAAAAAGACTCTCGTTGAGATGCTGCCTAAAGAAATCTGGAAGGCTGTGCTATTCGTAGCAGTTTTGCTGCTCGCCGGATGTTCCGTCGGACCTAAGTACCGGACTCCTGCGGCGCAAGTTCCCTCCGCCTACAAAGAAGCAGGAAACTGGACCACTGCCGAACCCAACGACCAAAACCTTGGTGGTGATTGGTGGACCGTATTCCAAGATCCTCAGCTTGATGCGCTCGAGCAGCAGGTCAATGTATCGAATCAGAATCTAAAAGCCGCAGAGGCGCAGTATCAGGAAGCGCGCGCGGTTTTACGCTACGATCGGGCCGACTATTACCCGACCATAACTGCAGGCCCTTCGGCTACTCGGCAGCGTGTGTCCGGCAATCGTCCGCCCGCGAGTTCGGTCTTCGATGGCATCACTTACAACGATTTGGTGGTGCCGTTCGAGTTCTCTTACCAGGTTGATGTGTGGGGACGAGTTCGCCACACCGTGGAATCGGCTCGAGAGCAAGCGCAAGCCAGCGCGGCAGACTTGGCGACGGTCAATCTGAGTATGCATGCTGATTTGGCGATTGATTACTTTGAAGCCCGCAGCCTGGACGCCGAGGAACAGCTTCTGAACTCTACAGTCAAGGAGTACGAGCAGGCTCTGGCATTGAACGAAAGTCGTTTCCAGGGAGGGATGTCCTCGGAAGTCGAAGTCCAGCAGGCGAAGACTCAGCTCGAAACGACCAGCGCGCAGGCCATCGATGTTGGCGTATTGCGTGCGCAGTACGAGCACGCGGTTGCAATTCTTATCGGAAAGCCTCCCGCGGAGTTCAGCCTTCCGCCGCTGCCTCTCACCGCGCCGCCTCCACCCATTCCGGTCAGTCTGCCTTCGGAGCTGTTGGAGAGGCGCCCGGACATCGCAGCTGCAGAGAGGCGAGTAGCCGCAGCGAATGCCCAGATCGGAGTCGCGAAAGCGGCCTATTATCCTGCGATTAATTTAGGCGCTTCGGGAGGATTTGAAAGCTCCAACATCACCAACCTTTTCACTGGACCAAGCGCGCTATGGTCCGTGGGAGTGTCAGCGGTGGGAACTATCTTTGACGTGGGGAGACGCCGCGCATTTACTGACGAAGCGCGCGAGGCCTACGATTATCAGGTCGCAACCTATAGGCAAAGTGTGCTAAGCGGATTTCAGCAAGTGGAAGACAACCTCGCGGCTTTAAGGGTTCTAGAAAATGAGGCCACCGTGCAGGATCAAGCGGTTGCCGCAGCACAGAGCTCCCTAGAACTTTCCAACACGCGCTACCAGGGCGGCGTCACCAGTTATCTCGAAGTGACCATTGCGCAAAGCGCTGCACTTTCCGACGAAGTGACGGCCGTGAATATCTTGGGTCGGCGGATGGCAAGCACCGTTTTGCTGATTCAGGCCCTCGGTGGCGGGTGGGATCGGTCAAGCTTACCGGAGCGACCCGAGTGTTGCGGCAAATTGGTGAGCGACAATTCCAACTGACGATAGGCGCCTATGAAAAAGTTCGATAGTTTGTCTGGGCAAGAAATTCTGGCGCTAGCTATATCCCTTGAAGAGGAAGATGAGCGAGTTTATGCCGATTTTTCGGAGGGCCTGCGCGACAGTTTTCCGACTTCTGCGGCCATATTTGATGCCATGCGAGCCGATGAGACCACTCATCGGCAGAGGCTTCTTTCCTTGTATCGGGAGCGATTCGGAGATCATATTCCCCTCATCCGGCGGCGAGATGTCAGAGGTTTCGTGCATCGCATGCCTGTATGGCTTGTGCCCCCACTTGGGTTAGACAGCGTACGTAAGCAAGCCAGCGCCATCGAAGTCGAGACGCGTCGTTTCTACGAGAGAGCTGCCGTCCGAGCCACGGACGTGAGCATTCGGGAGTTACTCGATGACCTGGCCCAGGAAGAACTTGATCACGAACACCGCGCACAGCGCTCACTGAGGAGAACCTGAGTCCGCAAATCCGAGACGACGAAGACCGAGCGCGTCGCCGCCTTTTCGTGCTGCAGATCGTACAGCCAGGCCTTGCGGGCCTGATGGATGGGTCTGTTTCGACTCTAGCGCCCGTTTTTGCTGCGGCATTCGCAACTCGAACTACGTGGTATGCCTTTGTGGTTGGCTTAGCGGCCTCATTAGGTGCGGGCATTAGCATGGGATTCGCGGAGGCATTGTCGGATGATGGGAGCCTCACCGGCCGCGGTCATCCCTGGATACGGGGCCTGGTCTGCGGTGGGATGACGGCTCTGGGGAGCATCGGTCACACTCTCCCATTTCTGATCTCGGAATTCCGAGTGGCACTCATCATCGCGTTTGTAGTGGTTCTCTCAGAACTAGGAGTGATTACCTGGGTTAGGCACCGTTATATGGATACACCGGCTGCTTCGGCGGCAATTCAGGTTGCGTTCGGCGGAGCTCTGGTATTCATCACAGGCGTCCTGATTGGCCGCTCGTGATGCCAGTGGCCAACTGACACTCGGGGATTTCGTGCGTATCGATCTTAGCCCCGATGCCCACATGACTTCATGAAAGAGACAGACGGAGCCCACCTACCTGCTCGAACCTGTGGTAAAGAGTAAGCAAATCCCTTGTCAGCTCTCACAGTATGTGCGACCCCTTGGCAGGGCATTTAACTTTGCTCAACTCTAACGGCTGAGTCGCGCCTGGCATGGTCGATCTCACCTAGCCGTCCCACCTACACAAACTGCCACAGGAATAATAAGGTGTAGCTGTGCTTAAAAAGCGAACATCCTCGCGAAGCCGTTCGATACGCAAACAAACGACAAATTGGCCCCGATCGTCGGAATTAGAACATCGTGTCCGCGGGTTGGCATTCACACGCAACATGCGTATACGTCGCTTCTATTTTCGGTCACTTACAGATCAATGTTTGGCAACCGTCTTGCCCATTCCCTTGTGTGGCTTGAAGTCAATCAAGCCGTGACAAGTACAAACTTAAGGAGAAAAACGACGATGTTCACTGAATCCATCGACAAGGCTCACCCAAACGATAACAGCAGAAAATATGGCCAATTACTGTCGTTAGTCATTGCCCTGGTTTTTGCGCTATCGATTCACCCGGCCAAAGCGCACGCGCAGATCACCGGAGAACTCGAAGTTAACATTCCATTTCAGTTCTATGCTGGGGACGCCAAGCTTCCAGCGGGCAAATACGTCGTGCGCATGCTGGACAACACCAATTTGAGACTCATGGAGATCAGCAGCGCCGATGACTCCGTGTCTGCTCTGTTTGCGGTTAAGGACACACAGGGGCCCGCGCCTCGCAAGAGCGAATTGCTCTTCAACAAATCCGGGAATCGTTACTTCCTGGCGAAGGTGTTTGACGAAGGGAACCCGGACGGCAGCGCAGTTCCCGAATCCCAGTATGAAAAGAGGGTCGGTCAAGCGGCAGCCGAAGCCCAGGAACACGTGCCGGCCACGATAGGGCACAACAGAGAGGCAACTAGTGGGTTACTGCACAACCGGCCGCATACGTGAGCGATGATTGTTATCGCGTCAGAAAGTCAAGCAGAACGCAAAAGAGAAAGGAGGAGCCATGAAATTGCGAAGAGTCGTATTCGTCCTGGTTGGAGTGATGTTGCTTTTCGCCGGCACGTTGTCCGCACAGCAGGTGAAGACTGACTACGATCGCAGCGCAAACTTCGGCCAATACAAAACCTACTCTTGGGAGCAGATCAAGACGCAGGATCCGCTGATGGTCGATCGAATCAAAGGTGCGGTGAAAACTGCTTTGGCGGCGAAAGGTTTTACGGAGGTTCCGTCGGACGGGGACCTCTCCCTCGTGGCCATGGAGACTACGCGCGATCAGCAGACGCTCGACACGTTCTACAACAAGTTCGGCGGAGGGTGGCGCTGGGGAGGATTTGGCGACGCAACTACAACTACAGAGAACTACAAAGTCGGGACACTGGTCGTCGACTTGTTTGACACAAAAACAAAGACACTGATCTGGCGCGGCTCGGTCAGCGACACACTCTCCAACAAATCGGAAAAGAATATCGACAACCTCGACAAGGGCGTGGAGAAGATGTTTAAGAAATTCCCTCCAGACCCTTCTAAGAAATAGCGCTGTCGCCCTGCGTGCGGCCAAACGGCCGCACGCAGGAGCCGATAATCAAGACAAAATGGAGAGAAACGCCATGCCTCAGCAAAAGTCAATTGTTGCTCAATTTGAAAAAAAGAGTGTTGTTCGATTCGGCGGCCCGGTTCTATTCGTGCTTCTCTTGGGCTTTTCATTTTCAGCAATGTTCGCCCAACAGCCGGGGCAACGGACCTTTGCGTCCCCAGAAGATGCGGGCCGCGCCTTCTTTGACGCGATGCAAAAACACGACGACCGATCTCCGTTGAGCATTCTCGGACCATCTGGAAAAGAGATCCTGTCCTCCGGAGATCCAGCGGAAGACGCCAATGCTCGGATCGGCTTCGTGGCCAAGTACCAGGAGATGCATCGGTTTGTGACAGAACCGGATGGAACAATAACGCTGATTGTCGGCGCCGAGAACTGGCCGTTTCCGATTCCCTTGGTGAACCGTAACGGCTCCTGGTCTTTCGACACCCCCGCAGGGAAGAATGAGATCCTCTTCCGCCGCATAGGTAAAAATGAGCTAGCTGCCATTGATGCGTGCGGTGACCTCGTTGAAGCGCAAAAGCAATATTTTGCGCTACCGCTGGGGGACCTCTCAAAGCAATTCGCGCAGAAGCTGGTCAGCGATCAAGATCGGCACAATGGTCTGTACTGGCAAGATGCCTACAATGGGTTCGGGAGCCCGATCAGCCCTCTCATCGCCTACGCGGACGGAAAAAGCGCAAATAACCAGGTCGGAGATCGGTATCCATTCAATGGCTATTTTTTCAGGATACTGACTAGCCAAGGACGTCATGCACCGGGCGGGACCACCAATTATGTTATCAATGGAAGGATGACCGCAGGATTCGCTTTCATTGCCTATCCCGCGGAGTACCGTTCCTCAGGAGTGATGACGTTCATCGTCAACCGAGCGGGGATAATTTACGAAAAGGATCTTGGTCCCGACACAACAAAGCTTGCAGAAGCCATGACCGCCTATGACCCCGATGCCACCTGGCGGCACGTACAGTGATCCGAGCTTGGCAATGACATTTCGAACCAAATCCGTATCTCGTAAGAATTCTGCGGAGCCAGGAGAGCTCATCGTGAAAATCCTAAAGCAGAGTTTGGCATTGTTAGTAATGCTTTCACTTGTGTTAGCCACGGTGCGAGCAGGATCCGCCTATCAAACAGACGAGTCTGCCGTGCCGGCGCCAATTCAACCCGCGCAGCAATCTCCAGAGCAATTGCAGCAACTGGTAGCGCCGATTGCGCTTTACCCGGATGCGTTGGTTGCGCAGATCCTAGCTGCCTCAACATCTCCCGCCGAAGTTGTGGAAGCAGATCGCTGGATGCAGCAGCATCCTGATTTAAAGGGCCAACAACTGGGCGAAGAAGTAGATACTCAGCCCTGGGATCCTAGTGTCAAGGCGCTCACGCAATTTCCTTCTGTGCTCGCCAACATGGACAAGAACCTCTCCTGGACTTCGTCACTCGGAGACGCCTACGTGAATCAGCAGCAGGATGTGATGAACGCCGTACAGGTAATGCGTCAACGCGCGCAGCAGGCGGGAAATCTGAAGAGCACAGCTCAGCAAACCGTAACGAAACAAGGGCAGACGATCGTTGTTGAACCAGCCGATCCGGAGGTTGTTTATGTGCCTGAATACGATCCTTGGCTGGCGTACGGTACGCCACTAGCGGTGTGGCCCGGATGGTACCCAGTCCCCGGAATTTTCATCGGCGGCCCTGCAATTGCCTTCGGTGTAGGCTTTGGAATTGGCTACTTCGGCGGCTTTGGCTGGGGATGGCATCATTGGGGATTCGACTGGCATAACCACGCGGTCATCTATAACCATAATACTTACGTTTCCCATAGTCGGACGTTCGTCAATCGAAACAATTTCGCGCGCAACGCCGGGAACATTCGTAACGGCACAGCCGCAAGAGGATTTGCAGGTGCGCAACGTGGACTTGCGGCCCCACACAGCCAGCCCGGCACGCACTCCGGTGCGTTCAGCGGTTTTGACCATGGCGGCGCAGTTCGAGCGAATTCCTTCCGCGGACACTCGAGTTTTAGTGGCGGATTTCATGGTGGAGGCGGGTTCCATGGCGGGGGTGGTTTTCACGGGGGCGGAGGTCACAGGTAGCCCGACTTCATTGTCACTTTCGCATCGCCGCATGGAGAAGGAGTTATGCCTCCTAGACATGAAAATAGAGCGTCAAGCCGCGATGGCTATCGCGATTTCCATCTGGAACCGAAGGAGAATCCGAGATGAGGTATAGAAAACTAGGGAATACCGGACTAATTGTGAGCGAGGTAGCTCTGGGCACGATGCAGTTTGGCGGCAAGATGAACATGGGCAACCTTGGTCAACAGGACACTACGCGGATGGTGAAGTTAGCCCTGGACAGAGGAATCAACTTCATCGATACGGCGGACGTGTATAGCCTCGGGGAAAGCGAGACCCTGGTGGGTAATGCGTTGAAAGACGTAAGGGAAGAGATCGTCCTGGCTACCAAGGTCCGGCTGCCCATGGGCGAGAATTTCAACCACAGCGGCGCGACCCGCGTGAATATCATGCGCGAAGTGGAGGGGAGTCTGCGACGGCTCCAGACCGACTATATCGATCTTTACCAGGTGCATGGATGGGACAGTAACACGCCGCTCGAGGAGACCCTGCGAACGCTCGACGATCTTGTGCGCCAGGGGAAGGTCCGCTATATCGGGCTCTCGAACCTAATGTCATGGCAGGCGGCCACCGCGATTATGCAACAGGAGTGCCTGGGATTGGAAAAATACGTGACGGCGCA
>PLJR01000007.1:10331-10468 GCA_003140295.1 Acidobacteriota bacterium
GCGGAGGCAGGTTCGTTCGTGCCTTTTGACAAGGAGATGGGTTACCGCGTCGTGGAAACGCTCAAGGACGTGGCTGGCCGGCATGACGTGAGTCCCGCCCGCGTGGCACTTGCATGGGTGCTGGGCCGGCCGGCCGT
>PLJR01000007.1:10489-10794 GCA_003140295.1 Acidobacteriota bacterium
CTCGACACCGCAGAAGACCCGCGGTCGAAGGTCCTATATCCGGAGCGTTACGTAAATGGCGGCCCCTGGAAGGACCTCCGCAGGACCCGCTGATCTCGGCTGAGAGCCGTTCCGCGCCAAAATCAATACAGGTTATATAACCGGNNGGATACCTATTACGCCGACTACGCATACCCATCTGATAGTCAGCCGTTAACGTGCGCTAGAGCCTCGTGAAGGCGTGGCGGCTCGAAAGCGTTTCGAGAGGCAGATCCGAATATGCTGTGCCAATCCAACACCTCCACGTCGACCATTTCACCCCAAAG
>PLJR01000007.1:10830-10994 GCA_003140295.1 Acidobacteriota bacterium
GCGAAGACGAAGTAGCGGCGGTCAGGACGGGTGTGCAGTTCTCCGTCGAGTCGGGCGCGCAGTTTTGGCAATTCGGTCTCGCGGCGGCCAGAGAGACGCCAGAGAGCGGGCTGCACTAGTTTGTGAAAGCACATGAAAGCCGCTGCGGGATTGCCCGGCAGCAC
>PLJR01000273.1 GCA_003140295.1 Acidobacteriota bacterium
GTCTTGCCGTTGTGGAACGGATCCCAGGCGAAACCAATCCGCGGCTCGAAATTCGTGAGCGTGGGGTTCTTTGTAAAGAAAACATTACTCAAGCCAGCTGCGTAGGCGGCTGCAGCATTGGGAATTGAAGCCGGGATGGTTTGGGTGATCGACGTCATATTTGCAACCAGTCCGCGATTCTCCGTCGGAATGGTTGACATCTCATAGCGCAGTCCGAGGTTCACCGTCAGCCTCGGAGTCATGCGCCAGTCGTCTTGCACGAAGAGCGCGTAGCCTTGATAGCTAAAGTTGCGCAGAAGACTCCCGGTGAGGATATTCGCAGCAGAGGCACCGGGGCACCCACCAAGTTGCGGACATCCCGGAGGTCCGTCAGGAAAGCCGTTGAAGAAGTCTTGGACGCTGTCGAATCCTATGGGACCCTTCGCATTCGCAGTTACGTTTGATTGGCTTTGATTGTCTAGAATCTCGCCACCGAACTTGAGCGCGTGCTTGCCCCGCAAGTACGAGATGTGATCGGTAAGCTGCAAAACGCCGTCGGGACCCACGATCTTTGGCCAGCTTGCGCCTAGAGAGCCGCTAAAGCCCAAGTTTGCGGTTCCGAGGCTGATTCCGGGGAATCCAAAATAGAGTGGATTGGTCTGGCCAGTGAAGATGCTATAGGTGCTGCCGTTGAAGCTATAGTTTGCGGGGTTCTGGGTGGAGTCGTTGCTTAGAAACACCTGGTAATAATGGGAGTAGCCCACCCTGGCTTCATTCACCACTGAAGAACTGGGAGTGAACGTCCAGTTGCCGGCAAAGGCCTGGGATCGCGCGTACTGATTCGTCTCCCATAGGATATTCGTTTGGCTGGGAGAATCATTCAAAGATCCGCTCCCCGGACTGATGTAATACATTCCGGTTATCGAATTCTTGTCGTTCATATGGTAGTTCATCTTTACCAGTCCGGAGTCAATCCGGTTGGTGTTGGGCAAGCCATTGGGAACAGTGTTGGGACCCTGACCAGTTGAATTGGTACCAGAGACCACCGGGAATAGGCCGGGATAATTCGCGGCCGGCGTGCAAGTCCCATTGGGATGAGGACCAGCGATGCCGTTCGCGCCGGCAACCCCCGGACCAATCGTAATCCCGGCCAATTGAGCACTCACGGCTGTCAGTGCTCCCGGAGTAGTTCCCGCTGCCGCCATTGCCGGCGTTCCAACATCCAATGCGGCTTGGCAACCAGAGAGAAGGTTCGAATTTACGATCGCCGTCGGGGTCGATCCATTGAACACCCCAGGGGCCGTAATTGGATCCGTAATGAGCGTCGTGCTTCCTACCGAGTAACGCTGGTCCTCAAACGTCAAGAAGTAGAACAGCTTATCCTTCTTGATGGGCCCGCCCATGGTGGCGCCAAACTGTTCCAATTGCACCGATGGAATCGGATTCGGAGCCGGGTTGAAATAATTACGCGCATCCCACGCGCCGTCGCGGCCATAGGCATACGCGGTCCCGTGAATAGCGTTCGTGCCCGATTTAATTCCGACGTTGACAATTCCACCGGGCTTCCAGCCATATTCAGCGCGCGGATTTTCCTCGGTCTTGAATTCGTCAATCGCGTCAATCGAGATGAGCGTTCCGGTATCTCCAGACGCCATGACCGAATCCCACACGGCCTGGGCCATCCAAGGGTCGTTGCCGTTGATACCGTCCACCATGTAGACGTTATCGTGAGCGCGCATCCCATTGGTGCTCTGGGCCCAGCCGGAGCCGCCAGGATAAATCGTGACGCCGGGGCGCAGTTGCAGCAGGTTCGAGAAGTTGCGGCCATTCAGTGGCAGGTTGTTGACGATGTCGCTTTGCAACGTGCCACCCAACTCCGCGTTGGTGGTTTCCACCAGCGGCAGGGCTTCTGTCACGGTAATTGTTTGGGTCTGCTCGCCAGGTTGCAACGTGAGGTCTACGCGCACCTCGCCGCCGGTTTCCAGCAGCACATTGTCACGCTCGACGGCCTTGAACCCCTTGAATTCGGCGCGCACTTTGTACGTGCCCGGGGTCAGGTTCGGAGCGTTGAACGCCCCCGAGTCGTCCGTGGTCAGTGCACGGGAGACGCCTCTTTGCACATCGGTCACCGTGACCGTGGCGCCCGAGATCGCGCCGCCCGTCTGGTCAGTAATCGATCCAAGAATACGGCCCGCATTACCTTGGGCAAACGAGGACAGACATACAAACAAGAGCCCAGCGCTTAAAGTAGTTACTTGGATTGCCCTCTTCAAAAGGCATGAAGACACGAACTTCATAGGTACCCCCCCCTTTTAACGCGCGAAGCGTTACACACCGAATTTCTTCAAACATCTAAAAATCACTTCGCAACACCACTTCCCCGTCCAACTGCTAGATGCAGATAGCTAGCAAAGATTCGGTACGGGCCGAACTTACCACTGCGTATATCACCTTACGGAAATCCCTGTCAAGCTGAATCCCCCGCGCTTTCTGGCCGCCTGCCAACTATTTGCTCCTGCCGCTCCCTCTTGATCGGTACAATTTTCAATTTCCCCTGCGCTAGTCCCGCATCTCCGACCATCACGCGGGGGAAGCCCATGACTCATTCCACACACCATCGTTTCTTCCAGCATCTATTCCTTTTGGGCGTTCATTCCACTTCCCGCTGATCTCGCTCCGGCGCTCTCTGCTAAAAAACGCTCGCATCAACTTCGAGCCCGTCTCCCCGATCAGGACGCGACCTACAAAGATTGAGTTGCGCGTGCTTCTATAGCAGGCTTTCGCTCCCGTCAAGGATTAAAAAAACGAATCTTGTGTCGTTTTAAGAATCAGGGGATACCGGTACTTCATGCGCGATTCTGCGCCGCGATACGCTCTTCCACCCGGTCCCGATGGGGCAAGTCGCCGCGCTCCGCCAGCAGTTCGGCGTTCAGAATGGCCGCTCCCGCAGCCCCGCGAATGGTGTTGTGCACGAGCAGCGTAAATTTGAAGTCGGCAATTTCGCACGGCCGAATGCGCCCCACAACCACCGACATGCCGTTCCCCGCGTCCCGGTCGCGCCGCGGCTGCGGCCGGTCGGAGTCCTCGGTAACGACGATCGGATGCGCAGGGGCCGAAGGCAGCCGCAACTTCTGCGGCTCGCCCGCGAATGTCGACAACGCCTCGCGTACCTCCGCAAGTGAGGCGCTACGCCGCAGCCGTACGCTTACCGATTCGGTGTGCCCGTCAAGCACGTGCACGCGGTTGCAGTGCGCGCTCACCTTCATCTCGGAAAATTTCACCGCTCCTCCGGACAACCGGCCCAGAATCTTGCGCGGCTCAGTCTGCACCTTTTCTTCTTCGCCGCCAATATGCGGAATCACGTTGTCCAGGATGTCGAGCGAAGGCACTCCCGGATACCCGGCACCCGAAATGGCCTGCATAGTCACTACGAAAACTTCCGCCACCCCGAAGGCTCGCTCGAGTGGCGCCAGCGCCATGGCCAGCCCTACCGTAGAACAATTCGGATTGGTCACTAGATATCCACTCGTATATCCGCGCCGTTCGCGCTGCGTGGCAATTAAGTCCAGATGATCGGCATTGACCTCCGGAATCACCAACGGCACGTCTTCGGCCATGCGGTGATTCTTGCTGTTGCTGATCACCGGATAGCCGGCCCGCGCAAACTCTTCCTCAATCGGCCCCGCGACGCCCGCATCCAGCGCGGAGAGCACGAAATCGCACTCCAGCGGAGGCACGGCCGCCTTCACCACCAGGTCGCCGACCGCGGGCGGAAAAGAGCCATTCAAGTTCCAATGCACCGCCGTCCGGTAAGGCTTGCCCGCCGAGCGCTCCGACGCGCCAAGTTCCGCCACGGTGAACCACGGATGGCCCGCCAGCAATTGAATCATCTGCTGGCCCACCGCGCCGGTCGCCCCCAGTATCCCGGCTCGCCATTTCCTGCTGCTGTTCGCTCTTTCCAGTGTCATGCGCGTATCCCTCTCTGTTCGGCATCTCTGCTATGGCATTCGCCAACACAAAAAAAAACCGCCTGCCAGTCTTCTTTCTGGCGGCGGGATCGCAGTGCGCTTGCTTTGTTTACGCTCAGCCCCCGCCGGCGCCAGTAAACGTACGCGCACCCGTAATGGGCCGCGTAGTCCGCGTGCGCTTGGCAACCGCTCCCATAGTCCCGCGAGGCATAAGTTTTTTCCTCGTCCTCTTTATGGCAATTTGCTTGGTGGTTAATCTAACCGCCGTCGCAATTCGTGTCAAGCGTGCTGCTTCCCCAGCTAGTTGTTTTTTTGGTCAGACTATCCACAAGTGCCGTCGAGTCTCGACCGCCAGCTCACTCTCGCGTCGACTTTTGCTACGGGTATTTCTTCATGCTCGCCCCACGCAAGCTCCACGGTTGTCGAGGGGGCCACGACGACCATCTCATCTTCCGGTCCCAAGAAACTAACGTTCCGGATAGAACGGCTTGCCTGCGGGATGATGACGTGATGGGCACCGCCTTCGATCCAATAGCCAACTTCGTACTCCCAACCTCGCGGAACAGATGCGTTACCAATCGTCAGGGTGGGTTTTAGTCGGGGCCAAGGAAACAGAGGCTTAGGGAATGCTCCAATGATTGAACCGACACTACTCAACGCGATTTTCGCGAAGGGCACGACAACTTCCTCATTACAGCGCATTTCAAGAATGCAGTCGAGTTGAGTAATGGTGATAGATGCGCACTGAGCGCCTGTCGGAGAAAGCAATGGAGCGACGACAGATGACCCGGACACATTGAATTGTCGAGTGGCTCCAGAAGGCGGTGGCAACGGCGTGGCATCCCCTGGTCCGTACATAGCGCCGGCACTCTGAACAAGGGGGTCATGATTGGCCATTCTACTAGGACTTGTTCCTTCGCCTGAAGTAGGAACCTCACAGTCTTATCGGGATTCGCAACTTTCTTAGTAGTAGCTGGTGACAGTATCCATGGGCGCTTTCGCCGATCGTTTGCACTAGCCCGTGGTCTTACGAATGTGCGTCCGGCACTTCCTTCGCGCAGACACACGCCGCCGCAAGCGTCCTGGCACGGGGCCACGAGCGCATGTGGGTAAGTTGCGCGGGCCCCGCCTGCCCGAGGTTTGTCCCTTTCGCGTGCGTGTCCGCTAACCCCCGATGCGCGTTGACGCTGTCCGCGCCAGGAAGTACACTCCGCCCCGGCATCGATAGCCAAGTTACTTGAGACAAGAGAGGTTTGTCATGAGCAAGGATCCCCTTCTACGGACATTCGCCCTGTTATGCGGACTTTGTGTTTTGGCCCTAGCTGCTGCTCTAGGAGCACAGACGCTAACCGCGCCTAAGTACAAGTTCGATCCGGACTGGCCCAAGACGTTGCCCAACAAGTGGAAGATGGGTGGTGTCACGGGATTGGCCGTGGATAAGGACGATAACGTTTGGGTCTACGACCGCCCGAATGACCTGAGAGATATTGAGCTCGATGCGGAAATCAACGGCACCGACTGCTGTGCGCGGCCCCCTTCGATGATCCACATCGACAAAGACGGGAACGTCATCAATTATTTCGATCCGCCGCAGGGCCACGGGATGGCGGTCGACAGTAAAGGCTTCGTTTACCTTGGTAACAGCGTCCACGGGATCGGCAACGTCCGAAAATACGATCCGAAGACCGGCAAACTTCTCGCCGAATTGCCTCACTCACCGGAAACCGAGAATGGCGGCGCCGCAGGTGGAGGAGGCGGCGGAGGCGATGAAGCTCCAGCGGCGCGCGTTCCCGGCCATGGCGGGCAGGGTCCAGTGCAGACGGCTCCGCCGGCAGGCGCAGCCGGGCGCGCAGGACGCGCCGCCGATCCCGCGGCTCAAGCGGCTCGGGCAGCAGCGGTCGCGGCCTTCCGCGCCAAGTATCCTCCGACGACGCCGAT
>PLJR01000348.1:0-4792 GCA_003140295.1 Acidobacteriota bacterium
CTGCATCACGTACCAAAACTGGTGGCGATTGACGCCCATCGTCAAGGAATGAGCCATGCCGGGTAATACCACCAGCTGGCGGTCGCGGTTGGGCAGCTTCTGGAAAAATGCGACCAGATCCTCTTCGGTCGCGATCCCGTCGTATTCGCCGCGTACGATCAGCGCGGGAGCGTGGACCTTGAGCGGATCGACCACCGGCAGATTTGCAGTCATGTCGAGGTAGGTTCCGGTGGGGACGGAGTCGCCCCACGGAAGCTCGGCGTCAGCCAGGACGTCGCCGACCGCGGGGTCCGAGGTGCCGGGCTTGTCGCGGGTGAAGATGCTGCGAATCATTTCGCGATCGCGGGGACGCGTGTTGTGAGTGCGATAGAACTCGAGCTGTTTAGCGCGGTCGGCCAAGGTGGGAGAGCCCGCACCGGTGTAGGTAAAGGCGGCGAGGACGAGACGATTAACGCGCTCGGGCATGGCCATGGCAAACGCGCCAGCTCGCAGGCCTCCTGAGGATTCGCCAAAAAAATGAAAGCGCTGCTGGCCTGTTTCGCGCGCCACCACCTCGACGGCGGCTTTCAGGTCCTCGACGCCGTCGGCAATGTTGGAGTTGCCTGCGGCTTTTGACGATCTTCCGTAACCCTCGAAATCCATGGTCCAGACGTCGAACCCGTGACGCGCGAACACATCCATGAGCGAATACTCACCGCGGCCTGGAACCGCGAGATCAAAACTGGGCCGGGACGATATCGACGATCCATGCACCAGAAACAGGACCGGCAAAGCGGGCTGCCCGGCTTGGGGAGCGCCGAGGCGTTTGCGAAACAGGTAGAGCTTGATGTCGCCCTTCTGGGCGGAGTAGTCGTGGCTCCAGATATTTTTCGGTTTTGCATTTGCTGCGGGTGGGTTGTTGGCGGGAGCCTGCGCCTGAGCGCTTTGCGGCCAGCCCAGGGACGTGAGCGTAGACATGGCCGGCGCGGCCGCGCCGTATAGGCCCAGGCGGTAGAGAAAGGAACGGCGTGAAGGGGAATTGGCCATGGAGGAAACCTCCGGCCTAAGGAAATCTGAGCCGGTCGATATCATGCCAAATTGGGGGCCACAATACAAATAGATACGGCTACCCGGCCGCGCCTTGTAACTTATTGTTCTATAGGTACTTGTTTCTATGGGTGGCGGCGACGCCCAGGAGGTGAACCGCATCTAATCATATAGAAACAGATATGAAAGAGGCACAAGAAATGAAAACACCAAGGTGGGCAGCTTTAGGCGGTTTTTTCCTCGCGACGGTTTTGTGCGTTCCGGCATGGAGCCAAAGCCAGGGCGAAACCAGACGCGCGGGCCGGCCCGGAACAGTGAACTATGTGGAAGGCCAAGCGGCGATTGGCGACCAGGAGTTGAACGCGCAATCGGTGGGTTCGGTGGAACTGGCCAATGGGCAAACCCTCACGACGCAAAACGGCAAAGCAGAGATTCTGCTGACGCCGGGAGTGATTTTGCGGGTGGCGGACAATAGCGCGGTGAAAATGATTTCCGCGGACCTGGCGAATACGGAAGTGGAAGTGGATCAGGGGCGCGCGCTGCTGGAAGTGGCGGACATCCATAAGGAAAATAACATTCGCGTGGATGAAAACGGAGTGAGTACCAAGTTAGTGCAGAAGGGCTTGTATGACTTCGACGCCGCCCATAACCAAGTTCGCGTATTCAAGGGCAAAGCGGAGGTCTACACCGATCGGAAGCTTACAGTAGGCGGCGATCACGAGGTTACGCTTGATTCTTCCGGCAAGCTCAGCGCTAAGGGCTTCGATTCGAGGCAGTACGAGGACGATTTCTACCGCTGGTCAGGGCTGCGGGCGGGATATCTTTCGGAAGCCAACATCGACGCGGCGCGCGCTTACGTAAACGCCGGTCCGGGCTGGTACGGCCCCGGCTGGTATTGGGATGCCGGATTCGACTCCTACACATTTATACCGGGGAGCGGAATCTTCTATAGCCCGTTCGGATGGAGCTACTACTCGCCGTTCGCGATATACGGGTCGCCGTACTTTTATTATGGATATGGCGGCGGCTACTACGGTGGGGTGCATCGTTTCGGAGAGTTCCATGGTCCCTACGGACATGGCGTGGTGCCTGGGGGCGGGTTCCGCGGCGGCGGTTTCCGTGGAGGTGGTGGAATTCGCGGAGGTGGTGGATTCCGCGGAGGTGGCGGGGCCTCGCGCGGCGGCGGTGGCGGTCGCCGTTAAGGAGTAGACGGTAAGCGGTGCTTCAGGCAGGTAAATGCGCGGTGAGTGACGAACTCACCGCGCATTTTTATTTTTCAAAGCTGTCGAAGACTGTGTGGCGTTTCCGTGGCGAAGTCTATTTTTCGAATTCGTCGAAGGACCGGTTATCCATGCAGACTTGCTCCATGATGTCCCAGTCGGGGTGCAACCGGAAGGTCATCTGCGACGACCAGGGCTTGGGATAAGACTTGGGATCGTCGAAGGTGAGATCGAGCTGCAGGTTGTTCGCGTCAACGCGCTTGAAGCGCTCGGTGATGTGCATCTGATCGCTGAGGGGATGGCCGACGCGATCGAGCCAGGTTTTTCCATTGAATCCGACGGTGTCGACGACCAGCGTGTCTCCATCCCAATGTCCAATGGAGTGGCCCATGTAGGTGGGCGTTATATCGTCGGGGTGCTTGCGTCCATCGATATAGATGTGGCGCACGGAGTGATCGTATTCGTACAGCATGATCACCTCCTTCGGGGTCTGCACAATCTGTAGGGGAAAAGGATTGAAGTACACGTAAGGCGTACCCGACGGGAAGCATTTGTAGACCGGATCGTTGGTTTCAGCGAGCGTGACGCCGCGCGGTCCGATTGAGGGCTTGGTGGATTTGAAGCGTTCCTGGCCCCAGGGCGTCATCTCCGGATCTCCCTTGGCCCACGACGATCCATCATGGGCGCGGCTAGGCAGGGCATTCCACACACCGCTGAGGTCGTGCGCTGAAAACGGAGTCGGGCTCTTGGCTGCAGCGGCGGATTTCGCGCCCTGTGCAGCCGGCTGATTCGTTTGGGCAAAAACGGCGGGAGAAAAAGTCAAAGCCGCCGCGGTAACCAGCAAAAGTCTGAAACGATGCGACATATATATGCAGTCCTCCCGAGTATTAGACGTACCCCTCAGACTAATGGATAACCAATCCGAATATATACCTCCAATGGGCCTGGGATGGTAGGCCAATCCATGGGCGATATGCTTCCCGGCATACTTATTGCCGATCGTGCGATTGCAGCGTGCCGCGGCGCAGCTCGCGTTCCTTCATGAGTGCAAAGAACACCGGAACGAGAATGAGGACATGGATGGTCGAGGTGATCATGCCGCCGACGATGGGAGCGGCAATTGGCTTCATAACATCGGAACCGACGCCGGTTTCTCTGAGAATGGGGATTAGGCTCGCGAGCACAACGCAGACCGTCATCAATTTCGGCCGGAGGCGGTGCACCGCGCCTTCGATCACCGCTGCCTCGATGTCCTCGTGATGCACGGCGGCGCCCGATTTGAGCCGGTGGTCTAAGGCTTCGTGCAGGTACACGACCATTACGACGCCGGTTTCAACCGCGATGCCGAAGAGAGCGATATAGCCTACCCACACGGCGACGCTGAAATTGTAGCCGAGCAGCCGCTGGAGAATCAGACCGCCGGTGAGCGCATAGATGGTGGGGAAAATCAGCACGGCCGCCTCGGTGACGGAATGAAACACCATGTAGAGGAGCAGGAAAATTACGAAAAAGACGATCGGGACGATTAATTGCAGGCGCTTTTTGGCGCGCAGTTCGAATTCGTATTCGCCCGACCATTTGTAGGTGAAACCCGGGGGCAAGGCCAGTTTTTGCCGAAGCAGATCGGTAGCGCGTGTGACAAAGCCTCCATAGTCTTTGGTATTGAGGTCGATGTAGACGTAGCCGGTCAGCGCGCCGTCCTCGTCGCGAATCATGGAAGGGCCGCGGGAAAATGAAATTTTCGCGACGTCGGAGATGGGAATCTGAGCGCCGGCGGGGGTGGCGATTAGAACCTGCCGCAAATCCTCGACGTTATCTCGGAAATCGCGGTTGTAGCGGACATTTACCGGATAGCGCTCGCGGCCCTCGACATTCTCGGCAATCATTCCTCCACCGATGCCTGAAGTAACCGCCTGCTGCACGTCGGCAATCGTGAGTCCATAACGGGCGGCCTCGGCCCGATTTACTTCGATGTTGAGATAAAAACCTTGCGAAACACGTTCCGCGAAAATGGAGCGCATTTCAGGAATGGCCGAGAGTATCTGCTGAACCTGGGCGCCGACTTGTTGGATGCCGTCGAGGCTGGGTCCTTGAATTTTGAGGCCGAGCGGGGTTTTGATGCCTGTTAATTCCATATCAAGACGGTTTTCNNTTATCGGTGGCGCTGTCGGAGCGTCCGATGGAGCCAAATACGGTTTCGACTTCGGGGAAGGTGCGAATAATCCTGTCCTGTTCCTGGAGCAACTGCGACGCCTGGCCGATGGAGATGCCGGGAAGGGCAGTGGGCATGTAGAGCGCCGAACCTTCAAAAAGGGGCGGCATGAATTGACTGCCAATATGAAAAGCAAGAGGCAGCGTGACCACCAAAAAGATCAGATTCAGCAGCAAGGTGGTTTTGCGAAAGCGTAAGCAGAGCCGCAAAATGGGCAAATAAATGGCCTGGGTAATCCTGGAAATGGGATTGCGCGATTCCGGTATCAGCTTTCCCCGAATGAGAAGAGTCATGAGTACAGGCACAAGACTGATGGCCAGGACGGAGGAGAAGC
>PLJR01000348.1:4797-4941 GCA_003140295.1 Acidobacteriota bacterium
CACGGCCAAGGTCTTGGTCCAGGCGAGGGGCCGAAACATGCGGCCTTCCTGAGATTCCAGCAAAAATACGGGCAGGAAGGAAACCACGATGATTACGAGCGAAAAGAAAATGGCGGGACCAACTTGTTTGGCGGCGTCCAACAG
>PLJR01000348.1:4988-5112 GCA_003140295.1 Acidobacteriota bacterium
AGGTAGTACATCGGGATGAAGGCTGCGATTACGGCGATGGGCAGCGTGAGGATGGGGATCAGCGCAGAACGGAAATGGAACAGAAAGACGATGATGACAATGCTGACGATGATCGCTTCCTCGA
>PLJR01000366.1:0-11368 GCA_003140295.1 Acidobacteriota bacterium
CTACCAGTGCGCCGGCAACAGTGACCAGGGCAGGCCATGCATATGCGATCGGGAAACGGGCCATCCGACGCAGGTAAATTTCGCCAAGCCTTCCATCCAAAACCTTGTCCGACATATCCGCTGTGGAGGATGGGGTTGCCGCTTTCGTCTGCGTCGAATCCACGCCGACGCTATAATCTTCACCCCTGTCGACTACTGGCGTTGCGTCAGCTAGCACTTCCAATTCTTCCCGGGTGTGGCCGGCTTCGAGCCAGTCAGTGACGTCGCCATGCTCTTGGAGACCGGTGCCAGTGAAGCTGACCACCCGCAAGGATTTCGCGACGAGACGCAGCTTTTCCGCCAAGACATTCCCGCGGTTCCACCCAGGTCCATCGTCGTCCAGCAGGATGACGACGTCACGTCCCGCGAGATACCTGTCGAATTCTGGAAGCCAGGGGTCATTTGCCCCGCCTGAGGTGGTAGCTGTGAGCCCCAGCGCGCAAAGGCTCTCGACGTCCTTTTCGCCTTCAGGCAACCACACAGGATCCGGCGAGCCGATTAGCTCTGGAAGGCGATAAAGATACCGTGGCCGGCCATTCAGTCCTGGAGTCCAACGGCCAGCGTCGTTCAAGAATTCCCAGACAAAACGCTTCGGTTGCTCATGACGGACCTTCCGGTAAACTTCCGCGCCAAAATTATCGGTGTAAACGTATGCGCGTGGTTTCGGGAGCGGCCGTGCCGTGGGGCGACTGCTCATGACGCCAGCAACTCGAGATATACCCGTACGAAATTTCGCAGTGACCGCGGGCCCACGGGAAGGCTGACTTCAGCCCGGGCGGCCAGTGGCCCGCATTGAGCAGGGAAGAGCTGCTGGCGATCCATAGACTGATTTGTTGGCGCAACTCCCCCCTCGACTTTCGCCGACGCGGAAGCTGACGCCAACAGCGGGCGCCCTAACGGGTGATTGGGTGACTTTCTCAAGAGCGTAATCGGCCGACATGCGCTGACGCGCGCGCGCCATAGCGATCTTGCGGTGGGCTAGCCTTGTCCGTTTCCCTAACTGTGGGCACTGCAGTGTCCCGCGCTGGAACAGTGCCTTCCCTAATTAGGCGATCTAGTTCGGACTTCGGAATTCTTATCGCCCGACCTCCCAAACGCACTACAGTAATCTTTCGGTGAAGTATCCACGCCCTGACTGTTGCTGGTCGAAAACCACCGGCGTCTGCAAATTCATCTACCTTGAAAAAATCTCCCACTGATCCCTCCTTAACTCGGAGTTTTAAGTGCGACCCATTGCGAAATATCGCTCGCTTTTGATTGATTTTCTAGTACTGTCGTAGTAGTTTTTATGTCGTCTTATTAGAGTGTATATGAAGACTACACAAGCCAAACCGAAAGAGAAGAAGTTCTTTGGCGAGGCAAGCGGGATATTTTTGACGCACTGGCTAAACGGACCGAGCGACAAACCGTGGGCACCCTGGAAGACGGAATTTTGCCGAGCCTTTGGGCCACTGACCATAAACGGACCCGCCGAGGCCGATGCGGAGGCTAGGGTCCGAATCGCTTACCTTGTCAGAGCGTTCAAACAATTCGTGGAAATGGCGAGAGAACTGTATTCGGATCACGGCGACTCTAACGATGCTCGGAATTGGGATCTATTTGTGTGGCTCCGCGATTTCATAAACAAAGAGCTTGCAAAGTATCCGGCATACCAACAAATCAGTATTAATCCGCGAGTGAAGGACAAGCGTGGGCATTTCAAGCCATTCTTTCCGCAGCGCCGGGCCTACGACTGGGCGGTGTCGCCCGTGCCGGGAGCGCTACTCCAGGAAATGATCGCAATTAAATTGATTCACGATGCTGAGAAGCAAGGTTGGTTGAGTCAAGTCCGGGAGTGCAGGGTTTGTGGGCGCTGGTTCTTTGCTCGCCGGCACGGAACACGCCATTGCTCAACGAAGTGCGGCAAGAAGGAATATCAGTCTAGCGAGAAATATAAAGAGTGGCGACATCAGCACTATCTAAATCATGAAAAAATCCGGCGAATTAGGAAGCAGATGCGTCTCGGCCCTAGGAGGGACAAATGAGCGTCTTTAGGCGCGGAAAAGTGTGGTGGTACAAATTTCGATTAGGCGGGCACACGATCCGCGAATCCTCGAAGAGCGAGAGCAAAACCGTCGCGAAAGACGCGGAGCGCGTCCGCCGACGCGAGCTAGAGGAAAGCTGGAACCAGATCAAGCGGCGTACTTTGCCCCCGCGTTTCGATCAAGCCGCTGACGAATGGCTCCGTTCTGTTAAGCCCCACTTGTCGCAGCGGACGCAAGACATCTATGAAGTGGCTATACGTTGTCACCTGAGGCCGGCCATCGGGACACTGCTGATTTGCGATGTTAACGCTAGTCGGATCGCGTCCTACCAGGCCCGACGCAAATCGGAATATGCTTCGGCGCGCACGCTCAACAAGGAATTGCAGGTCCTCCGGCAAATTCTCAAACGATACAAACTCTGGGCAAACCTTCAGGGCGACGTGAAATTCGAACGGGAGTCAGACCAAAATGTCGGCAAGGCTATAACAGAGGAAGAGGAAGCACGGCTATTGTCGGTCTGTGAGTCGAACCTCTTGCTCGGTACAGTTGTGTCTGTCGCGTTGAATACGGCACTTCGAAAAAATGAAATTAGGACGCTGCGCTGGAGCCAGATAGACCTGCTTGAGCGTACGCTGACCGTGGGGCGCACTAAAACTGAAGGGGGTAGTGGCAGGGTCATTCCGCTGAATAGTGTAGCGTATGCGGCTCTCATTCGCTGGGCAGGTCGGTTCCCGGACGCGAAGCCACAGGAGTACGTGTTTCCGGCTTGTGAGAATGCGCGGCTGGACTGCCAGAGGCCTGACACGGACAACATTGAGCCGTTGCGGCCGATCAAATCATGGCGCACAGCTTGGCGTCGAGCATTGAAGGATGCGGGTCTAAAGATTCGTTTCCACGAGCTGCGTCATACCTGCATTACCAAGCTAGCAGAGGGCCAGGCGAGCGAGCAGACTCTGATGTCAATTTCAGGACATTTGAGCCGCAAGATGTTGGAATACTACTCGCACATCCGGATGGCAGCAAAGCGAGCTGCCCTGGACGCCATCGTAAAACCCGTTTTTGAACGGCGCGTGGCACAAAATTGGGCACAGTCGCCAAGTGCGGAAAAACCGACTGCCGCTAACTAGATGAAAACATTGGTGGGCCTGGGTAGACTTGAACTACCGACCTCGCCCTTATCAGGGGCGCGCTCTAGCCACCTGAGCTACAGGCCCACAGTTGGAGGCGATTTTAACACGGCCTGTAATTGGCCGATAGAGATGAGCAGCAATGCCGGGAAAATGCGAGCAGTGCACGTAGTGCACGCGCTGGCAGCGCTGGCCTGGAGGAGGTCAGGCGATTGCGATGACGTCGATCTCGACCCGCACGTCGCGCGGCAAGCGGGCGGCTTGCACCGTCGCGCGCGCCGGGGCACTTCTGGAAAAATACCGGGCGTAGACTTCGTTCATGGCGGCAAACTCATTCATGTCGAGGAGGAAGACCGTGGTGCGCACGGCCTTATCCATAGAGGAGCCGGCGGCCTCCACGATGCCTTTGAGATTTTCGAGGACGCGTTCGGTTTGCGCGGAAATGTCGCCCGGAACAAGTTGCTGGGTGCGCGGATCGAGCGCGATCTGGCCGGAGACAAATACGAATCCGTTGGCGCGAATCGCCTGCGAATAGGGACCTATGGCTCGTGGACCGTGGTCGGTGGAGATGGCCTCTTTCACGTTTTCCTCCCTGGTGTAAGGTGCAATATTTTAAATTATGAGTCGCCTGGAGGCGAGCCTTATGGAGCGCGATGCCGCGCGCGAAAATCGGCGGGGATATCCGCGGGGCTAAGCCAGGTGCGGAACATCGCGGCCAGGTTGCGGCCCGAGGCGGCTTCCATGGCCGAGCGCAAATCCGCCTCTCCAGCGGATCTTCCGGCCATATTCTGCACGAGACGGTGCAACGCCAGTGAAAAGTTTTGCTTGCCGGCGAGCTCCTCGAGGGCCACAAAAAATAACGCGGCTTTAGCCGCACCAGCGGCGCGTTCTTCCGGTGTGCGAGGAATGAGGGGCACGATGGGAAAATTAGCCGGTACGCTTGGTGATGTCGTGAGGTGAGCGGCGGCACGGTAGGACTCGAACGTAGCGATCAGTGCGGCGATGGCGCGGCGGCGTGCAGGCTCGCCGTCGCGCGCTTCAGCGGCAGCCAGCACCGCAAAACGCGCCAGGCCATCGCGAAGCAAATATTGCGCGGCGGGAACCACCTGGACGCGCCAGCCAAACCAACTCTGGGCCAGCTCGTATTCGGCGAGCTCAAGCACGGGTTCAGAGGTAAGACCACGCGCGAAGGCGCGCTGGTCGAGCAAAATTCCCTGTGGAAATGACAGGGCCGACAGAGCCGCTGCCGGATCCGGCTGCGATGCGGCAACGGGAGAGACGACAATTTGAGAATCCAGCGGAGGAATTGGGGCGGGGGCTTCCACCACGTGCACCGACCACGGTACGGCAACTTTACCGCGCGGCACGTTGTAAAGCGGGCCGAACAGGCGCTCATATTCGGCGGAGGTCGCAGCGAGGCGATCGGCCGCTTGCTGCGCTGCGGCCGCATCGAGCGGATCGAAAGTCCAGAAAACGACGCCGGCATTTTTCGTCGTGGTGGTGCGCTCGCGGTAGCGACCCGCAATTGCGAACGGCGGAAAATCGGTGGGCGTCACGCGAAATTGCAACTGCGCGGTCGTCCCGGCAGGAACCACTTCCTTGCCGGGCGCGAGCACCAGAAATCCCGGAGGAACAGAAACTTCAAAAGTCTCCTGGGCGGCACGCACATCCGCCTTAGCAAATGCGCCGATGGGCGGTTGCCAATGGGGGAAGGCTGCGAGGTCGGTGATGTAAAAGCCTGCCGCAGAAGCGGCAACGGCCGCCCCACCGCCGGGATTCGGCTGAAGATCGTAATCAAAAACAATCGTGTGCGCGTCGCCCGGTTTCCAGGGCTTTTCGAATGGGATACGTTCCGGTGCACCCGGGTTACGAGCGACGGCCTCGATCTGCTGCCCATTGACGCGAAAAATCAAGTTAGCGACCCGGACGGAATTTCCCGCGGGCAACGAGACATCGAGATAGGACAGCGCGCTATTGCCGATGTTTACGAGCTCATCGCTAACATGCACGTGGATATATGCAGCCGGCGTCCGTGCTGCCGGCGCGGACGAAACGGCTTCGGGCGGTGTGACCGCCGAGGACGCTGCGGAAACTTCGCCGATGGCGTCGTCTCGCGAAGTGTGCTTAAAACCGGGCCCTATGGGAACGGTGCAGCCGGCAAGAAATGCGACGAGAAGCAAGATGGTGCAGCGGATTGGGGTGCGTGCGCTCAAGAAGCGATTCTAGCGGCTGGCTGAAGCGGGGTCAAAGGAGTCAGGGTCGAGGTGTCGACACGAAAAGTGAATCGAATGGATGCCGGGGTCCTTGTCAATGCCGATATTCCCACAGGCAATTGGGCAGTTCGTATGGCTGGGGGGGGCGGCAAGCTTCGGGCGGCGCTAGCGGCGGCGCATTCCCCGCTGATGGACGAAGGTGTGACCGCCCGCGTAGTAATTACGGCGCATGATGATGTCATCGGCCTCGGTGTCAGTGGCGCCGCGATTGATTTCGGCAATCAATTCAGTTTGGCTGAGTCCCACGTTTTGCAAATCGACGATCTTTCGAGTGGAGAGGACCGGCTGACCCGCGGCCCGCCGCTTGGCGACGGACAGAATCACATCGTCGGACAAGCGCGAAAGGTGCAACGCCTGAGCTTCGCCGGCCCAACTTTCGAGTTGCCCCAGACGTGCCAGCGTAAGTACGGAACCTTGCTTGAACCCCGCGCCCAGCAGTCCGGCAACGGTGTCGCCCGCCGCGAAAGGCTGCTGACGGGTACGAGCGATGCGCACGAGCTCGATGCTGCCGTCATCGTCGAGGCCGGCCGCGCGGGCCGCGACAAGTTGCTGCACTTCGGCGTCGCTGATTTTGAGCTGGCGGAGCCGCTCGACACCTTTGAAGTACACGCCGCCCTGATCGAGCGGCGTCGTGTCGGCGTGCCGCGCGTTGCCGCAGCCTGCGACGGCCGCCAAGACCAGCATAGCAGCCAGAGGAATGCGCGCGCACTGGCGGGCAAATGCGCTGCGGGATTCAGGCATGGGGCTCAGCATACCTCTATTTTAGTTATGGCGGCGGCGAACGGCGAAACTCCCTGTTTGGCCGATACCCTTTTAGTTAGGGGCCTGAACGTTGATCCAAAGCGGGGGCAAAGTTAGGTGCAACAGAAAAACCGGAAGCAGGCTTGCAGAGGGCTTTTCTGATGGAGACCTGCGGCGACCTGGAGTTGGGCGCCGTGGGCCGCGCGTAACGATCGCGAGCGGGTAGCGAAGGTTTTCACGCTCACTAATACCGGCGGCGCAGCGACGCGGCATCCGTCATTCCCTTGGGTTCGGGCGCGGCTGAGAGATCCCTCACTTTGTTGGGAATGAGAAGGTTAGAACTAAGCCGCGCGATCGGAGCGGCGCCGGCTGCCGGTCCGCGACTTACGCGGGTCAAGCTCCCCTGCAAATAGACGCGCGCTAGACGCGATATACGCGCTCGACGGCCAACACGCCTGAAATACGTTTGATATTTTTGAGGATGCGTTCGAGCTGGGTGCGATCGGTAATTTCCACGACCGCCTCGATGCGGGCATTCAAATGGTCGGGCCGGCTTTCGAGCGAGCGAATGTTGGCCTCGACCGAGCTGATCACCTTGGTCATATCCGCGAGCAGGCCAGGACGATCCTTGGCCAGCAGGAGGAGCGTGATGGGATAAGTTTCGTGGCCGGCTTCGCTCCATTCGACGGCGATGCGCCGCTCGGTCTGATAGAGGAGGTTTTGCACGTTGGGGCAAGCGGTGTTGTGAACGGCCACGCCGCGGCCACGCGTAATGTAGCCGACGATGGCATCGCCGGGAATGGGATTGCAGCACTTGGCGCGATAGACCATCAAGTCATCGTGGCCACGAACCAGAATGGCCGCGTCGCCAATGCCAAGCATGCGCTTGACGGTGGAAACGATACGGGCGGGTTTTTCTCCGGCCTCGCCGGTCTTTTCTTCCGCATCGCGTCCAGTGAGTTTTGCGAGGACCTGGCGGGCCGAATACTGGCCATACCCGACATCGGCGTAAAGATCCTCGAGCTTGGCGCGCCCGTACTCGCCCGCCACGCGCAGCAAATCCTCGTCGGGAATTTTTTTGAGACTGACGCCGAATTGCCGCGCTTCGCGCTCGACGAGCTTGCGGCCCATTTCGGTGGCTTCCTGGCGTTCATGCAGATTGATCCACTGGCGGATTTTGGTGCGGGCGTGCGAAGTGCGCACGAAGCTGAGCCAATCGCGGCTGGGCCCGTGGCCTTTCTGCGTCAGGATTTCGACGACATCGCCATTGGCCAAGGGATGGCGCAAAGGCACGATCTGGCCGTTCACCTTGGCGCCCACGCACTGGTGGCCGACTTCGGTGTGAATGGTATAGGCAAAATCAACGGGCGTGGCATCGCGAGGCAGCGCCAGGACCTTGCCCTTGGGAGTGAAGGTATAAACTTCCTCGGGGTAGAGATCAACCTTGAGCGTGGAAAGGAACTCGGAGGGCTCGCGCATTTCGCGCGCCCAATCGATGAGCTGGCGCATCCAGGCGACACGCTGATCGTCGCCGCCGGAGGCGCCCGCGCCGTCCTTGTAGCGCCAATGCGCGGCCACACCCTGCTCGGCGATACGGTGCATCTGCTCGGTGCGAATCTGCACTTCGAAAGATTGCCCGGCATGGATGACCGTGGTGTGCAATGACTGGTAGAGGTTGGGCCGCGGCATGGCGATGTAGTCTTTGAATCGGCCAGGCACCGGCCTCCAAAGCTGATGAACGATGCCGAGGGCGGCGTAGCAGTTCCGGACTGAATCGGTGACGATGCGCACAGCCAGCAGATCGTAAACCTGATCGACGGTGCGCTTCTGGCGCTGCGCTTTCTGGTGGACCGAATAGAGCCGCTTGATGCGGCCATCCACCGCGGTGGGCAAGCCGTTATCGACCAAGGATTGCCGGATGGTGGCCTGCACGCCGGCCAGGAATTTCTCAAACTCTTCGCGACGTGCGATCACGGTATTGTGCAGTTCGGCATATGCGGAGGGCTCGAGATAACTGAACGCCAAGTCCTCGAGGTCTCCACGAATGGCTCCCATTCCCAGGCGGTGCGCGATGGGGGCATAAATGTCGAGCGTTTCACGCGCGATGCGCTCCTGCTTTTCGGGCGGGAGAAATCCCAGGGTGCGCATGTTGTGCAGCCGATCGGCCAGCTTTACCAGCACGACGCGGACGTCGGTGACCATGGCCAAGAGCATTTTTCGAACGCTCTCGGCTTGACGGGCTTCGGGCGAGACCAGACCGAGACGGCTGATTTTGGTTACGCCTTCGACCAGACGGGAGGTTTCGGCGCCAAAGCGGGTGGCAATTTCAGAGAGCGGTATGCGCGTATCTTCGACGACGTCGTGGAGCAAAGCCGCCACCAGGGTGGTGACGTCGAGGCGTAAATCGGCCAGGATGTGCGCGACCTCGAGAGGATGTGAAAGGTAGGGCTCACCCGATTCGCGGGTTTGGGATTGATGCTGCTCGGCGGCAAACTCGAAGGCGCGGCGCAAGATTTCCACGTCCTCGTTGGGGCGATTCTGGCTGACCACGTCGAGCAAAGCCGCAAAGCGGCCTTGCAGACCACGCTCCGCCAGGGAGGCGCGGGTTACCGCGACCAGTCCCGGGGACGCGGAATTGTTCAAGTTCGCCATTCGTGAATCGGTATCGTTACGCGTACGCCAGAAGCGGACCGATGTTCGGACGGGGGCCGATGCTCGCCATCTGGTGCAGCTCATCTATGGTAAGACGGCTGCAAACTTCTATTGTAAGACGATCGGCACAAAACGCGCCAGTAAGGGTCGTTAGACGCACCCCGTGGTGAACGCGGCGCTGGGCGGACCACCGGGCTCACGCATGCAGCGGCCAGAAACGGGCGCGGAGAAACAAAACGGCGTCCCGAATCTCGCTGCGGGACGCCGGGAGTGCCGGACTACACTGAAGATCTAGCTAAGACTTCGCCGCGTTCTCCGCAGCCTTCTGCTTGATCTCTTTCACCTTGTCGAGCAAGCCATCGGCTTGTTTTTCGATGGAGGCGCGGGTGGCCGTATCGGACTCGTCGGCCTTTTGCCGGAGGAGAAGACTCTGATAGGCCATAGCGTCGGCGTAATCAGGGCGCAATTCCACGGCCTTGTCGAGCATCTTGAGCCCTTCGTCGACCATCGAGCCATATTGCTGGGTGAAGTCGGTGCGCATCTTTTCGGGCAGCGGATCGGCATCCTTGATTTGCTTCTTAGGATTTTCCGAATTGTAGCGCTGGCGCATCTCGGCATTGGCGCGGTAGGCCAAAGTCCAATCGACGACGCCGACCCAGTAATAAGGATCGGGGTCATCGGGCTTCAAGGAAATGTGCTTCATGTGATATTTCTTGGACTCTTCGAACTTGTCCGGGGTGAACGGCGTGCCCGCCATCTGAAAAAGGATGGAACCGATACCATCGATGGCGGAAACGTTTCCGGCATCGACCGAGAGCACATCCTGGAATTCGGTGACGGCCTGCTGGCCGACGCGAACGTTTTCATCGGAAGGGGCGCCAGGAATGTACTCGGTGGCGTAGGCCGTGGCCAGATAGAGGCGCGCGTTCATAAGCGAGGGATCGAGATCCTTGGCCTGCTTGAAATCCTCAATCGCGGCGTCGTACTGACCATTGCGGAAAGACGCGACTCCCTTGTTGAGGAGATCGCGAGCCTTGAGCTTGGCACAACCGGAAGCGCCAAAAACAACGGCCAGCACGGCGATCGCGGCCAGCGCCGAAGAACTCTTGAAGCGATTTGCCGTAGTGAATGCGTTTGCGTTCATGGGAAGCGTTCCATCTCCACTTTGTTTTCAGGTCTTCCCGCGTGCGCGGGAAGAGCTAACCGCCCGCAAGGACTGAGCCCTCGAAGGTCGGCGATGCATCTTTGTCAACGGGCCTTCTTTGTCAACGGGCCTGGGGCCATGCACCCGGGCAACACGCCCGGGCAATGCGAGCCGGCTGGTTTACTGGCCAGCTTCCAGGCGTGCGGTGATCAGTCCCACCTTGTCGACGCCCGACTGGCGCATAATGTCAATGGCGCGGGCCACGTCGGAGAAGATGACCGTGTCGTCGCCCTTGACGAATGCCACTTTTTCAGCGCGCAGCTTGAAGATGTCGTTCAACCGGGGACCGAGCGAATCCCAGGTGGCGTCTTCCTCGTTGATTTTCAGCTTATTGTTGTCCATCACCTGTACGACGATGGTCTTGGTCTGCAATTGATCTTCATTCTTCTGGTTAGGAGGCGCCGGTTGAGGCACCAGCGCATCGAGACCCTTGGGGGTAAGCGGCGTGATGACCATGAAGATGATCAACAGCACCAGCAGAATATCGATCAGCGGCACGACGTTCATGGAGGCCATTGCGCCGCCCTTTTTTCCTCCGACATCCATTCCCATGTTTTTGACTCCTCTTGCGGACTTGTGAAGCGGCCCGCAATTATGAAAACTTAAAACTCGCCATCTTTTTATTACGCGGGCTGTAAGTAGAGCACCCTTTATTACATGGGCTGTAAGTAGAGCCCGCACCCGTTATTACGCGGGCTCCCGGTAGAGCCCGCACCGCGTATGATACCAGCCTGCAAACATCGGACCGATGGCGCCGGTGACCATATCCGGCGCCGGCGCCAGAACTGCCAAGCTTGAACCCGCGGGCTGCCGCGCCTACGCCGGGGGCGGAGGAATGCGATTACTTTCCAGCCTGTCGGTGAGCAGTCCCACGTTGTCAACGCCGGCGGAGCGAACTTCATCCACGACCTTGACGACGTCGCCATATTTCGCGCGGCCGTCACTCTTGATGAAGACGGTCTTATCGACCCGGTTCTCGATACGATCGCGTACTTGCGAGGTCACCTGATCGAGCGCTGTTTTCTGGCTGCCGATGAAGATATCGCCGCTACGCGAGATTCCGACGATGACGGCGTCGTCTTTATCGGCATTGGGCATGTCCGTAGGATTGGGAACTTTGGCCATTTCCACGGACATACCCTTTTGCAGCATGGGCGTGACGACCATGAAGATAATCAACAGCACGAGCATGATGTCGGCCATCGGAATAATATTGGGGGCCGCCATCACCGGTGCCGCGGTTGCTTTGAAGTGCGCCATGGCTTATTTCTTTCCGCTTCGCCGGGTGATGAAGTAGTTGATCAACTC
>PLJR01000366.1:11491-11709 GCA_003140295.1 Acidobacteriota bacterium
GGCGCGGTGGAACCGATGGTGGCGAGACCGCTGAGGCCGCGCTTCATATCGGCATGCACGATGGCGATGGAGCGGTCGAGACCACGCTTGGCCGCTTCCACGACTTCGTTTTCGGGCACTTGCGACGAGGCGGATTGAAACTCGGACAAACCCGTGGCGACCACCTTGGCGATGTGGCTCTTCTTGTTGCGCTCGGCGATGGAGATGGCCTCGTCAAG
>PLJR01000276.1 GCA_003140295.1 Acidobacteriota bacterium
TTCCTAAGAGTGCGCCAGCCTGGTCTGCCCCAGAGCTTGCGGCGGGATATTGCCCCGCTGCCGGTATTACGCAACAAAACGAGAGTGCCATCATCAGAATTGCCGGACGCGAACGAGGCCGAATCAGCCGAGACTTAAGCTCGCCGGTCATGTTTTTTCCTCCTGAACATTTCTGCGAATGCTGCGGGCGAGCCGCTTCAGGACTTGCTTGGTGAACACACCAGAGGAGCGGAACCTGACTCCCGCTTTCATCATCTCCATTAGGACGTTTTCTCCGTCCTCGGTGATGGCAGTAAGGCCCTTCACATCAATCACGAGCTCACGGTCGTCAAAGTCTGTTGTCGCCTTTAGCCACGCGCTCTGCAGTTCGGCGGTCCATGGGGCGATGAGCTTGCCCTCGACCACCAACCGACGCTGCGTTTTGCTGTCGATGATCGAAATCTTCAACATTGTCTTTGCCCGCACTCGCATCCGGGCAAGGCCCATACCAAACTCGCAGAGTTGTAAGTCGCTCAATTCTCAGGAGCCGACCGCGAGAAGTCGGAAATGTCGAAGTTGAAGAAGTGGAAACGGTCGAAACTGTCGAACCTGCCGGCGTTCCCCAAGACCTTGCCTATGCTCGACCAGTGGGTATTCGCCCCATCTTTGATCCGTCCTGCCATGTGGGATAAAATTCTTCCCCTAGAGCGGAGGTCGGGTCCCTCCCAAGCACCAGATGAGCGGAGCTGTCGGATTTGCGCGGGGGAGCGACGGGCATCGCTACGAAGCCGTGCTTCGTCTGAGCGAGGTCCTTTCTTCTTGCCGAGAGCCTGAGGAACTATGGTTCCGGGAACTGACCTATCTCAATGCGACTGCGTCCATGCCAGATCAAACGGCGAGCAGGGCCAAGGTGCCCTCCCCGCTTTCCATTTCGACCGGGGTCGTCCGGGAGCGCTTCCAGTGGGATGTTGCCTCCAGACCACTGCGGCCACTTCCGTGCCCCGCGCACTTACTCGATAAATCCGGGCAGGCGTCCCGTGCCCTGACCCAGCTTCGGCTCACCCCCCTCGTCAACGATCAACCGAGCGATACCGTGATCAGAAGGCAACCTGCCGGTTTCGCTTCACCGCGTCCGACACAGGATGTGGAGCCGTGCTGAGTCCTGGGCTCGAGCGGACCACGAGATAATTCCCTCCAGGGTCCATCAAAAGCTGATCGTTCCGATCATAGCCGCCCACAAACCTCACGCTCATCGAGTAACTGTAACGAAGTACGACGTTTTCATCGTATCTTTGGTGGTCCGGAGTAAGATTCCGGGGAGTATGAATACCGGCTCGAACAATTCGATGAAGCTGCTGCTGAGAGAACTGACCGCAGCGATGCTCTTTGCAACCGTCGCCGTTGCTTTTGCCGACATTGAAACCGGCTTTGTGCCCGACCCCGAGGATCCTGCGATTGCCTACGGGACCCGGCCTACGACGGATCGTATATCCACGCTCAACCACGAGATCGAAGCAGGAAGAGCAAAACTCAAGTTTGATGGCGAGCAGGGCTACTTACGATCTGTGCTCGACGCTCTCCACATTCCCATCGAGTCGCAGATGGCGGTTTTTTCTAAGACCAGCGTTCAGGCGAGGCTGATCGACCCCCACAACCCGCGCACTCTTTTCTTCAACGACTCCGTGGTGGTTGGCTGGGTGCGCAGCGGTTTTATCGAGATAGCGGCACAAGACCCGCAACAGGGCGTCATTTTCTACACGCTCGCGCAGACGCCCGTCGTAAACCCGCAATTCACGCGCCACGACGAATGCCTACAGTGCCACAATTCCAATAATGCGATGGGTGTTCCGGGCATGTTAGTGCGCAGTCAATTCACAGCGCCCAATGGACAGGCGATGCGATGGCTCGGTAGCTACATTACCGACCATCGGAGTCCTCTAGAAGAACGCTGGGGCGGCTGGTACGTTACGGGCAAGACCGACGCGATCAAGCACATGGGCAACGCTGTGGTCACCGACGCGAGCAAACCGGAATCTTTGGTCATCCAACAAACATTCAATCTGGAATCGCTCCGGGGCAAGTTCGATACGGACGCTTATCTTTCTCCTTATAGCGACATCGTTGCGCTGATGGTTTTTGAGCACCAGATGCACATGATGAATCTGCTGACTCGCATCGGCTGGCAAACCCGTTATGCTCTGCGCGCCGGGAACGTTCGCGACCTCACCACCGATGGTGTGGGCGAGACAACGCACGAACTCGTGGATTACATGCTTTTCGTCGATGAGGCTCCGCTCGCCAACAAAATCGAAGGGACATCAGGGTTTGCCGAGAACTTTTCCGCCCAAGGGCCGCATGACAGCCGAGGACGGTCCCTGCGGCAACTCGATCTCAAACGTCGTCTGATGCGCTATCCATGCAGCTACATAATCTATTCGGACGCGTTTGACGCACTCCCTTCTGAGGCGAAAAATGCCATCTATATCCGGATGTGGCTGATCCTGTCGGGAGCGGTGGCAGAAACAAGGTATGCTCATCTGTCGTTTGCCGATCGGCAGGCGGTGGTTGAAATCCTGCGTGCCACTAAGCCGGGCTTGCCGGACTACTTTCGAGCAGTCACACGCTAAGAAACGAAGCCGTACCGCTCTTCCGTACCGTCGAAACTCTGAATTCTGCTGGTCGGCTATCATAGGCGCCCAGCGCCGGTTCCGGATCAGTGATCCTAGACAGACATCACCACTTACCTGAACTTAGTTGCAACGCAGCGCCGTCATGGGATCGACTTTGGAGGCGTGCCGCGCCGGAATTGCGCACGCAATACTAACTGCCGCAATGAGCAGAAGCGTTCCGCCCGCCAGAATTATCGGATCTCGCGAGTTGCCGTGAGCCCATTTCGTCAAAAAAGTATTCATGATTACGATAAGCACAAGACCAGCCAGAATGCCGCTGCCGACGCTTACCAGAGTCGAGCTAAAGACAATCCGCAATACGTGGGCACGCGGAGCGCCCAACGCCATGCGAATCCCAAACTCGTTAGTCCGCTGCGCCACCGTGTAAGAGACCACACTGTAAAGTCCGGCTGTTGCCAGAGCCAAGGCCAGCCACGCTAACACGCCAAAAATCCACGCCGCCAGATGCTGCTGTTGCCACTCGGATTCGTCTGAGATCCAGGTACTCAGAGCCTCAACCATACTGTAGGTTTGCTGCTCGGGATTTATCGCGGCCAATTGCGCCTGCACCGCGTGCAGGAGCGTGAGGGGAGAAACCGCAGACCTCACCAGAATCTGGGATCCGGCCCACATGTTTAATGTGTAAGGCACATAAACTGCCGGCTTAATAGGGTTTCGCAGCCCGTCATTCCTGACATCGTCAATAACACCCACGATCTGTAACCACGAGTTTGTTATGTTGGGCGCCGACAAAATCATTGGGGGACGATCCTCCAAGTTTGGCAACTTTAGTGAGCGGCCGACGGCATCACCGTTCGGAAAATAGCGTTGCGCCAAAGTCCGGTTGACCAATGCAACGTGTGCGCCATTGCGGTTTTCTGGTTCACTCCATACTCGGCCCGCCAAGAGAGGAATATACAGAATTGTAAAATAACCGGGACTCACCATGTTTATCGATCCCAACTGCTGTTCCATGGCGGGTTGACCTAAAATCACAAAGGCAGAATTCGATCCGTTGCGCGGCGGGTTAGCGTTGCTTGAAATCGCCGTCATGGTTACCCCGGGCGTCTCTGCCACCTTCGCTCGCAACTGGTCGAAATAGGTCGCCCGTGCGGCCCATGTCGTGTACGAGTTTTCGTGGAGAGGGATTCCCACGGACATCACATTCTGGGGATCGTACCCAAGTGGCTCGTGGACCATCCGCGTAAAGCCCTCCGTAGCCGATCCTGCTGCTGCCAAGAGAAGGAGCGTTAGAGCAATCTGTCCGGCAATCAGCGTGCTGTACGTCCTGCGCCCGTGAATGCTCCCCGCGACGCGCCGCGCATTCGACTGCATCATCTGGCCTGATGTGGCACGCGAGAGCTGCAGCGCAGGCCATAATCCAAACAGGGGACCCGTGATCAGCGCCAGACCTATGCTAAACAAAAGCACCGGAAAATTGATGCGAATCACGACCTCGGGAGCGAAGATATACCACGGCAGCAGTGTCTTCATGTACGCCAGCATTCCGTAAGATGTCAAAATACCCAGAACCGCGCCCATGGAGGCCAGCAGCAGCGATTCCGTAAGGAGTTGGCGCACGATCCGGCGGCGACGCGCTTCTACGGCGGTTCGCACAGCCAATTCATGCTGTCTCGCGGCCCCCCGCGCCAGCAATAGAATCGATACATTGCCACACCCGATGGCCAGAAGGAGCCCAACCGCGCCAAATAGAAGATATAACGTTCCGCCCATGCGCCTGGCAACCCACTCATTCAGCCCTTCCACCTGCACCCTGAAGTGCTCAGGAAAATGCTTTGGCATGTTTCTGGCAAACTCCTCTAACAGGGGTTGGAGCGCGGCGTTTGCGGTCGCGTGAGTGACGCCGGGCCTTAGGCGCAGGTTGATCAGAAACACGATTGCGGGATCCTGCGTTAACTTCAGAGGTAAGTAGACATCCGCGTTGTACCAGGTGAACCGCGGCGCCGCGACGCCTACGATTTCGTAATTTCTCCGGTCCAGTTGCAGCGTCTTACCTAGCACGCCGGGATCTGCAAGAAAGTGTNNGGTTGCGGGTCCTGGCCATCGATAGCATCCGAAGGTAATAGTCCACGCCCCAGAATCGGTGGCACGCCCAGATCATCGAAACCACCAGAGATGAGGCTAATGGCGTTGACATTTTCCGGCAGCTCGTGCCCGCTCCATGTCAAGGCGTGGAAATCCATGGCCAGCAGACTCTCGATAGGACGTAATTGTCGGAGTTGCTGAATTTTGCGGCCCGTCAAGAGTCACCCACCACTCCGGGTCCGCTTTGCTCTGAACTGTGAGCCGCACGATTCGGTCTGCCGCGTGATACGGGTAGGGATTCAAGAGCGCGGCGTAGATAACGCTGAATACCGCGGTGGTCGCTCCGATGCCGAGCGCCAGCGAGATCACAGCCGTTAATGTAAATCCGGGAGTTTTTAGGAATTGCCGCAGGGAATATCGAAGATCGTGAAACACCGTACGCATGGCATGCTCCTATCCGGCGTCGCCGGATGCAAGCCTACGGTTGAGAGGCA
>PLJR01000194.1 GCA_003140295.1 Acidobacteriota bacterium
ATCTGGCTGACGATGTCGGCGGGCTGGAAGAAAAATTGCGTGCCGGGAAATTCTTCGCCGGTGCGCTCGCGCAATCGATCGATGTAATCGCGCGTCGAAGATTTGCGGCCGGGTTTGAGCCCGATCAGGATTTCGGCGTCCGACTCGCCGATCACACCGGAGTTGCTGTAGGTGGTGTTGATGGTGCTGTTGAACAAGCCAATGTTGTCGAGAACGTTGCCGAGGTCTTCGGGAGGAATCACGCGGCGGATCAGGTTGTCTACTTGATCGGATTCGCGCGCGGTTTCCTCGACCCGCTGGCCGGCGCGGGCGCGCATGTGCATGCGAATCAGCCCGGCGTCGACGCTGGGAAAGAAATCGCGCCCGAGGATCCAGCCGAGGGGCGCGGAACCCACGCAAAACAGCATAAACAGCAACATAAACATCCAGGCATGCGCGAGGCAGAAGTCCAGCGCGCCGCGATAGCGCTCGCGCATGCGCTCGAAGCCGTGCGCAAAGCCGCGCTGAGTGCGGGAAAAAATATCGTTGCCGGTGGCGTACTCCTCGCCGTGATGGCCCTTGAGGAGATACATGGCCAGCGTAGGGACGAGCGTGCGGGAGAGCAGGTAGGAGGCCAGCATGGCGAACACGACAGCTTCGGCGAGCGGCACGAAAAGGAATTTGGCGACGCCGGTAAGAAAGAACATCGGCACGAACACGATGCAAATCGAGAGTGTGGAGACCAGGGCGGGAACGGCGATTTGCTGCGCGCCGTCGAGAATGGCGCGCACGGTTTCCTTGCCCTGCGCGAGGTTGCGGTTGATGTTTTCGATTTCGACGGTGGCGTCATCGACCAGGATGCCGACGGCCAAGGCCAATCCGCCGAGAGTCATGATGTTGATGGTCTCGTGCAGTGCGCTCAAGACGAAGATGGAGATGAGCACGGAAAGCGGAATGGAGATGGCGATGATCAGGGTGCTGCGCCAGTTGCCGAGAAACAGCAGGATCATCAGCGCGGTCAGGCAGGCGGCAATGAGGCCTTCGCGGACGACGCCCTGCACGGCGGCACGCACGAAGATGGACTGGTCGAAGAGCGGCGTGATGATCAGTTGCGCAGGAAGCCCGGCGGCGATTTGCGGCAGCTTGGCGTAGATATTCTTCACTACGTCGAGCGTGGAGGCGTTACCCGTTTTGTAAATGGTGACGAGGACGCCGCGCTGGCCATCCATGCGCACGATATTGATCTGGGGAGAAAAGCCGTCGCTGACCGAGGCCACGTCACGCACGTAGATGGTGGCGCCATTGACCATTTTGATGGGCAGGTCGTTGATCGCGGCGATGGTATTGGTCGAGCCGTTCATCTCGACGTTGTACTCGGTGGGGCCGATTTTCACCGAGCCGGCGGGCAGCGCGAGATTTTGCGAGCTGATGGCGTTGATCACGTCCACCGGAGACAGTCCCTTGGACTGCAGCGCGGGAATGTCCACGTTCACCGAGACCTGGCGCTGCTTTCCGCCGTAGGGCCAGGGAATAGCCGCACCGGGCACGGTAGACATCTGGTTGCGCACAAAATTCGTGGCGTAGTCGAACAACTCCTGTTCGGAAAGGCCCTGGCCCTTCATTCCCAACTGCAGGATGGGCACGTCGGAAGCGGAATACGTGATGATGAGCGGCGGACTGATGCCAGGAGGGAGCTGGCGAATAATCGTCTGCGAAATCGAAGTGATCTGGGAGAGCGCGATGCGGATATCGGCGCCGGGCTGAAAGAAAGTTTTGATCACCGAGCGGCCCGCCACGGTCTGCGATTCGATGTGCTCGATGTTATCGACGGCGGTGGTCATGAAGCGCTCGTAGTTCGAGACGATGCGGTCCTCCATCTGCTCGGGGGAAAGGCCGCTGTAGTTCCACGCAATGCTGATCACCGGGATATCGATGGCCGGAAAAATATCCGTGGGCGTGCGCAGCAAAACGAACGGCGTCATCAGCACGATCAGCAACGCCACCACGATGAAGGTGTAGGGGCGGTTCAGCGCGAGTCTAACGATCCACATAAGGCTCCGGCGACGGGCCGAGTTTGGGCGGACGGCAGGTCCGCGAGGGTGCAAGTGTCAATGTTTTGCTATAGCTGTGTTCGATGCCTAAAAAGCCTCGAGGTCGCATGCGCTGTATACGCGCGGCCACCAACGCGATGCAAATCTGAGCGCCATACTCGAACCCGCCAACGGAAAGGCATAGAGCACGTGCCGAGCGGGCCATCGTAGGTCGGTAGCGCCACTTCGGTAGCACCACGGGCCTTGGTCGCACACCATTACGCTTTTTATTATATCAAATGTGGCAAATGTGCCCTCGCATCAGGCGCGGATAATGCGCCGCTGCGGCATGGCAATGAGCGTTGCTGTTTTTGCTCCTTGGGTATACGCTTCGCTGCATGAGCCAACCAAACCGCAGGTCCTACAGCAATTTCGCCGTTGTCATTGTCGTTCTGGCACTCTTTGCCGGCATCAGCGCATGCGAATTGAGTCATGCATCAATCGTCAATGCGCAGACCGCCTCACCGGCGATCACCCAGAGCGCCNNCCAGGGCGCGACGCCCGCGCCCGCTCCAGCCAAGGTGCAGGACTGGGAGCCGACCATCCGCAAATTCGAAGAGGCGGATCGGGCCAATCCGCCGAAACCGGACAGCATCGTCTTCACGGGAAGCTCCAGCATCGTGAAGTGGAACACGCTGGGTGAGGACATGAAGCCACTCGAGGTGGTGAACCGGGCGTTTGGCGGATCGCAGTACACCGACGTCGACCAGTACGCCAGCAGAATCGTGGTGGCGTATCATCCGCGCGCCGTGGTGGTGTACGCGGGAGACAATGACTTGGCCGCTAATTCGCCGAAGACGCCGGAGAGCGTGGCCAACGACTTCAAACAATTCGTGCAGATCGTGCGCGCCGGCTCGCCGGAGACTTTTATTTACGTGATGTCCATCAAGCCTTCCAAGTTGCGGTGGAATGAGTGGCCGAAAATGCAAGCGGCCAACAAGCTGATACAGGTTTTCGTGCGCACGCAGAAGCGCGTGGAATACATCGACGTGGCGACACCGATGTTCGATGCGCAGGGAAATCTGCCCGCGGACCTGTTTGTGGCGGACGGCCTGCACCCCACGCCGAAGCTGTACGCGCTGTGGACTTCGATCATCCGGCCGAAGCTCCTGGAACGATTTGGCCCGGGAACGAAAGTTTCCGGCGTGCCATGGATGGCGCCGGTGATAAGGCCGGACGCCGTGCGCTCGGCCGCGGGCGACTGAGGGAAGAAACGTAAAGCTAGAACAAATGCGAATGTCGCCGCATGCCGAGTGGCCGAGCGCGCCGGAGGGCGGAGGGCCATCTAAGTCCCAAAAGGCCCGCAGAGAGCGAAAAAAAAAGGCGATGGCTGCAAGACCACGCCCTCCCTAGCATTCTTCCTGCGATATATCGGCAACCTGACGATTAACCCGCTCCGGCGGCGGCTGATTTCTGCCGGGCGGGTTGATTGTAGCTTGACGAACCGGTTGAGGAGCCGGGCTCGTCGGAGGTCTTACCTCCGCGGGCCTTGAACTCCTGGCTAAACCCGGGGAGAAACTCTTCAATCACGCCGCTAAGTTTCGTCGTCGCTGCCCCGATGATAGCGCCCTTGAGAGCGTTCCAGGTTTCCGAGGTTTGGCCTGGGGCCTCCCCGTAAGAGCCCCGGGAATAAGACCGCGAATCGTCGCGATCTGCTTCCGAGGTCCACCGGTGCTCCGACGGCTCCCGGCTCGACGAACGCCTTGAGGAGAAGATAGCGGAGAGCAGAACGCCGCCACCAAACGCCAGTGCGATCATCGTGCCCGGCCGTTCTTCAAATTGGGTGCGCCAGTCCACTGCGGATTTGACCTTTTCTTCCAACTCGCTGAAATTTTCGCTGAGATCGTTGCGTGTTTCCCAGATGTGCCGCTCTATTTGATCTGATTTTTGCCCCATTGAACGTTTTCCTCCAAGCTTTGAATGGTCTTATCGGGAGTAGGATTGACGCGCTTTAGTTTCTTGCCGCTGGAACTCATAAGTCCGGCGGCGACAATGGCGAGGACCGCACCGACGATCAGCGCCGCGAGCCAGCTCGCCATCACTGTTGTTAACCCGTAGACAAACGCCAGGAGCAAAAAACCGAGGGCGTAGAAGCTGAACAGGAGGCCCGCCCCAAACATAGCGGCAGGCCTGGCGGCTTTACTAGCTTCTTCCTTGATCTCGGTCTTGGCCAGGCGGAACTCAGAGCGGATAATTTCCTGCAGATTGCTGACGATGTCCTGCAGGACCTCCGGCACGGACCGCTGCGGTTGAGATGTCGCCATACTAGAATCCTCCGAGAGAAGCGATTACGTTTTATTTGCTTGGGCTCCAAGTAGAGCCCGCACCCGTTATTGCACGGGCTCCAAGTAGAGCCCGCACCCGTATTGCGCGGGCCCCAAGTAGGCCCGCATCCGGAGTGTTGCCGCCGGGTTTAGTCGGGTTGCGGCCGCCTGTTTAATCGCCATTTTAATCTCCGCGGAGGCCGCGGGCCACGAGGAAGCCCAGGATTGCCGCAGCTGCCAGCGATTGCCCCGGGTAGCGCTTGACCAAGTCCTGTACATCGTCCGCCATACCTTGCAAATTGGTTTGGCGCACATAGTCGGCACCCGCCTGAATTTTGTCGGCGGCGGAGTGTGCGGCTCCCGACAATTTGTCACCGCTCGTATGGAGCGAAGAAGCGGTCTGGTCCAAGGCGCCGGCTGCGGATTCGCGGGATTCGTCGAACTTGTCGGCAGCTTTGCGCCCGAGATCGCTGACTTTTTCTTTAACGTCGGCTACTTTGCTGGTGGCTTGTTCCTTCATGCGAGCGGCTGTCCCGGTCCCGCCGGTTCCCGTCGATTCTCCTGAAGAAAACTGACCCGATTGTTTGTTGTAATCGTCCATTTCGGCTCTCCTTTGTTTTTTCGCTATCCACTTTTTTTCGATATCCAGATATCCAGCCCAGCCACGGTCCATTCTGAAGGATGCAAACCTCAGGTCACGAGCTAGGCGCATGGTAGCGGCCAATAAGCGGACGAACTATACGGTAAAAGCCCTAAATTGATGGACTAGCGGACGTATTTGTACGAGTGAAAAAGTGCGGGAGCTGCTCTGAAGGGCACCGCCTTGATGTTGACCGTATTCGGGGTGCGCCCGATATTTGCTCGGCACCAGGGCAGTCGGCTGAGCCTGTCTAACGAATTCCCAGCTCGCCCAGATGTTGCAGCAGGTCGGCGGGATCTTTGTAGACCCGGTAAGCACCCGCGCCTTCCAGTTCCGCCTGCCCGTAGCCGCCGCAAAGCAAACCCACGCCCAAGGTTTTCGCGCGGCGCGCGGCGAGCAGATCCCAAACGCTGTCTCCGACGATAATCGAGTTGTTAATCGGAATGCGCAGCCGTTCGGCGGCGAGCATGAAGATATCAGGCTCGGGTTTCGCCTCCTTCACCTCGTCTCCAGTGACGACCAGGGAATGAGCAGGCAATTTCAGCAGCCGCAGCAGCGGCGCGGCTTCTTCTTTTGCACCGCTGGTGGCGATGGCCCAAGGGATGCCGAGGTGGGAAAGGCGTTTCAGCAATTCACCTGCGCCAGGAAGCACCTGTACCTGGGGAAGCCGCGCGGCGAAATTCTTCTTTTTGAGTTTTTGAATGCGCTTGACGTTGATTTCTCCGCGCTTTTTACCGGACCGGGAGGATATTTCACCGAGCACCTCGTGTAGGAATAGGCTTCCGCTCATGCCCACGCGACGATGGATCGCCCAACTCGGGTATTCGATGCCTTCCTGCTGCAGGGCCTCGTTCCAGGCCAGAACGTGTTCGTAAACGCTGTCGACCAGCGTGCCGTCGAGATCGAATATAAGTGCCTGCCCGCCCGCGGATTCGCGCGACGATTCACGGGACAAGGTGCGGCGATTCTTTTTCGCCTTTTTAGCCATCCGCTGGTCTCCCCGGTAAAAAATCTCTTAGTTCGCGGCGGACACTTATCGTACAGATTTCTTAGGAAAAGGAGCAATGAGAGGACGGCACGTGACCCGTCAGACGCGGGGCTGCTGGCCTGCAATGGAGTCATTAGAATAGATAGGGACGGGAAAATTTCCTGACAAGATGGGGTGAGCGATGGGATTTGAACCCACGACCCTCGGTGCCACAGACCGATGCTCTACCAACTGAGCTACGCTCACCACTGTTGAAACCAGACCGGCTACTTCAAACGCGGAGTAACGCCCGTTGCAGAATCATCACAAATTAGACTCGTTTCAATTCTGCGCGAGCATCTTCATCGTGCGATTTTGCCACGGTTTGCTGCTGTACCAAAGAACTTAATGAATGCGCCGATTTGTATAGCATCCCTCAGTCAAGGCGCGTACTGTGGTTACACACCCAGCCGTTACAAGATAATCTGAACGACAGTGGGATTATCTGAGAAATGAGCCTTGGTCTAACCAAGGAGGCACCATGACCGAACACAGACAACCAACGGTAGAAGAGATTACGCACCGAGCCTATGGGCTATATCTTGAGCGCGGCGGCGAAGATGGCAAAGATCTTCAAGATTGGGTGAGAGCGGAACAAGAGCTAACCGACCCGCTTGTCGCTGAATCATCCAAACCGAGGGCCACCCAGATAACTCGCAATTCGTTGCACTGACTCCACGCAAGGACCGAGCCAGCCATCAAGCGAACAAGGACTGAGACGACGCTGCGCTCCTATTGCTTTGACGGCACGGTTTTCTCCTATCTCCTGTCGATGTTTTCAGCAAGTTGACAATTGACAAGATCTCAGCAATTCGCCGTACAAGTAGATTGCCAGGCAGATGCCAAATCGTTCGGTGCTAATGAGAAGCGTGTTTTCAGAAATTGCAAGAACTTCGAGGGGACTAGAACCGAGCCGATGGCTCGGTTCTAGCCCCCCTCTAAACGTGGCGATCGCCATGAGCAGGACCAACCGCGCGACTCAAACCGCCTTTCCATGCCTTTGCGCCTCGCACGTCACTGCGGGAGTTTTCGTCACCGCCGTAATAGCCGTGTCTACCCATCGAGCGGCGATGCTCTCAGCCCGACAATTTCCTCCGCACGACTTAGCTCGGGAATAGACCTCCACCGTCGCAACCGTACTCCCGTCGCCTGATTCTCGCATCGCGAACTCAATCGATGTGGGACTGCGGCCGAACGGCATATGCAAAAGAAAAAAGGGCCGGCTGACGGCGCCGACCCTTTCGAACAGGCGAACTCAAGAGAAGCTCTGGAACTCGCCTGCGCATACCTTTCGCCGGGAACTAGCTGATCGGCGTGCTGGTTACCGTAGCCGTGCCGGAAGCGTCTGCACGGATCACACCGCTCTGACTTGTAAAAAATCCGCGCTGACCCGTGGTTCCGATCGTGACCGGCCCCGCAGTGAGAGTATAGCTCTGCACGATTCCGCCAACGGAGGTTGGCGTGTAAGTGAACGTATATCCACTCTTTGTGCCGGCGGATAAGACGGAATCAATCAGGTCGGCCGAAGTGGAGGTTGCGGGAGTGGCAGGTGACAAAGACACTAGTGACGGTGGATAGCCGCCGTATGTCGTCGAATAACCAACGCAGGCAGTGTTTATGGTGCGCATCGAACCTACCGCTGAGGCTTCATTGGCCGCCATCTTGGA
>PLJR01000161.1:0-522 GCA_003140295.1 Acidobacteriota bacterium
TTTCGAAATGTGCCGCCACGGCATATCGCCGTGCACTCTTTAATTCATTCGCGGTGCCCACAGCAAGTCGGCTCGGCCCATCGCCAGCATCCAGCAATTAACGCGTCCGGGCTTGGAGCCCGCGCAGTAAGGTCCGGGCTCCACTTGGAGCAGCCGCCGCCAGTTCCACCAGACCCGGAAAGCGCAGCCACCGCCCCCAGTGGCACAGGCATTCGTCTGTGCGCTTTTCCCCACCCGTAATCGCGCGCCGTGCCAGCCACTCGCTGCCAGCCGCCCGCCGCTCGCTACTCGCCGCCCACCACTCGCTCCCATACTCTTTTCGCGCAGGGCCGCGAGCCTGCCCTTTGCATTTTCCACTGGCGGCGTGATAAGCAATTACTGCTACAGAGTCCCACGTATCCCATGTCCCTCTCAGCCGATTCGGAATTCGCGCCCATGAAAATTCAATCCCCCGGCCTTCGCCTCTCCGCCACCGACCTCAGCAACCATCTGTCCTGCGGCCATCTCACGGTCCTCGATCTC
>PLJR01000161.1:556-3834 GCA_003140295.1 Acidobacteriota bacterium
GTCGACATCATCGCCCAGGGCAGCCTCGCGGCAGCGAACTGGTTTGGCCGCCCCGACATTCTCGCAAAAGTTTCGAGCCCCAGCCGCTTCGGAAACTGGTCCTACGAAGTCTACGATTGCAAACTCGCGCGCGAGACCAAGGCCGCCACCATCCTGCAGTTGGCCCTGTATTCCGCGCTGCTGGCCGACGTCCAAGCACTCACGCCCGAATTCATGTACGTAGTTCCCGCCGGACGCAATTTCGTACCCGAGCCCTATCGCTTTGCCGAATACTCCGCCTACTACCGCTACGTAAAGGCCCGTCTCGAAAAGGTCTGCGACAACGGCCGCACCGAACCCACCTACCCCGAGCCGTGCGTGCATTGCGAAATCTGCCGCTGGTTCGCCGAATGCACCGCGCGGCGCCGCGCTGACGATCATCTTTCTTTCGTCGCTGGCATTTCCACGCTCCAGCGCAATCAATTGGACGCCTGGGACGCTGCGACCATGGCGAAACTCGCCGTCTTGCCCGTTCCTCTAAAGCAAAAGCCCTTGCACGGCTCCAGAGACGGCTACGTCCGCATTCGCGAACAGGCCCGCGTGCAGGTCCAGGCGCGCACCGAGCAAAGAACTGTGCACGAACTCTTGCCGGTCATGGAAGCGGCCGGATTCTGTAATTTGCCCGCTCCTTCCCCCCTCGATATCTTTCTCGACTTGGAAGGCGACCCCTTCGCCGGCGAGTGTGGGCGCCAATACTTATTCGGCTTTGTTTCCGCCAACGCCCGGCGCCCCTATCAAAAGAAATGGTCGTTTACCCCCGAAGAAGAAAAGCACGCCTTCGAATGGGCCGTAGACGAAATTATGCATGCACGGAACGCCGATTCCGGCATGCATGTCTATCATTTCGGAGCCTACGAGCCGGTTCAATTCAAATCGCTAATGGGACGCTACGCCACCCGTGAGGACGAAACTGACCGTATCCTGCGTGCGGAGTTGTTCGTCGATTTGCATACCATCTTCAAGCAAGCGGTGAGGGCGGGCGTCGAACAATACTCCCTGAAGACCCTCGAACCTTTTCACAATTTTAATAGAACGATGCCCCTGGAACAATCGCGCGCCGCCATGCGCTATATGGATCACTGGCTCGAGCTCGGCTGGGATACCGAGTTGCCGGCTGACGTGCGAACCGCGATGGAGGGATACAACGAAGACGATTGCCGCTCCACGTCCTCGTTGCGCGATTGGCTGGAAAGCGAACGCGCGAAACTCGAATCCGCCGGAACCGTAATCCCCAGGCCGGTAGCCAAAGACGGCGCTCCGCCGGCGAAAATAGACGAACGCCAACAACGAGTCGCCGCGCTCGTCGCGCAGCTCACCGAAGATATCCCCATCGATCCCGCAGAGCGGTCAGCGGAGCAAGCGGCGCGCTGGCTCCTGGCGCAACTCCTGAATTGGCATCGCCGCGAAGACCGCAGGGCTTATCAGGAAAAGTTTCGCTTTGCGGCGATGGACGATGAAGAACTCGCTGACGAACGTGTTGGCCTCACCGGTCTGCAGTTCGCGCAGCGCCGCGCCTTTGAACGAAAGATTCCCACCGACCGCTACACGTTTGCACCGGTAAAAACCGACATCCGCGTCGGTAAGGACCTTTACTACGAGCTGGAAAAATTTGGCGAGGTCGTGAACATCGATTGTACAAACGGCATAATCGATATCAAGAAAAGCAAAAAGACCGCCGCGCTTCATCCTTCCAGGGTCTATATGTGGGATCGGCCATATCCCACCGACAAACAGGCCGATTCGCTTTATAGAACGGGCGAATGGGTGCGCGATCACGGTCTCGATGCGCGCCCGCGCGTCAGGGCGGCACTCGATTTACTTCTCCGCAAGAACCCAAATCTTGCACCGGGAGAAACGATAGCGCCACTGCCAGGTGAAGACACTAAGGCTACCGCCTGCCGGATTGCGGCTGCGCTGCAGGACTCGGTTTTTGCAATTCAGGGCCCGCCCGGAACCGGAAAGACCTATACCGGTGCGCGGATGATCTGCCGTTTGGTTCAGGCCGGCAAGAAAATCGGGGTCACGGCGTTAAGCCACAAGGTAATTACCCATCTCTTGGAGGAGATAAACATGGCCGCTTCCGAGGACACCATTTCCGGCGTGCGCTGCATGCAGGTAATCCGCTCGGGCGGTGAAGGTGTGCCGCCCGATATTAGCGTCGTACGCGACGATGAACATGCATGGGAGGCGCTGCGCACCGGAGCAGCGAATGTAATTGGCGGAACCTCGTGGTTGTGGGCCAACGCAGATTCCTTTGCGACCGTCGACGCTCTCTTCGTCGATGAAGCAGGACAAATGGCCTTGGCGGATGTCATCGCCGCCGCTCCGGCGGCCCGGAACCTCTTTTTGATCGGTGATCCACAACAGTTGCAGCGCCCCTTGCAGGGTAGCCACCCGCCAGGAGCCGAGAAGTCGGCGCTCGAGCATTTGTTAGGCGCCCATAAAACCATTCCCGAAACCATGGGATTACTACTTCCGCAAACCAGGAGAATGCACCCCAGCGTCTGCGCCTTTACTTCGGAAGTGTTTTATGAAAACAAGCTGGCAGCACATGCGGTCACTTACCCCCGGGTCTTGGAGGGACACCCGTGGCTAAAGGCGCCAGGATTATACTTTGTCCCAGTCGTGCACGACGGCAATCGTAATTCCTCGCCGCAAGAAGTCGAAGTAGTGGCCCGCATCGTCGACAGCTTGCGGTCTTCAGGAGTCGTGTGGTTTCGAGGCACCGGCCGCAGCCGCCCGGTGGAATTAAACGACATCTTAATCGTCGCTCCCTACAACGCTCAGGTTTCCGATCTCCGGGCCCGCCTCCCCGGAGCCAACATCGGAACCGTAGACAAATTCCAGGGCCAGGAAGCCCCGGTAGTCATCTATTCCCTCACCACCTCCACCCCCCAGGACGCCCCACGCGGCATGGAATTCCTCTACAGCCTCAACCGCTTCAACGTCGCCACCTCCCGCGCCATGTCCAACGTCATAGTAGTAGGCAACCCGCGCCTATTCGAGCCCGAATGCCGCAGCCCCCGCCAAATGCAGCTAGCCAACGCATTCTGCCGCTTCGCCGAAATGGCCCACACGCAACCGGTCTCGTTGTAGCGGCGCGTAAACGCAACCATTCGGCCAGCGCGCCTTTCTTCAAATCCTAACCTCTACCTAACATAACTCCGTCTCACCCTCAAATCCCAAAACCGCATGCGCACTAGCCTCCAGTAGCGTAGGCACTCTTGTGTTCAGTCTCA
>PLJR01000211.1 GCA_003140295.1 Acidobacteriota bacterium
GAAAGGCATAATTGCTGCGATGACGGCGGCCGCGGAACAACTTCTCGCGGAAGGGGTCCGCAACTTCGCGTTGTTATTCGTTGTCGGAGAGGAGCGCAACAGCGCTGGAGCCTATGCGGCGGCGCGCGATCCTCGCGGTTCGCGCTATCTGATCAATGGCGAGCCCACGGAGAACAAGCTGGCCCTGGCAACCAAGGGAATGCTTCGCTACGAAATTGTGGCCACCGGGAAGCTGGCCCACTCGGCCTATCCCGAACTGGGCGAATCCGCCATCGATAAACTTCTGGACGCGCTGCAGCGCTTGCGCAAGGTGCGCTTTCCTGCCGATACGCTTCTGGGTCCCACGACGCTCAATATTGGCGTGCTTTCCGGAGGGCGAGCCCCCAATGTGGTGCCTGACGCCGCGTCCGCCGAGATTGCCATTCGCCTGGTGGGTGACCCGGAACCGATCCGCCGTTCGGTCGTCCAGGCCATTAGCGACGACGCGGAAGCCCGCGAGATTTTGTACATTCCCGCCGTGCGCTTTGAAGCGCTGGCCGGTTTCGACACCGCGGTGGTGGCGTATACCACCGATGTGCCGGCGTTTGCAAAAACGTGGGGCCAGCCATTTGTCCTGGGGCCGGGAAATATCCACGTCGCGCATACCAACGAAGAGCGTGTGTCGAAGCGAGAACTCGTGGCGGCGGTGGACATTTACCGGCGCATGGTGAAGCGCCTTCTAGCGGCATCGTAATGTCGCGCATTGCAGCGATTTTCAGGCGGGGCGGAACGCGAAAGGTTGCCAAAGTAAAATGATCGTCATGAAATTCGGCGGCAGTTCGCTTGAATCCGCCGCCGCTATCGAACGCGTCGCGCAAATCGTCGCCCAGCGGCTGGCGCAGCAGTCTGTGGTGGTGGTTTCCGCCATGGGCAAGACAACGCAGCAACTGTTGAGCGCCGGCGCCGAAGCCGCGCGCGGGCAAAAAGAGCAGGCGCTGGCCCGCCTGCGCGATTTGCGGCGAATGCACGAGCGCGAGGCCGCCGGTACCCCGGCGGCGCGCTGTATTCTGGACGCGCATTTTCTTGAGCTCGGCGAACTGCTCGAGGGCTCGGCCGCCGCGGGAAAGATGACGCCTGAATTGGTTGACGCTATCTCGAGTTATGGCGAACGCCTGTCGAGCCAGTTGATCGCGCTCATTTTCCAAGACCGCGGCATACCCGCAGTGCACGTGGATGCGCGCTGCGTGATCGTGACCGACGGACGGCATGCGAATGCGACGCCGCTCTACGCGCAGACCTACGCGCGGCTGCAAGAGCATGTTTCTCCCCTTGTGCGCGAGAACAAGCTCGTCGTGATGGGCGGGTTCATCGGCGCGACGCCGGCGGGAGTGACGACGACGTTGGGCCGCGGCGGCTCGGACTTCAGCGCGGCAATCGTGGGCGCCGGAATCGATGCGAACGAAATCCAGATTTGGACCGACGTGGACGGCGTGATGACCTGCGATCCGAAGCTCGTGCCAGACGCCCACCGCGTAAAAATTATTTCCTTCACCGAGGCCGCAGAGCTGGCCTATTTTGGCGCAAAAGTTCTGCACCCCGCCACGCTGCTGCCCGCTATCGAAAAAAATATTCCCATCCTGGTGCTGAATTCGCGGCGTCCCGATTCGCCGGGAACGCGCATCGTGGCGCAGGCGGTGCCCTGTGCCAACACCATCAAGGCCATTTCGTGCAAGCGGGGCATCCACGTGGTCAATATCCGGTCGACCCGCATGTTGATGGCGCACGGATTTCTCAACCGAATCTTCGAGGTGTTCAATCGCGCCGAAACTGCGGTGGATATGCTCGCGAGCTCCGAGGTAAGCGTCTCCCTGACCATCGATAATTCCGCGCGCCTCGCCGAAATCGGCGAGGCGCTGCGCGAATTTGCCGAGGTGAGCGTGGAAAACGACCAGGCCATCGTGTGCGTGGTCGGCGATAATATCCGGCATACTCCCGGCGTGGCCGCCAGGGCGTTTGGAGCGCTCGAAGCCGTGAACATTCGTATGATTTCGCAGGGGGCGTCGCGCGTGAACTTGGGTTTCGTCGTGGCGGCAGAAGATCTCGAGAAGACCGTAAAATTATTGCATCAAGAATTCTTCCAGCAGCCCGACCCGGCGGTCTTCGACTGACCGTGCCGGCCGATAAAGCAGGCGAGATAGGAGCGAGATAGGAAGTACAAGATGCTGTGGTGACGACCAATATGAATCTGGCCATCATAGGATACGGAAAGATGGGGCGCCTCGTGGAGACGCTCGCTCACGAATATGGTTTTGAAGTTCCGGTGCGGCTCGACATTGAGGACAACGCCGACGNNATGTGGCGGTGGAGTTTTCCGCGCCAACCGCGGTGGCCGCCAATGTGGCGCGTCTCGCGTCTCTCGGCGTCAATACCGTCGTGGGCACCACGGGTTGGACTGCGGATATGGATCGCGTGAAGGTGGCCGCGGAAAAGGGCGGCATTGGGCTGGTGTGGAGCCCGAATTTCTCGGTGGGCGTAAATATTTTCATGCATCTGGTTTCGGAAGCGTCGCGCCGCTTGGCTCCTTACCCGGAATTCGGGGCCTGGGCCTGGGAGATTCATCACGCGTCGAAAAAAGATGCGCCCAGCGGCACGCTGCTGAAATTGGTGGAGCGAATGAAATCCGCGGATCCCCAGCGCCCGGTGGATGTCAGCGCCAGCCGCGCGGGAGCCCACCCTGGAACGCACGAAATTGGGTTCGATTCGGCCGCCGAGACCATCACCTTGCGCCATACCGCGCGCAGTCGCGAAGGGTTCGCGCGGGGCGCATTGCAGGCCGCCCGCTGGGTAATCGGCAAGAAAGGCTGGTTCGAGTTCAGCGAAGTGTTGTTCGGGCCGCCGCAGCGAACGCGTTACGAATGAGCGCGCAACCTCGCCGCCCTTTGGACTGAAGTCGCGTGGAAGTCGCGCCGCTTCCCGATGAATCGCGCCGGTTCGATCGCTATCGGCGGCTGTGGTGAGTTTCCAAGGAGGAGCAATGTTTAGCGGATGCGGGACAGCGTTGGTCACACCGTTTCGCCGCGACTTTTCGCTCGATGAAGCCACTCTGAAAAAGCTGGTGCTCCGCCAGATCGTAGCGGGTATCAATTTTTTGTCGCCGTGCGGCACCACCGGAGAAAATCCCACACTGACCCGCGAAGAGCATTTGCGCGTCGTGGAAATTACCGTTGCGGAAGTCCAGGGCCGCGTTCCAGTGATGGGCGGCGCGGGTGGATACAATACCTCTGAAATCGTCGCCTTGGCGAAGGATCTCGAGTCCTTGCATGTCGCCGGCATTCTTTCCGTGGCGCCGTATTACAACCGGCCGACCCAGGAGGGCCTCTATCGCCACTTCAAGACGATTGCGGAGGCGGTTTCCATTCCCGTCATCATCTACAACGTTCCGCGTCGCACGGGCGTTAATGTCGAGCCGGAAACGTTGGTCCGGCTCTCGGAAATCGCCAACATCACCGGCGTAAAGGAAGCGTCGGCCGATATAAGCCAGATGGCCGCCATCATCGCCAAGGTTCCCGAGTCCTTCAGCGTATTTTCGGGCGACGATGCCATCGCGCTTCCGCTGATCTCGCTCGGTGGGCGCGGACTTATTTCCGTCGTTTCGAACGAAATACCCGCGGAAATGACCAGCTTGGTTCAGCATGCCTTGCGAAATGATTTTGCCGCGGCGCGCCGCCTGCAACAAAGATACTTGCCACTGATGGAAGTAAATTTTCTGGAAACGAATCCGTTGCCCGTGAAAGCGGCCATGGCGGCGATGGGATTGCTCGAGCCCGTCTGGCGGCTGCCTTTGTGCCCTCCTAAACCGGAAACCGTCGAAAAAGTCAGACGCGTGCTGGAATCTTTGGAGCTCCTAGGGGGCAAGCATGCTGCAAGAGCGAATTGAACGGCTCTTCGAGGAGGCTCCGAAGTCATACACTGAGGAGCACTTCGAGCTCTTCCAAAAGTTCAAGGCGGGATTGAATTCCGGAGACATCCGCGCGGCGGAGCCGGACCCGGCTTCACCCTCGGGCTGGCGGGTGAACGCCTGGGTAAAAAAAGGAATATTGCTTGGGTTCCGCATGGGCACGGTTGTCGATATGTCTGGTACCGGAGCTTCGAGCAACGCTGCGGCGCAGCGTTTTTTTGATAAAGCCACCTACCCCATAAAAAAATTGTCGCTTGGGAATGCCGTGCGTATTGTTCCAGGCGGGTCCAGTATTCGCGATGGCTGTTTTATCGGTAAGGGAGTCACTTGCATGCCTCCGATGTTTATCAACGTGGGCGCGTACGTGGGCGACCAGACCATGGTGGATTCGCACGCGCTCGTCGGCAGTTGCGCGCAAGTGGGCCGCAACTGCCATTTGTCAGCCGCCGCGCAGATTGGAGGCGTGCTCGAGCCTGTAGGGGCCCTGCCCGTGATCGTCGAGGACGACGTGATTGTCGGAGGGAATTGCGGGGTTTACGAAGGCACGGTCGTCAAGCACGATGCCGTTCTGGGAACGGGAACGATCTTGAATCGTTCCACTTCTGTTTACGATCTGGTGCGCGGCGAGATTTACAGCGCGAACGAAGATCAGCCTCTGATTATCCCCGAGAAGGCTGTGGTCGTGTCGGGATCCCGTCCGGTATCGCACGGGCGTGGCCGTGAATGGGGCTTGGCTCTTTACACGCCGGTGATTGTGAAGTATCGCGACGCCAAAACCGACCTGCGCACTCAGCTCGAAGATCTGCTCCGTTAGGCCACGAGGTGCCAGGCGCGCTAGACCTTAGAGCAAGGCAGGCACGAGGCGTTAGGCGCGAGGCGTTGGCGTCGCTACGGCCGGACCGAGCGAGCGCGCCACCTGTCCCGTAATTACCTGCGCGCCTTGATTGTCCGCCTTCAACAGCAGCGCCTTGGCTGCCACACCGTGGCGCTGAAATTCGGCGACCAGCGCCTCCCCAATGCGCGCGGCGCTGTGCTCGGCGATAGCCATAACCGCCGAACCCGCGCCACTCAAAAAAATTCCCACCATTCCAGGATGGCGGAACTCCAACGCCTGCGCGATCCCCGGTACCAGCGGGCTGCGATAAGGCTGATGCAGGCGATCGCGAAACAGCTCCGGTGACAGTCTGCGGCCCGAGAAAAAGCACGCGGTAAGCAAGGCCGTCCGCTGCAGATTTGCCACTACGTCGGCGCGCGAGTATTCCGCGGGAAGGGCGGCGCGCGCCTTTTCCGTGGGCAGCGGCGTTTCAGGAATCACCACGATGAAATCGAGCTTGGGCGATACATCCACGCGGGCGACCAGCACTTCCACCGGCTCGGAAGCCTTAGCCGCCTGCTGCGAACTAATCGCCGCCACCACCATTCCGCCGTGCACCGCCGCTGCAATATTGTCGGGATGGCCCTCAATCTCCAGGGCCAGCCGCAATGTCTCTGCGGCATCGAGTTCCACCCCGCACAGTTCGGCGCCCAGCACCGTGCCCGCGACGATGGCTGCCGCGCTCGATCCCAGGCCTATTCCGAGCGGAATATCGTTCTGTACCTCGATTTGAGCGCCCGGCAGGTTCGCTTTCGAACGCGCGGCCGCCCCCTGCATGGCCCTCACCATGAGATTGCTCGCGTCGGTGGGAATTTGCTCGGAACTTTCCCCTTGATAGGCGACTGCAAAGCCCGCGGATTCCGACACCTTCGCCGAGGCCCGCAGATAAAGGCTCAGCGCAATTCCGGCGCAGTCGAACGCGCACCCAAGATTCGCGGTTGTGGCCGGTACGATAACGGAAGAGGAACGCTCTAAGCCTGCCATGTCCGGCTACGACGAAGCGGAAACAGCCATAGCCTGCCCCATGAATTTTTCAAACGCCGCGAGTCGCGGTTCGAGGGGGGCCTCGAGTATGTGGCGATTAACCAGTACATCGGTGGTCTTGAGCCCGTTGCCGGTGATGCAGATGACGACCTCGTCCCGCGCCGTGAGCACGCCGCGCTCGATGAGCCGCCGCGCGATGAGCATCTGCCGGCCNNTTGAGCCCGTTGCCGGTGATGCACAGCACCGTCTCTTCGTCGGGAAGGATTCGTCCCTGCTCAAGCAACGCCTTGGCGCTGGCGACTGTCACCCCTGCCGCCGTTTCGCCAAAAATGCCTTCGCTCGAGGCGAGCAGCTCCATCGCATTCACGATCTCTTCATCCGAAGCATCCTCGGCCCATCCTCCACTCGAGCGAATCATGCGCGTGGCGTACAGGCCGTCCGCCGGATTGCCGATGGCCAG
>PLJR01000275.1:0-1596 GCA_003140295.1 Acidobacteriota bacterium
GTGCTGCTCATGGTTGGTATTCGCCTAGTTTAGAGATGCTTGTGACGTTGCGGTTGCCCGCTCATTTTCTTATGCTTCACTGCTGAACCTGCTGTTGCGCGGGGGACTCGCAGGTGGCGCCCGAACTGAGAACTTGGTGCAGTACCAGCGTACTGGCCCAACGAGACGTGCCGAATAGGACTTTTGTACTAGTGTAGCCTAAGACCAACGTATCCGCTCCCTAATCCGCAACAAAATCGCTCGTTGCTTGAGTCCGTGCGCACCTGCACTGAACTGTAATAGTAACCCGCAAATAGATCATGGTTGCACCTCACGGCTCCGCTGATGCCGTATAAATTCGCCTAAGGAAATTTTACTCTTCCGCATGGGCTCGTACTGGCGATTTTGGGCTTATGTACTAGTACAGACTAACGAACGCACTTTGATGGGCGTACAGGTTTCCGACGGTTCAAAAGCAGAATCTCTGGTATAGGGGCTGGGGAGCATAGAAATGAGATGTGCCGGTCGCCCCCTGCGGTTGTACCTCTCCCGCGCATGAAATGCAGTCATGCAAAAATTTTATTTCCCTAACGAGACGACCAACCCGCCGGCGATGATCAGAATTCCACCGGTCAACATCGCGACCGTCGGCCTCTGGCCAAACAGGATCCAAGCTGTAACCTGCGCCGCCGCAAAGAGGATTGCCACGTACACGCCCAGCAAACGGCCGAAGTCCCAAGGCGCTACATTCACTACGTAGCCGTAGGCCGTCAGAATCAGGCCGCCACACAGCATCAGCAGCGAGCGGCGGCCGAGCGCGTCGCTAAAGATACCCTTGCGCATGAGGGCGTCGCCCGTGGCTTCTAGGATCGCGGCGCATAGCAGGATCAACAGCGCTGCCCAATATGGCAAGGCGAAGCTCCTTTCGTTAGTCCGCTAATCAGGCGGGTTGGTGGACTCTTCCCCATGCGTGACGATGTGCACGTCGACGGCCGGGGCTTCGCGCAGGAAGCGGTGCACCGCGGACAAATAAAAAAGCCGGTGCAGCCCTTTTACCGCGGACCGCCCGAAAATCACCTGCGTAATGCGTTTTTCGCGCACGATTTTAGCGACCGCGTCGGCGATGCTGCGTCCGCGTGTCTGCACGACCTTGGCTCCCAAGCTTTCCGCAAACTGAATATTCGCCGCCAGCGACTTTTGCCGGTCGGCGCCGTGATCGGCGCCGGCATCGACGTAGATCACGAAATATTCCGCATCGAGCCTGCGGGCCATGCGCGCGCCGCGAGCAATCAGGTATTGCGCCGAAGGGTTCGAGCTGATGCACACGGCCAGCCGCTCGCGCACCGACCAGTTTTCGCCGATTTGCTTCGAATCCATGTAGGATTCCAGGGTGCGGTCCACATGCTCGACCACCTGGCGAAGCGCCAGTTCCCGCAGTGCGATGAGATTGCCGCTGCGAAAGAAGTTTTTTAAGGCTTGATCGACTTTCTCCGCGCTATATACATTTCCGCGCCGCAATCGGTTCTGCAGCGCTTCTGGAGTCAAATCCACCATCACCGTCTCGTTGGCCATCAGCGGTACCCAGTCCGGGACCGTCTCCCGCACCGTGATCCCCGT
>PLJR01000275.1:1670-2521 GCA_003140295.1 Acidobacteriota bacterium
GTCCACGTCCATCTCTTCGAACAGCGTGCCTTTATATTCGATCTGCCGCCGGGGCACCGCTTCGAGTTGCGCGGCCAATTCTTCTATACCCTTTCGCCCGTGAGTTTCCACGACGCCGATCACCACGTCTTCACCGTAGCCGCGACGGCGAATGCCCTCGCTGAGCATGGCGTAGGTCTTGCCGACGCCAGGCGCATACCCCAGGAAAAGCTTGAACGTTCCCTTAGTTTTCTCGCGGGGAGAGACCTGCTCGAGCCACTCTTCGGGTTTCTTGGGCATGGTTCCCGTATTGTTCCGCGCGATACGCGCCCCGGTAGAATAACCCCACGGCAGAATAATCCGATGTTCCGACACATCCCCATTCGCCCGCTGCATTTCGCCGCGGGCCTGGGCCTGGTGATTGTGATTGTTTACGCGCCAGGTGTTCGCGGTAAATCAAACCACCGTGGCCATGACTTTTTTGTTCGGGATCTTTGAAGCGTGCCCACGCAATCTTACAGGCGGCCCAATTATTGGGTGGCCGGAGTGCTTGAACCGACCGATGAATTTGAGCTGATGGCTCCGTTCGGGCCGGCCGGGGGAGTCCCACCGTAAGCGCGATCGAGATCCAGATTGAGTTCGAGTACATGCACGCGGGCTTCTCCCAAAAGGCCAAATTGCCGGCTTGCGGTGTGCCGTGCGACCAGGTTCTCCACATCCGCTGTGCTGATCTGGCGTTCGCGTGCCACTCGCGGTACTTGAAACGCTGCCGCTGCCGGCGAAATATCGGGATCGAGACCCGAGCCCGATGTGGTCACCAGATCCACGGGTATGGCGGCCGTGGGATTCTCGGCTTGCAGCCGTTTTACATC
>PLJR01000334.1 GCA_003140295.1 Acidobacteriota bacterium
CGTCAAAGAGGCGCTCGAAGCCCTCAATTTGGCCCCTTTCGCCAAAACTTCCGGGAGCCGCGGCCTGCACGTTTTCGTACCGATTCGCACCGGCCCCGATGCGGACCAAGTGCTGGAGTTCGCGCAATCGTTCGCGTCGCGCGTGGCCGCCACCCGCCCGAAAGAGCTGACCGTTGAGCATTCGATCGCGGCTCGCGGCCAACGGGTTTATCTCGATCCGTTCCGCAACGGCTTCGGGCAGACCGTCGTAGCTCCCTATTCGGTTCGCCGCCGCGCGCACGCGCCGGTATCGCTGCCCCTGCAGTGGATGGAAGTGACGCCTTCCCTCGACCCGGCAAAATTTAATTTGGGAAATTATGCGGACTGGTCGAAACGAGCAGATCCGTGGAAGGATTTTTTTCGCCAGCCTCAGGATTTTGCAAAAGCGGTGCGGCTTGCCGGCAAACTGTAGCCGCGCGGGGTAGGCCGCTACTCGCCAATCGCCGCCGGGCACTCAGCTTTACCCGCCAATCGGGGCTATTGACCAGCCGGGGCCACGGCCGCGCCCATGGAAAGGTGTTCGGGCAGCGGCCGGTAACCGTCGCGCGTTCGGATGTGGAATTGCTTCGCCTTCTCTCCCGCAAGTTTTACGGTTATGGCGCGCCAGCCGCGGTTCGGATTGGGCTGCGGATAGTAACTCACCAGATAGAGATGCGCCAGATCGTCGCGGATGGACGTGAAGGCGTGCTCCTGATCCTTCCAATCTTTTGCGAAATAGGCTTCACCGCCCGTGTTTGCGCTGATGCGCGCAAAGACTGCCGCGGTCACGGCATCGAGTTTCGCTTCGTGGGTGCTCACCATGTAGATCGGAACGCCTAACGATTGCGCCAATTCGCCCACGTCCTCGGGCGGCACCATGCTGGAATTGTCCGGCCCGTTGGAGAAGACGACCACCGCTTTCCGCCCTTTCTGTTCGCCGGCATCCTTGAGCGTAAGCAGCAGCGCGTTGTACAGCGCGGAATCATCTCCATTCACCGTTGCGCGAACCCCGTGCAACACCTGGTTCCTGTCGGCGGTCAGCGGGGTTTGGCGCGAAAGGTCCCGGCTATACGAATAAAACGCGATCCGGTTCAGCCCCTCGATCGAGCGTATGAATTCAGCGATGGCGTCCTGGGCGAACACAAAGCCCCGCCCCCTGTACATGTAATTGCTCGTGTCGAATAAAATATAAATGCTCGTGGGACTGGTTTGCGATCCATTTGATTGGTCCACGGGTTCTGCCGAGCCGGACTTTAAATCAGCCGCACCGCGTGGTATCAGCTGGGGACCGGCATTCCCCTGCCCCGGGCCTTCCAGGTTCTGGGGCGCGCCGGTGCCTTCCTCAAACGTGGCGATTTTTTGCGGAATGCGATCTTCTACGATCACAAAATCCGCAGGGCTCAGCCCTGTGACGTAATTGCCCTTCTTGTCGGTTACCGCCACGTTCAGCTGCACCATCTCTACTACTTTGCGTATTACGCTGTTGTCCCCGGTGTCCTCTTGCGCCTTCATCCACATCGAAGACCCCGCCAGTAAACCGGTTCCCGCCGCGAGAAGAGGTAGGACGAGTATCACGCTTCGCTTGGCCATAAGAGTCCCTTCTATCGCCCCGATGATGACGCCGCTGTCGTCGAATCGCCGGACAATCCGGATAATGATGATGTCACCTTCGGCGGGGGCTACGGTGGCATCCCCGAGGGTGCCGGTGCCCCTGCGGGATTTGTCGTCTTGCTTTGCCGGAATTCCTCTCCCGTTTCCTGCATTGCGCGCAGCACCGCGGTCCAATCTTCCGGATGGCTGGCCGCGATCTTCTCCACCATCCGCCGGGTCAGCTGCGGCACCAGCCGGTTGAGCGTTACCGCGGGATAGCCGAGTTCATCCGCCAGGCGCGCCCAGTAGAGGTTGTTCGAGTCCCAGCACTCCGCCAGCAGCCGGCTCGAGTAGCCCAGGAAGGTCGGGAAAGGCTCCACGTCAAGTAACTTGCGCTCGTAGCTCTGCTCCAGCGCTGGGTGGGGGACGCCAAAATCTTGCGACAGCCGCGTCCAGCTCACTTCCTCAGAATGCTCGCGGGATAACTGCTGCAGTTCCTTGCCCGCGGCGCCCCAGTCCGCCAGTTGGTCCGCCGGGAGGTTAGCCGCGAATTGGCGCCGGAACTCCGCTGACAGGTAAAAGGTCTCAGAGGGCAGCATTCGCGGCACAACTTCGGCCGCGCGTCCTGTGCGCAAAGCGCTTTCAATCTCCTCACTCCGCTGCGGAACCATCCGCGCGGCGAGAATATTCATGACCGTCTGCCGTAACTTCGCATTTCCTCCCGCAGCCGTCAAAAGCTCTTCGCCGGTCCGTTGATACAGAGTCACGGCATGCAATTCGGTCGGCGTAACCGCCCACCAACGCGGCAAAATCGCGCTGGTCAGCAGGTCTGGAACCAAGTCCTCCCAAATCAGCGATTGACCATTTTCCGGTACGATAAAATCCTGCTCCACCTGGGCCAGAACGTAAGGAAGGTCCGCGAGCGATCCCGCCAGGTGCGCGCCGCCGCTTGCGGTTCCCCCCCGGCCAAACAGCAACGGCGTCTGCCAGGCCTGATCGCCTTTTAACGTCATCTGCCCGGAAAAGTCGTGGGAGCGCACAAACAAAGGATTGTTGTGCAGCATTTGCGCGCCCGGCGGTTCGTAGTACGCGTAGTTCAAGCCCACCAGCGTATCCCGCAGGAACGGCGCCAACTGACCGCGCGCCGCGGCGATTTCCGCAGGGGCGTTCGCCGCGATCACCTTGGCAAGGTTCGTCTGCATCTGGGAGGTGGTGTGCCTGACGTTGTACAAGCCGGAGGCCCACTCGGTGCGTTCGCGGGTCGTGAAAAGCGGGCGAGGCATCTCGAACTCCCGCAGTTCGCCCGCCAGCGGCAGCAGGTTTTCGCCTACAGCTTTGCCCTCGGCCATCTCATTCAAGCCCCGCTGCAATGCGAAAAGCGTGTCGAGCGAAACCAGCCGTTGGTCGTCCAACACCGCGCGGATTTTGCCGGCCAACTCCTGCCGCATCTGCTGCCCGGCCGCATTTCCCTGGATGGGGCCCGCCAGCAGCGCAATTAGTTCGTCTTGAGAAATCTGGGTTTTGCCAATGGCTCCCTTCGCGAGTTCTCCCAGCGAGGTCCGGCCCGCGTCGAAAAGCTGGGCCCCCGATCCAATGCCGGAAAATGGCGCCAGCATTTGCTGCCAGGATTCGTTCCATTTGGCTTCCGGGATTTGCCCCTGGCGCGCCAGAATCTGCCAGAGCCCGACATTGGCCTGCATGATACCCATCGCATCGGCGCGCAGGATGCGATCGGGAATGCGGTCGAGCGCCTGCGCGGCGGTCAGAAACCGGGCGATCGAGGCGTTATCGAGCTTCTTGAACTCCGAAAACATCGTATACTGATCGTTGAAACGCGCGAATTTCGCGGCCAGAAGGCGCACCGTCTCCGGCGTCAGACGCGCTTGCGGCGGCCGTGCCCGATCGATTTCGCTGAACAGCAGATACATTTGCAATGGACCGCCGAATGTTCCCTCCCGCGAAAGGGCGAACATGGCATCTACCAATTGATCCGGGCTGTTGCTGTGGGTGGTTTTTTTACCCCAGGTCTCCGAAATCTTGGAATCATGCCTGGCGCGCAGGATTTCGCTCCACACCTGCATGTTGCCCGGAATGTGGGGCTCCCCATCCGGCTGCACTTCGAGCCGGGTCATCAGAAGAATCAATCCCGGGTCGGGCCGAAAGGCGTGCCGCGTAGGACTGGGAGAAATGTCGTGACCCCGAAAGCTTTCATAAAAATGCTCCAGGCGGCCGGCCTTGGTGAAATACGCCTGCTGCGCCTGGGGCACGCTCGATAAAGCATCGAAATAAACCGCGAGCCAGCCTTCATCCTTCGCCAGTAGCCGGGTAACGAATTCGCCCGGCGACGCAGGAGTTGCTCCCACCAGATTTTTCCAAGCGGCCTCTGCCGCGTCCCCGCCCGGAACGATCATGCGTCCAGCCCGTATCGAAAGATGGCTGCCGTAAAAATCGAGCACGCTCGCGAAGGGAGCAAGCTTCTGCAATCCGGGCGTTTGCCGCAACGCCGCGCGCGTTTCCCCATCGATCCGCGATAACGCCCAGTAAAGCCTCGCCGTAGCGGGGTCACGTAAAAGCAAATCCACCAATTCTTCTTTCTTGCCCCCTTTTGCTGCCGGAAACCATTCGCTTGCTGCATAGATTACGGGAACGTACGTGGTGGGATACGCATAGGTGAAAGGCGTGCCAGCGCGAAGCGCGTCCTCGAAATCCGCCAGAGGAAATCCCGAATCGATGGTGAGAAACGCTCGGTCGGCATCGGAGGTTTCGACCGAGGTACCGGGCCCGCAGTTCTCGCGCAGCCGGTATCCGAGAATTCCCAGAAGGGTCTGTGCATCCCGGCAACTCGGCACGCGTATAACGCCCTCCGCGCCGGCCAGCGTTTGCAATTCCCGGGCTTGCGCCAGGTAGCGCCTCAAGAGCAGCAGAAACTCCGAAGGATTGTCGGCCTTACTTTTGAAGTCCGGGTACCCGATCACCACGATGTTGCGGGACAACAACGGCAGGACTTCTTCTGGAGCGATTTTCTGGCTCAGCCCCGCCATTCGCAGGAAGGATCGCAGCGGCCCGGGAATCGGCACTTCCGTTCCGGCGGTCGCGGCAGACTCCGCCCCGCTGCCAGCAGCCTGCGGCAAGGCGAAGTTGTCTTTTTCAACGAGGTTGTCTTTTAGAGTGGCGTTGTCTGTTTGCGCGGGAGAGGCGCGCCGCGCCTGGGCCGTCGGGGCAGCACAAATACACAAGGATGTCGTCAGGAAAAAAGCGGATACCAGAAAAGGAGAATTCACGCTTAGGCCCTCCTCCGACCGTGAGAACTTTGGGATGCCGGCTTAACTCGTGCCGGCGCGAGATGTTTGCCTCATTCCGTCATGAATTCAATTGGCTGGCTAAGCCAAAAGTCGCCGCCGTCTCTCTTCAGTTAATTGCGGGGAAGGGAATTGCCTCTTCTAAAGTTACGTGCCTGCTTTTGCTCTCCCGATGTTTTGTGTGGGCCGAGAATAAGCCATCCCGATGAGTCGCGTCAATCGCCTAACTATTAAATTCCGACATATACGTAACGCCCACCGTCCCGACATCCGGTACTCACTCGGTACTACATCCGTCTATTTGCCGTCAGGCGTTTCAGGACAACCGGTTGGCCGCCTTCTTTAGATCCTCGATGAACCGCTGCATCTCCGCATGCCGCGTTTCCTCGTCCGGCGCGCGCAATATCGACGAAGGATGCACCGTGGCCATAATGAAAGGGGCCAGCTTCGACTTCAAAAGCAGGCCCCGTTGTTGCGTCACGCGGAACGCGCGCCCCAGGAGCGATTGCGCCGCCGTAGCTCCCAGGCACACGATAATTTTGGGCTGCACTGCCGCGATTTCCGCCTCGAGCCACGGGCGGCACGCGGCAATTTCCGCCGTATTCGGCTTCTTGTGGATGCGCCGTTTTCCGCGCGGCTCCCACTTGAAATGTTTCACCGCGTTGGTGACGTACGTCTGCTCCCGCGCGATTCCCGCCCGCTCGAGCGCTGTATCGAGCAATTTGCCCGCCGGTCCCACAAAGGGATGGCCCTGCAAATCCTCCTGATCGCCCGGTTGCTCGCCGATCAGCATCAGGCTGGCGCCTGGCGATCCTTCGCCAAACACCGTTTGGGTCCCGCGTTTCCACAGGTCGCAGGCTTGGCAATTCTTGGACGCCTTTGCCAATCCCGGCAGCGTCGCATTCGCCGGCATGGACAATGCCGGTTTACTCGTGTCGCCTGTGCGGGGTTTTGCCATTTTGTTAGGTAGGATGCAGCGGCGTTTATGATGGACACTGCCTAAACGATGCGGGAGCCGTCGGGGAGTGCACGTCCAGGCGGGCACCGCGCGAAGAATTGCCGCTGGAGACAGAAATGCCCGCCCCGGGTAAGAGGCGGGCATGCCTGAAAAGGAAAAAACCTAAGACGCTTTCGGATACCACTCGAGCAGGCGCACTTCAATCCCCGTGCCCTGCAGAGCCTTCTGAAAGGCGCTCAGGTCGGTCGGCGGGTTGGCGCTGTAATGATAGGGAATCGCAATCTTGGGCTTGAAAGCCTTCACGGCTTCGGCTGCCTCTTCAGGAGTCATGGTGTACGGCAGATTCATGCAAATGAAAGCGACGTCGATGTTCTTGAGTGCGCGCATTTCCGGGATATTTTCGGTGTCGCCGGAGATGTAGAAGCGCTTGCCGCCATACGTAAGCACGTACCCGTTGCCGCGGCCCTTATCGTGGAAAAACTTTCCCGGCGCCGGCCCACGCTCCATGTTGTACATGGGAATAGCTTCGATGGTCCACTTGTCCCACTTCTTGGTTTCTCCGTTCGAAATTGGCTGTGCGGTCGTGATCGTCTTGACCACCGCGGGAGGCGCCCAAATCTCGGTCCCGGTCTTGCTGGCCGTCGTCACCAGGTTCTGGTCCATGTGATCGCCGTGTATATCGGTGATCAGAATCAGATCGGCCTGTGGCAGCCCGGTAATGTTGGCAGGCTTGGCCGGGTCCACCAGGATCACTTTGCCACCGGCTTGAATCATCATCGCCGCATGATAGATGGGCGTGATCTTCACCGGTCCGGCGGAGGTATCAAAGGTCTGCGCGGGACGCGCCATTTGCGCTTGCGCGGAAACAGTAAACGCCGCGCACGCCGCGAGTGTAAGCAACAATTTCATCTTCAGACTCCTATAGTCCAGGTTTTTGATGCAAATCTGCCAAACGAACGGATGCTAGCACGCCTCTCCACTACCTGCAATCCCGCGGAAACCCCATCATTCGTGTAGGCCGAAGAACCCTAAAATCGTGAAACGACCCACAACGACCCGCATATCGTAACCGCGTCTTCCATCAGCGCGACGACAAAATCCGGCGTACCCAGCGCCCTAACTAACCGCCTGCGAACCTGGTACCCACCGAAGCAGCCGATGACCGCACCGGTGATCCCGAGCAGGGCTCCCACCACGGCGCCTTGGCCTCCCGCGGTGGACACGCAAGCCCCGACAAATCCGCCGAGCACGATGCGTGCGATCAACCCGGGAGGTGCAGTACGGCTGGGAGTTCCCGGCAGCTTATCCGCTACCAGTTCGGCTGCCGCGCCGAGCGTGAAAATCGCCACGGCCGGCACTGCGCCGATCCAGGCTAGCGAGTGCCCTGGCTTCAGCCATCCCGCGTGAGCCGCCCACGCGGTTGCCGCAGTCGGAGTCAACGACCGCAAGCCCGTAAACAAGCCCCCAAGAAATACGAATAGCAGGACCATTCGCGGTGGTTAGGCGCCCGCAACTGCGCGAAGCTTTACCGGCTTACCCCGCCGAAGTCGCCGATTTTGCCCCTCTCCCCTCTTCCTGGAATTCGAACATCTCGCTGGCCTGGTAGGGGGCTTCTTTGCCGCACACGCGGCAACGAAGGATCAAGACGCGTCGCCCTTCCGACGTTTTCGGACCTGTAGATGCCGGTAGCGGCGTGCGCCGGCCGCAAAACATGCACACCACTCCGCTCCAATATTGTTTTTCTGGTTGCTGATTCATGGTTGGCTCCTCCAAGCTAAGCGAACGACCCCAGGTCCTCAAGAGGGAACCGGATGGTACAACCTCGTTATGCGCACATCCAGCGCCGAATCCATACGCTCCGATTTTTTAACACAAGCGTAACATTTGAGGCGCGCGGGTGTTCTGTAAGACGCCGGGAAGGCCCTTCAGGCTATGGGTAGTCGGTCAGTTTCAATTTACGCAGGGCGCGGATCATGATTACTGTCCCGAAACCGCGTCCCGCTTCTTCCGAGAGATTGCCAGCAAGAGGTAGACGACGCCGCTATAAATCAGCCACCGAAGCACCACAGCAAACAAAAAGTAACCGGCTTGCCCCTCAAAACCGGGATGTTCGGCTTTGGCCAGCAATGTGACCAAGTATGAAGCTGGCTGAAGTGGCAAGTCACCTACCCGATCGGCCCACCGCGGCGGCAGAAAACTGACCACACAAATTGCTTCTAGAACCACAATTCCGAGGCCGATCCCAAGAGTCGCAGCTAGTCGGTGCCATCGGAATCTAGTAAGTTCCATTTTCGGTCGGTTCCGCCGCAGCCGTAATGATGCCATACAGCCAGATGCTAAAGTGACGCTGTGAAAATTGAAGCCGACCCGCTGCCAGGCCATGTATATTCTTCGCGTTTTGGCGCGGCTCAGGTACTATCATCCGCTCAGCTTAGCCTTTAGCCGGCCCGCCAGTGGGCAGGCGGGGCAGCGCGAAACAGTCTCTTTTCGAGGTGGAAACAGGTGGCACCGTCTTCCCGTTCCGGCAAACAGCTGAAACCGGCTATGAAAAAGGGCGCTTCCGCTGTCCCACCCAGCCCCGGCGAAGCTCTGGCCTCCCCCGCCGCAAGGCGTGTCACCCCTAAGCAGCGGACCAACTCCGTCGCTACGCCGTCGGTCGCCAGCCGCAAGCGTCTCAAGGTAGCGCTGGTCGGGTTTGGCACCGTCGGCCGCTCAGTGGCCAAACTGCTGAGCCTGGACCCGAACGGCCCTCTTCTCCTCACGCACATCTGCAATCGCAACATAGAGAAAAAGAGAGTCGACTGGGTTCCCGATCGCGTCCGCTGGACCGAAAACATCGAAGATTTGCTGTCCTCTGACTCCGACGTTATCGTCGAACTGGTTGGCGGCCTCCAACCCGCCGGCGACTGGATTCGCCGTGCCTTGCGCGCGGGCAAATCCGTCGTGACCGCCAATAAACTCTTGATCGCCGAGAGCGGTCCTGAATTGCTGAAGCTGGCTCGCGACACCGGTCAGCACATCGAGTTCGGCGCCTCGGTCGCCGGCGGAATACCTGCCATCGTCGCCATTCAGGAGGGCCTGGCCGGCGACCGCCTCTCGAAGATCGAGGGCATCCTCAACGGGACGTGCAATTTCATCCTTACCCAGATGGAAGCCAACGGCGCTAGTTTTGCCGAAGCTCTGAAGGAGGCCCAGGAACGCGGATTCGCGGAGGCCAATCCACGCGATGACATCGAGGGATTCGACGCCCGCGCGAAGCTCGTTATCCTCACCCAGGCCGGCTTGCGCCTGCAGGTGCGCAGCGACCAGATTCCTTGCGCGCCGATCTCCACCGTCGAGGCCGTGGATTTTATTTACGCGCGTGAAATCGATTGCACCATTCGCCAAATCTCGCTGGCCCAAAAAGAATCTGGCGCCGGCCGCGTCAACCTTTTTGCCGCGGTGCGGCCCGCGCTGATCCCGGCCCAATCGCTGCTCGCGCACGTGCAGGGTAGCCAAAACATGGTCATAGCCACCGGTGAATTTGTGGGCCAGATCGTGCTCTCTGGCTACGGGGCGGGAGGAGATCCCACTGCCGTTGCCGTGATGTCCGATCTGCACGCCATCCTGCGTCGAAGCACCGTCCCTCCTGAGCGGCAAGTGTCACCGGGCGCCCCACTGCAGATCCCGCACACCGTCAGCGGGGAATTCACCGTTCCGCATTATCTTCGTTTCGTCGTCCGGGACCGCCCGGGCATTGTCGCGGAAGTCGCCAGCATCCTGTCGAAATACCACATCGGTATCGACGCCCTTCTGCAGCGCCCCGGATATCCCCGCTCGGCGCTCCCTTTCACCATGACGCTTGAGTCCTGCAGCAGCGAAGTCCTCGCACACGCGCTGGCCGAGGTGGGGCGCCTGGATTTTCACGTTCAGCCGCTGCTCTGCCTGCCAATTCTGCAGGGATAGCCCGTCGCGCTGGTTGCGGACAATATCGACGCTCCGTCGTGCTGGCTTTGCGCGATGATTCCACTTCTCGGGATATGCGTGTTTGTTACTGTCTTAACTATTACGATTCGGCCCTTTAAGTGGTACCATCCGGTACCTTGAGTATTCATCTGGGAGGTATCTGAATATGAAACGTTACGCAGTGATTGCACTAGCTCTCTGCGCTGTATCAGCAAGCCTGGTCCTCGCGCAGAGCAAGCCCGCCACCACCGATGACGCGGCGCTGAAGGCCGACCGCGCATTGGCAGCCGCTTACGCCAAAGGCGACAAAGCCACGGTGAACAAGCTTCTGGACGCCGACTTCACCTGGATCGATACGGACGGAATCATGTGGGAAAGGCCGGATGTGTTCCGAGCGGACCTGAAGCCGCTGGTTCCCATGACGGCCGACACCAAAATCACCGAACACGGCTACGCCGATAACAAAGTGGTTTGGATTCAAGACAATGTCGGAAATAAGTTTGCCGCGCATACCTGGGTGAAGCGCCCGGACGGCTATCGCCTGCTGCAGACCAACGAAATCGCCACGCGCCCGCCTGACGATGTTCCCAACTACAGAGCGCCCTACGACATACCTTGCGTCAATCCTTGCAAGGAAGTGCCGTACAAGCCGATTTCGGCCAGCGAGAAAGCGGCCCTGTTTGCCTGGCAGGATCAGGAGGGCGGACCGGGAATGCACGACGCGCACATGGGCGACAACGTGATTGTGATCAGCTCCACCACCACTACGCCTCGGCCCTCGCCGACGGCCACCGGACCGACTCCCGTGCCCGCGCGCAAGCCGGGCACCTTCACATCCGGAGCAGCCCCCGCGTTGTGGGTCCGCACTTGGGACTTCGGAGACGCAGTCGTAGCCATCATGCTTCAGCCGACTTATGGCGGCAAAGCGTATTGGTCCAGCCGCGTCTACGGCAATCACAATGGCTTCTGGAAAATGGAGGAGAGCTATCACACCACGGTTCAGGCTTCTCCCCGCATGACCGCCATTCCACCGACCGTGCAGCAAAGCTCGAACCAATAGCGTTTCAGCATACTCACCGATAGTGGCGGAGGGAACCATTTTCCTCCGCCGCTTCGGTGGACTGCTTGTATTCAGCCCACGGTGCCGGTGCGCTCGCCTGCGCATGATCCCGCGTTTGTTAGGGCCATTTCGTTCTGCTCATCGCATCGCAGCGGACGCGGACGACCCTGGCTTAAGTATGCTTTAAGGTATTTTCAGGCACCGTAATCCTGGAGGTCATGCCCATGCTGAATCGCTTTTACACTCGCGCCCCATTGTGGGGCGCCCTCCTCGCCGCTGCTCTCATTGCAGTAGTGCTGTCCGTGCCCACGACACGAAACCTTGTCGCCCGGGCCCTCGGATCGCTGCGCATGCAAAAAGTGCAGGCGGTGAATGTCGACCTCTCGCCGTTTACCGATCCCAACGCGAATCCCGCGCTTCACCAGATGGTCGCGCAGATGATTTCCGACAAGGTCGTCGTCACCCTCAACGAAAGCGACCAGCCCGCGCCGGATTCCGCGACCGCTGCGCGCCTGGCAGGTTTTCCCGTGCAGCTTCTGAGCGCACGAAAAGATTCTCCCAAGCTCGTGGTTAGCGGCGGGCACGCCTTCAAAAGGNNCCTTCAACCTGACCGTCGATCGCCCCCGCCTGCAGGAAATCGTCAAGGCTTCCGGCCACCCGGAAATTGCTTTGCCCGCGTCGCTCGACAACGCCGTGGTTTCCGTGCAGATTCCGCACGAATTGCACGCGCAATACGGGACCTGCCCGCAGCCGGCCACCGCCGGCAACAACATCGCCAATCAAGTGATCGACACGCCCCCTTCCGCTACCCAATTCGCGGACTGCGTGCGCTTGACCGAAGGCCCCAGCCCCATAGTAGGTGTTCCTGCGGGTCTGGACCTGGCCAAGCTCGCCAAAGTCGGCCTCGAGGTTGGCGGCATGACTCCGGCTCAGGCCGACGACTTCTTCCAGACGGTCGACTGGAAGTCGACCCTGACGCTCACCGTGCCGCGCATGTTGCGCTCCTACGAGCAGGTGCAGGTCGGCGACGTCAACGGCGTGCTGCTCACTATGGCCGGTCGGCGCGGCCCGGGTTACACGCTCATTTGGGCGAAAAAGGGCGTCGCCTTTGCCCTGGTGGGTTTCGGGGATTCCGGGCAAGCCATCCCTCTGGCGAAGTCCCTCAAGTAACGCACGGGTGCGGGCTCTACTTNNTGGAGCCCGCGTAATAAAAGGAGCAGCCCCTGCATCGCTCCGATAACTACGCCATCGAAACGCAAAATCTGCGCAAGGTCTTCGGGGATAAGGTTGCGGTGCGCAATCTCTCCTTGACCGTTCGCCGCGGCGAAATTTTTGGATTCCTGGGGCCCAATGGCGCCGGGAAAA
>PLJR01000233.1:0-15160 GCA_003140295.1 Acidobacteriota bacterium
TTATCACTCCGTGCTCTGCGTCATAGTCCTCTATTTTTTTTAGCCACACATCGAAGTTCTCTTGTGAAAAAAATCCCAAATCAATTTCCTGATCTTGTCGGAGAATCCTAAATCCTGGATGCAACAACTTCTCTGCGAGTTCTTCTGTTTCGTCGTGCGGGTAGATTTTTGGCATATAGCTATTCATCTGCCACGCCAAAATATCAGCGGCCTGTAGAGGCTTGAAGTACTCTTTGTGTTGGAATCCAAACCCGCCAGTATCTAGGCCGAAGATCGGCTTCAATTTCTCATGCACGTTACCAAGAGTGTCGGATACCTCGCGGTGTTTAAGCGTTCCCGGAGTTTCCCAGTCAAAAATGTATTGCATGGGCAGTAAATTGATGGGAGGAGTTTTCTCTCGCCACTCGGCAATCTTGAACAGGCACATTCTCACTGCGAACGTGTAATGTTCAAATCCATAGTGTTGACGAATACGGTCGGGAACTTTGTCATAGACCGCTTTAGGAACAGCAGCGCCAATTCCAATGCGCTTGTTATCATTTATGATTGTGGCTAATCGCCTGTAGACCCGGTCTTTCTTGGGATTGTCCCATTCACACCAAGGCTTGTGTCCCTGCTCCCTAGGGGCTACAAATTCTGCCATGTGAAACACGTCAAACCCCTCTTCATATCTCGCCACATCCCATTCTCTTACGAAACGTCTCCAGCCAGATTCTGTAGAAACATAACAAGCTGCTATAGCGATTTCAGATTGTGCGCTTGTCCCGCTGTCGTCGATATACGTTTCGTACACGGCAATCAGCCATTCGCGCCCAGTTCTCTCAGTCAGTCAAGTATATCATTGCCCTGGTCACAATGGAGGGCCGGCCGCCTCTCCTAACAAGGCTGCGCGAACCAGGGGAATGGGCGGCCCTCCAAAGCTCAGGAACTGATCGTGAAATTCTCGCCAGGCACTGCGGCCTCCGCGCGTGGCGGTCCAGTCGGCGCGCAGTTTTCGGATCATCAATTTTCCCATGGTGTGATGTTTTATTGCACGGGTTCCAAGTAGAGCCCGTACCCGTTATTACGCGGGCTCCAAGTAGAGCCCGCACCCGTTATTGCACGGGCTCCAAGTAGAGCCCGCACCCGTATTGCGCGGGCCCCCCGCCGCACCGCTCCGGCGTGTCGCGGAAGCGTAACATTTCTATCCAGAGCTTTATTTCCAGCCTCAAACCTTCTGCGCAATTCTGCTATAAGCCGCTCTTGTTCTGTTACTTGAAGCATACCGATCATTGGCCACTTGAGTGCTCTTTCTTACCTCGTGATAGTAAAGAACACGAAGCGCAACGGCATTACAGGCTTCAGCATGATCGAGCTGGTCATGGTGCTGTTGGTTTCCACCGTTTTATCGGCCTGCGCGCTGCCAATCGTCGTTGAAACCCTGAATGCGTATCGTCTGCGGTCGGCGGTGGCCAGCGCGACATGGGCGATTCAATCCACCCGGTTTCAAGCGTTGATGGAGGGCTACCCGTTCCAAGTGATCTTCACTGGGGGGACGGGCGGTGTTAACCCCAGTTATCAAATCGCCAGCGAAGCGGCGCCTGCGGTCACATTTAGCAACGTAGGCACTTCCGTGCCGATCTCCGGATCGCCTGTGGTACTTAGCACCCCTACGACATTGCAGTTCAAGGCCAACGGCATCGTCTCGGCGACCACGGGAGCCCTTTCGTTCCAGATCAGTTATGCCGGGAGATCGAACACAATTACGGTATCCAATTATGGAAACATTGCCATCACATCGCCATAGTGAAGCGCGCCAGCGCGGCTTCACGCTGATCGAAGTTTTATTCGCGATGATCGTCCTTATGGTCGGGATGGTCGCGCTGAGCTCGCTCGCGGCCCGGACGATGGTGGGCACGGCGCAATCGCGCTTCATGGGCCTCTCGGCAAGCCTGGCTTCGGAAAAGCTCGAGGATCTTAACCGCTGGCCGACCTGGGATCCGCATGTTTGCGTCGCCGCGGGCACCACGGCGGGCAGTTTGACGGCGGATGTGCAAGCGGCGAGCGTAACGTGCAACTCGATCACGGATACAGTGGATTACTACGACGACGTGGAGATATCAGATTCGACCGGCGCCATTTGCGAGACGGTCAGCAGCGTATCGGGCGGCGCGCAGGTTTACACCACAACGTGCCATCAGTCCAGTGGAGTGATTGCTACCACCACGAGCGCAACCGCGAATACAGCCGACATTGGCGCGGTGGCCTTCCATCGCCGCTGGACAATTGAGATGGATCAGCCCATTACGGGCATTAAACGCATGACCGTGCTGGTGACGCTAGAGAACGGATTCATGAATCCGCCCGTAAGCTTTCAGCTCAGCCTGGTGCGTCCATGAAGAAAAAGGCACAAAAAGTTCACTCTCGCGGTTTTACCCTGCTGGAGCTGATGATCGCGACAGCAATTTTTGTGGTGATCGGCGGCGCCGCACTGGCCCTGTTTGCGCAACACCAGCCGGTATTCGCGCGGCAGCAAAATCTCGCGGGACTGAACATTTCCATACGCAATGCCGTGGCGCAATTGCAACTTGACGTCGTAAATGCCGGGAACGGCTATTACACCGGAGCGAACATCCCGGATTGGCCGGTGGGCGTGACCATCGTGAACAGCAATCCAGGCACAGCCTGTAATACCCCGGCCACGTTCACCTATTCGGCGACGTGTTTCGACCAGTTGAACATCATCGCCAGCGACCCGCTTACCCCGGCCTCTCATCCGGACAACGGCACATTCAGCGGCAATATCAACACCGATTGCATCGCCACGACAACTTCGCCGATCTATCTTTCAACTTCTTTGGGCACTCTTGCCGCGGCCACGGCGCTGGCGGCCAATTTTAAGGCCAACGACGAACTCCTTTTAGTGGACGCCGCTAATTCTTCTATCACTACGATATGGCTCACCGGCGCGGGGGCCACGTATACCTCCGGCGGGGTTTCCGGAGTGAAGCTTGTTTTCAATACCACGAACGCGGATGGGACCAACACAGCGGCAAACGATCCATTAAGCATCAGCACGAACACGCTCAACCCCAAACTCAACGTCAATTTTTGCGCAGACGATTGGGTGCTGCGCCTGCAGCCCATCACTTACAAAGTCAACACGGCGAACGCGGCGGACCCGCAATTGGTTCGCGTGCAGGGCGGCACGACTTCGATTCTCGCCGATCAAGTCATAGGCTTCAAGGTGGGCGCCGCGGCCTGGAACGTTACCAGCGACACGATCCCATATAGTTACAACGCGAGCGCAGCATTCGCGGCCAGCCCGCCAGGGTATAACAACGAGTTCTGGCTGATCCGCTCGGTACAGATGTCGCTGATCGCCCGAACGACGCCGGTGACCGATCCGACCTACCGTTATCGCAACGGGTTTGACACGGGACCTTACCAGATCGAAAGCGTGATGGTAGTGGTCGATCCACGCAATATGACGATGAACAACAATTGAGGGCTGGTATGACAATAGCGCAGAACTCGAGAGACCATGTAAGCCAGCAGGTGTCAGGCCGGGGCGGCGGATCGCGCGGCATTGCGCTGATTCTGACCTTGCTGCTGCTCACCGTAATGGTGGCTATGACGCTGGCCATGGTCATATCCGTTACTTCCGACACGCTGATTACGCGCTATTATCGAAATTTTCGCTCGTCTTTCTACGCGGCCGACTCCGGCGTGAACATTGCCCGCCAATACATGTTGAGCCAGATCGTGGCAGCGATACCCACCACATTCGCCGTTAACGTTCAGCCCATTCCCGCGGGCACGGAGAGTGCCGCGGCGACGGCGGTGAGCACGCGATACAATGGCACAACTTCGATCAATGGCGGGCAGGCCGCCGCTTCCTGGCCTGGCAAATTCCAAATCACCGGCGCGACGTTAGGCGCGCCAACCTGCACACCCAGCGGTGGCGGCGGAGGAGGAACGTGCGCTGCTCCGACCGGCAGCCCCACCGACTATAATTACATCTATCCCTACACTCTCACTGCCGCCGGCCAAGCGCTCGCTAACGAGCAACAAAACATGCAGGACGCCGGCACCTTCGTTGTAAACGTGCACGTCGGCCCCGCGGCAGGTACCAGCACGAGCTTCGCCGCCTGGGGCACATTCCTCAACCAATACGCCCAATGCAGCAATCCCTTCGCTCCCGGATACCTTACCGGGCCGTTTTTCACCAATGGCTCCTGGACGTTGACCAACAGCGGTTCGTACACGTTTACCGGGAAGCTTGGGAGCGTCTCGCCCACGATTGGCTGGAATAATAGCGACGGCTGCTACGGCTCGGCCAATACCAACCAAACAGGATTCTCGACAAATTTCCAGCAGGGAGTGAACCTGGGCGCAACCGCGATTCCGCTCCCGGTGAACGATTTCAGTCAGAAGGAAGCAGTGCTCGACGGTCTCGGAAATGGCTCCATAAGTACGATCAATAGCACCACATTGAATAGCTATCTAAAAGATGTTAATGCCACTGCGTATCCCACCGGTGGCGCAAGCAGCGGCGTGTTCCTCCCTTATTACATGACGAGCGGCTCTCCACCTGTGGCCATGCTGGGCTCCGCACCGGTGCCGCCGAGTTCATCCGCGGGTTGTGGCGGAGGGATTTACGTCGAGGGTGACGCCGGGGTTACGATCGCGCCGCTCGCGGGCAGCTCCACAGGGCAGGTATACACGATTGTGCAGGGAGGCACGACGACGCTGGTGACGATCGATCCTGCCACCAACTCGACGAAAATCGCCAAGGGCGGAACGTCCAAGACGATTACCGGCGTTCCCCAGCAGTGCGTCACCAGTCCAAGCTCCGCCACCATGCTTTACGTCAATGGCAACGTCACATCGCTTTCCGGCCCGGGCCAAGGCCTGGCTGCGATTCAGGACGGAACAGCAGTCACCGTCACCGCGGCCAACAACGTCACCGTCACCGGCGATATTCTGTACAAGACCGAGCCGGTCACCACCACGCAAAATCAAATCGTTGCAGGGAGCAATCCGCCATGCTGCAATAACACGCCAGCGGATACGCTCATTCCCTCCAATAATCACGGGCAGGTTCTGGGCATTTTCACCGCGGTGGGTGACATCCAGATGAACACCTCGCAGACCAACCTCGAGATCGACGGCTCTCTCGCCATGATTTCGCAGGGTGGCTCGGGTGGCTGGATCAACACGGGAGGCTCAATCAACAAAGTAACCGTGGTCGGCGGCCGCATTGCGAACCAGGCCAAAGTGTGTAACTGCAATTCGCGAAGCATTTACTTCGATGTGCGTTTTTCCCAGGGAGGGTTCGCCCCCCCCTGGTTTCCGTCGACCACAGTCGCACCATCCGCAAGCGACTCGGTTACCTTGGTGACCACCACAATCCAGCGGACGCAGTGGCTCGATCTGTACTGATTTTGTCGCGCGCCGCCAGTACCGGCAGAAAGGCGGCTAGTTCGAGTTCATCCAGTCACCCCCCAAAACGGCTGGATGCCCCCAAGCGGCTCCAATCTCCCCCCGGATTGGAGCCGCTTTTTGTTGCGGGTGCTCATGGATTGAAGCTTCCCGCGATGAACTTGGCCCAGTACAAGGTCAAGGGAAGGTCAAGGCCCGAAGCGAAACCCGGTAGAGAAATCCGTAACCGGTGAAGGCGTGTTGCACGCGAATTGTGCCGGCCAGCCGGGGTCGGTTAGAGTATTGCGGCAAAGCACGGTGGATTCGAAAACATCGCCAGGGGCTACCGGGCCATCAAGAGGCTCGGCGTACAATTGATACGCTTGGGTAATGCCGGTGGTGAGCCCGGCAATGCGGTACGTGCCGTCAAAAATAGCTGGGCCGGGATCGGAACATGACCAGCCGGAGATAGAAGCCGCTATGACCATTCCGGTCACGGCGTCCATTGCCACCACGTGGGCCGCAAAAACTCCGGTAGTTCCTGTGCCCGCAAGGGCCAAAGGGTTGGCGGGTAAGACGCGTCCCGAGATGGATCCTTGGTGCACGGTGTCGCGAGGGTCGGGATAAAGCTGGCGCAAAGCCGCGCGATCGTCTTCCGAAAGCGGCGCGTCGGGCGACGCCAGTGTAGGCCGGCTGCCGAGAAAAGTGCCCGCCGGCGGGACGAATGGAAACATCATGGCACGCCACACGTCCGAATGTCCGGCACCCAACATGTGTCCCATTTCGTGGGTGAGAATAGATTGAAGATCGTAAGCCGCCGGATGAACAGCGAGCGCCGCAGGCGTGGCGAAGTTGATCGTGCCATCGGAGGGACGTATCAGAATGTCAGCGTCCAGAATCTGCCCCAGAAACGCTGCAGGCGGCATGCCGGGCGCAGCCTGCTCTCCCAGCGCATCGGCAGTTACCACGCGTGTAAACGCCAGTACGCCAGTGGAGAACGCTGGATCGCTTTGATTGAGGCAAATCGTGTTGAGCCCGTCGGCGGCGCAACTGGTTTGCGCGCTGGTGCGGGCCAAAGGCGCAAGTGAACTGGGGACGAGCGCGCTTCCCGCGACACCGGTCCAAACGCCGAATGCCTGCACGATTGTATTTTCGATCTCATTCAGGCGGCCGCTGGAGGTCTGATCCACGGTGAGGACGGTCACGGGATTGGCACCAAGCGATGTGCTCCACTGCCGGCGTATGCCGCCCGCAATAGACAGATTCGCTCGCGTGGTTTGTGGGCACGCGGTGCTTCCGGCGAGCGAAGCGGGCAGACGCATATCGGCGACGACCGTGTTGAGGACGTACGCGGCGGAGACAGCGGGAAACGTGACGTGCAACAAGAAAACACACGCTGTGAGAATTGCCGGCAGACGGCTTGGTGCTATCGGGCACGCACTCATCGGGCGCGCTCGGGCAATGGTCCAAGAACTCCCGCCAACCGTTGGCGAAAGTCGCTCATAGGAACGTTGTGGATACCCTGCGTGGCAAACTGCCGCGTGACGGCGTCAAATATTGGGATTTCACTGGACTCCTGCGTGACCGTCTCCTCGCCTCTTGAATTTCTTCCAATGCGGAACGCCCCTTCCGCCCAGGCGGTGACGGCGTAGTCATTCGCTCGCGTTTTTTCGAGGAAGAGAATTTTTTCGTCTCCAGGCCTCAAGCTGGGCGCCGCGTCTACGTGCGTAGCCAAATTCCCGACGCGGCCGCCTGGCAATCGCACGATAATGCGCGCGGGTGGTGAGCCTTTAAGGGTTTCGATCAAATCCACGTCGGCGAAAGTCCAGATGGAGCCCGCGTCCCATCGGGTCGAAGCGCCGATGCAGCGTCCGCGAACGATCGTGTCCGCAGCCTGAGCCATTTGTGAGAGGCTCATGCGCAGAAGCGTTGTGGCGGCCGCCTGCGTTGCGCCCCACGCCGTGACCAGCAATGCCGCAAAGAGCGCAGCCGCAAGGAGAGATTCGATACGTCCAGTGGTGATTCGAGTGCTTTTATGCGTCATGGCTGTCCCTTTCAAGCGCCTACTTTTATTCGATCTCGAGCACCCCGCTGGCGGCGGCGACGTCCAAATTGGGATTCTGAATGAACAGGCTGCGTGCACCCGTCAGTGCGGTACTGGGAATGGTGAGCGTTAGTTGCACAATGCCGAACCCAAGTGAATTTGTGGAGATGATCTGAACATCGTTCGGCGACGGCCCCGTGAGTGTGTAGGTGTAGAACGGATCCAGTCCGGCGAGCGAAAAAACACATATGTTTGCGCTGGCGACACCGAAGGCGGGTCGCAGGATTTCGATAGGCCCACCATTTAGCGAGCAAGTGCCTGTGGCCGCCTGATAGACACCGATCGCGCCCACACTTAAATTCGAGGTCTGCGGCGCCGATGAACCATCCATGCTGAGGTCAATGACCACAATGTCTTTGCCAGTGGCGGAGGGAGCGCCAGGTGTAAGGGCGATGCTGGTGGCTGTTGACGGAGGCGCGGCTACGATGAATGAAACTACATTAGACGTTGCTCCGTTGGGGTTCTGTACCACTACGTTGAAGTTTGAGGCGGTGGCGAGATCGGACGAGCTGAGTGTAACCGAGCAATTCGCGGCCGACTGGCACAGCGTGCTTCGCGTTCTACCTGCGATAAGAACGGTGGAGCCGGGTCCAGAGTTAGTGGCCGTGAAATTAGCGCCCGCAATACTCAATGTGAAACCGGCCGCGCCAGCTGTGGCGCTAGAGGGTAGAAGCGACAGCACCACCGGCCCGGTCGTAATGGTCACGCTGGCGGACGCGGATCTGCTGACATCCTCGCTACTCGTCGCAGACACGCTGAGCGTGTTTGGTGAAGGCGCGACCGCGGGCGCGGTGTACAGCCCGGTCGCGTCGACGGTGCCACAGGGTGCCCCGGCGCCCGTGCAGGAATTACCAAGAACATTCCAGGTAACCTGTTGATTCGAAGTGCCGGCAACGTTTGCCGCAAACGCCTGGATTTCCCCAGGAGCAAGTGTGATGCTCGGCGGTGAAACGCTGACCACCACGTGAGGAAGAACCGTTACCAAACTGCTGCTGCTCTTCGTAGGGTCGGCCAGACTTGCGGCCGTCACCGTGACGGGATCGGGCGAGGGTACGGCCGCAGGCGCAAGATAGTCCACAGTTGAGCTTGTCGCCGGCGTGATGGACTGGCATGGATTTGAAGCCACGACGCAAATCTGTCCAACGAAGATATTGCCTCCGGGAATGCCATTTACCTGCCAGCCTATTCCGGTGTTCGAGGAATTCTGCACTTGCGCCCGAAAGGTCTGACGATAATTGACGCTAAGGACAGCCGCGCCAGGAGCCAGGGACACGCTGATCGTTTGACTACCAATTGTAACGATGGCTGTTGCCGTAGCGGCCGGGTTGGCACTGCTGTGGGCATGCACGGCCACTGGATTCGCGGCAGGCACATTGATAGGTGCGGTGTAGAGGGCTTGGCCGGTATTACCTACACTGCTTGAAACGGTGCCGAGTGTGGTATTGCCGCCGACAATCCCATTTACGTCCCAGTCCACGTTCGTATTCGTCGCGCCAGTTACGGTGCCGGTAAAGTTGATCGAGTCACCCAGTGCGACTGTGACGGCGGTTGGAGAAACCGTCACGCCTACCCCGGGATTGATCGAGATGGCGAGCGACGCCAACTTCGAAGGATCAGCCACGGCCGTAGCGGTAATCGTGACCAGCGCCGGTGATGGCGCAAATGCCGGCGCAACGTAGGTCGTCATGGCGCTCGAAGCCGTTGGGAACAGGGAGCCGCAGGCGGCGGCGACACACCCAGTTCCTGAAAGGCTCCAAAAAATTGCGGCACTCGGATTTGAACCCGTTACGGGGACGAGTGCAGCGGCGAAATCTACACTCCCGCCGGCCGCGATGCCCGAGGAGATGGAGCTCAGCGCGCTGATCGTAAGCGCAAAGTGGCTGGAAATTGTGATAATGGTGGTCGAGGACTTTGCAGGGTCGGCCACACTGGTAGCAGTTAATGTGACCGACGGCGGTGAAGGCAAACTCTGTGGCGCAGTGAAAACACCGCCGGAGTTAATGGCGCCGCACGCCGCTCCGGAACATCCGGCCCCCCCGACACTCCACAAAACAGCGGTCGCTGGGTTGCCGGCAGAGGTGATCGTCGCCTGAAAACTTAGTGGGGCGCCCAATTCGACAGCGGAGGTCCCAGCTGCGATTGTGACGGCAACGTCACTGGTAATTGTGATGTTTACCGTGCCGGTTCGTGTTGGATCTGCTGCGCTTGTAGCTCGGATCGCAACGATCGCGGGCAAGGGCATGAATTGCGGAGCAGTGAAAATTGCTCCGTTATTCGTGGTGCTGACGATTGTCCCGACCGTGGTATTTCCACCGGGAACATTTTGTACGCTCCAGTTGACCGCGCTGTTTGCCGCGTTTGACACGGTCGCCGTAAGCGTCGTCGATTTACCGAGCAACACGGACGGGCTCGCAACCGTGAGGGCAACTGAAACATTCGATGGCGACGACTCGGTAGTTGTCGAAGATGATCCCACAACACCTGCTCCGCACCCGGCGAATCCGAGGCAGACGATCGTCGTTGCCAAGTACCCAGCCACGATTGCGTTTCGCCTCCAATTCGTAGTCCTTGATTTTCGGTTTTCGCAGGACATACCCCGCGATAATGCACGGACGATGCCATGATGAGTAATTCCATCCGCATCGATAGGAAATGACAATATTTGTATCCCAATTTCTCTAAGGTCATCAGACTGTGACAGTTATGAGGGTATCTAGCGCAGGAGCACAGTAAAGTCAGCCGGTAAAGCTGCCAGGCCAAGAGCGGAATCTTCTTCAATCTGTTCCATTAAGGAATTGCCACCGGTGGGATTGTTTCAGATCGGGGCAGTTTGACGCTTGAGTCGACTGCGATTTCGTCGGGACCGCTTCGCTGGACCGTTACTCAATTATTTGGCGGGCTCCAAGTAGCCCACGCCCGTTGACATCGCTCAGCGCGGGCAGAATAATCGTGCTATGACTCGCCCCGAGGCGGTGCGACGCGTGAAAAGTTATTCGGCGCCGTCTGGTTACGTCTACCAGTATTACTTTTACGAAGTTCGCAAAATCCGACGGGACGGAGTTGACGGAACCGAATACGTGTATATGGTTTCGGCCGACCGCAAGAAAGTTTTCCCGTTGCGAATTTTTGTCCGGCATGACGCCGCCGAAAAATGGAGCCATAGCGCAGGGCGCACTCTTTCCGGCACTGAGGAGTACGCGGTAGCAAAGATGCGGCTGTTCCAGGCGCTAGACGAGATCGAAAATCCCGAGCGCCTTGCCAGCGACCCGCCTGAACTCGTAGTTGACGAAACGAATCTTGGCGCGCTTCTAAATCAGCTCGATCTTTGATGTGACAGTACTCGTTAAATTCTGGTTAGTGCGCGCGTCCGTTACGTAAAATGGCGCGCAGAGCAGGTTTCAACTCAGGCAACAAGAAACGATGGCCCAATTGTTCGAGCTTTTTGGGCAAAACCCGCTGGCTCGACAACAACAGAGTTTGTGCAAATTCCCTCCCAAGTGCCAGGCGCAATGCGAAAGCGGGCGCAGGAAATAACGCCGGCCGGTGCAGCACCGATGCCAATTCCTTGGTAAATTCGGCGTTTCGGACCGGGTTGGGAGCCACCGCATTCACCGCGCCGGCCACTGGTTCGGTGGCAATTGCAAAACGAATTATTTCGACAATGTCTTCGAGAGCGATCCAGGACATCCACTGGCGCCCCGGCCCCAGGCGCCCGCCAATTCCGAGGCGAAAGGGAAGCACCATCTGGGGCAAAGCTCCGCCCTGTTTAGCAAGGATGATACCGAATCGCAGCACAGCCACGCGCGCTCCAAACTCGGTCGCTCGCGACGACTCTGCTTCCCAGTCGCGAGCCGCCTGCGCTAGAAAGTCCGTCCCGCCCGTACTGGATTCGGTAAGCTCTTCATCGCGACGGTCGCCATAATAGCCAATGCCGGAAGCCGCGATGAAAGCTCGCGGCGGGCGGATAAGTTTGCCGAGTGCGCCGACGAGATTACGCGTCGCGGCGATGCGGCTGTCGCGCAGAATCTGCTTGCGCTCTGCGGTCCACCGGCTTCCGGCGATGGAGGCGCCGGCGAGGTGCACCACCGCGTCGGCTCCCTCTGCGCTGGAATCGAGGGTACTTTTATCTGCGTCCCAGACAATGGCCTTTGGCCCCGGGCGGGAAGTGAATCTTGTCTGATCCAGGTTAGAGGTCGGGCGCACTAAGCGTATGACTTCTTGCCCGTTTTCGCACAGTCGAGCAACCAGCGCCGATCCAACCATGCCCGTTGATCCGGAAACGAGTATTTTCATAGGGACACCTCCGACGTGTAGCAATATGCGCTTACAACCGTATGGTGTTACGACAGCATGCCGTTGTTGAACCATAGCACGATCGGTGATCGGCGAACGTTTCTCGGGCGAAACGACGGTAAAACACTGCGGCAAAAAGGGCGAACGCGGATAGAATATGCCTATGCGCGTGCATGTCCTGTTTTTCGGGAGATTAAAAGAAATTGTGGGTAGCGCCGAGGAAAACGCCGAACTAAACGAGGATGCAAACGTCGAAGACTTATTCGCGCGGTACGGCGAGCTTTATCCGGAATTAAGTGCCTTTCGCAAGTCCGTGGTGGCCTCGGTCAACCAGGTTTTCGCCGACTGGCATGCGCCGCTCGGCGAAGGCGACGAAGTTGCATTTCTGCCGCCCGTCAGCGGAGGAACTAGCGTGGAACGAATCGCGGCCAGAAAGGACTTATTTGAATTAGTTCGCTTGCCGATCCCCGTGGCGGAAATTGTGGCGGGTATGAAGGCCCCCGAAGATGGCGCGCTGGTGGTATTTGAGGGCATCGTCCGAAACCATTCCGCCGGGCGGCGCACGCTGTACCTTGATTACGAAGCTTACGAACCCATGGCGCTTAGCAAGTTGAGTGAAATCGGTGAAATCATGCGCGCGCAATTTCCGGTAAATCGCCTTGCGCTCGTGCACCGCCTGGGCCGCCTCGACATTGGGGAGACCAGCGTGCTGATCGCCGTCAGCTCCGCGCACCGGCGCGCGGCGTTTGACGCCTGCCGGTTCGGTATTGACACGCTGAAACGAACTGTACCGATCTGGAAGAAGGAATATTTCGAGGATGGCGCCATCTGGGCCGAGGGAGAGATTCCACCCGCGCCATCCAATTCACGTTTGCCGGAATCCAAGGTTTAAGCGAATTGATTCGCTGGCACCCGCGGCTGCTTTTCGCCCACATGATGCTCTCAAGATCGCCACAGCCGGGAACCTATACACGTAAACACGCCAGAAACTTGTTGGCGATATGTCTCGCTGGCGCGTTAGCTCTTGCGGGTTTCGCCAAAGCGAAGGCCGGCGCCACCGGACGAGCGGTTCCCGACAAAACTGAAGATCAGCGTGGGGCGATCCACGTCGAAGTGAATCTGGTTAGTGTCATCGCGAGCGTGCTCGATAAAAATAACCGGCCGGCTCCTGATCTGACGCGCGATCAATTTGAAATTTACGAGGAAGGGAAGCCCCAGAAAATTGAGGTTTTCGAGGCGCAGACGCAGCAACCCATCGACCTTGCGCTGATGCTGGATTCCAGCTTGAGCCAACAGCGGGAATTGCAATTTGAGGGCGAGGCCGCCGCTCATTTCATACGCCAGGTGGTACGGCCCGGCGACCGCGTGGCAGTCTTTGAATTTGCGGACTCGATCACTCAACTGGCGGCCTTTTCCGACGATGTACCTCGCCTGCAAAATGCCGTACGGCGAGTCACCCCGGGCGATGGCACCGCACTTTACGACGCCGTGTTTCTCGGATCGCAAGCCCTGGCGAAAGGCTCTCCGGAACGTCGCCGCGTACTGGTGCTGCTTACCGATGCGGGCGAGACCACCAGTCGCTCCGATTTCGAGACAGCCCGGCGCGCTGCGCTGCGCGCTGAAACGCTGCTCTACACTATCGTGTTGCGCCCGGTAAAAACCGAAGGCGGCCGGAATACCGCTGGGGAGCATGCACTCGAAACCATTGCCGATACGACCGGCGGAGCAATGTACTACCCCGATGAAACCGCCCAACTGGATGCCATGTTCGATCGCATCGATCGCGAACTACGCACCCAATACCGGCTGGGCTATTATCCGCAGCCGCGCCCGCCGCAAGGCGTCTATCGGCAGATCGAAGTGCGCGTAAAGGGAGACTACACGGTGCGGCACCGCAAGGTGTACTACTCTGGTGGCCCCGCCGAATGAATGATTTCCTCGACGTAGCCGTGGAAGCCGCACTCGAGGCTGGCGAAATCCTGGTTTCCGAATTCAGCCGACCGGTGCAGATCACCTACAAGGGGGATGTAGACCTGGTGACGCAGGCCGACCAGCGCTCCGAGGAAGCCGTAGTCAGCCGCCTACGCACGCATTTTCCCAAGCATGCCATAGTTGCTGAAGAGGGCAGTGGGCTTGAAACCAGCTCTCCCTTTCGATGGTTCATCGATCCGCTCGACGGCACTACAAATTTCGCGCATGGATATCCCTGTTTCGCCGTTTCCATCGGATTGGAAGAGGCCGGCGAGTTAATTGTGGGCGTTATTTACCAGCCGATCACACGGGAATTGTTCACGTCGGCAAAGGGCGAGGGCGCCTATCTCAATCGAAAGCGCATCCAGGTGTCGAAAATCGACCGCCTCGCGACCAGTTTACTGGTCACTGGGTTTCCCAGCGTCAAGCGTATGCAAAACCCGAACATCCACTATTATTGGGACTTCACCCTGCGCTCCCATGGCGTCCGCCGGGACGGCTCAGCGGCCATGGACCTGGCATCGGTCGCCTGCGGGCGGTTCGAAGGCTTCTGGGAATTTGGCCTGCACCCCTGGGATACCGCGGCCGGAACCCTGCTGGTCCGAGAAGCGGGCGGAATGGTCACCACTTTTTCGGGCCAGCCTTATCGTCCTGGCGATCGGGAGTCGGTGGCCACAAACGGCCACATTCATGAAGAAATGCTGCGCCTTGGCGCGGACATCGCGGAGCGAACTGCGGCGCGACCCAACGCGCTTTAACAGCCACTGTTCCCGCTTGAAATCGGCGCTATTACGCACATTCCGGTCATTGAAAAGTGATGCGATAAAAATTTCGGGTGCACAGTCCTCTTCGAAATTCCACTACGTGCTGAACTTTGCTATCGTTCCTCACGGGTAGCGGTCAACCTAGCTGTTGAACGCGTTGCAAGCTCCGACAGCGCCACCGGGAGGAAATGATGGGGCGGTTCACGGGCATTCTCGGAATTCTCACCATGTTGAGCCTGGCATATGCCTTTTCCTCGAATCGCCGTGCAATTCGCCTGAAAACGGTGGCGTGGGGACTCGGATTGCAACTGGTGTTCGCATATTTTGTGCTCCGGTTCGACGCGGGACGCGTGTTATTTGAAAAAGCCGGCGACGGCGTGACGCGAATGCTCGGCTACTCCTATGAGGGTTCGGAATTCGTTTTTGGCGAACTGGGTAAGCGCAACTCCTCGCTGGGGCTTATTTTTGCGTTCCAGGTTTTGCCGACGATCATCTTCATCGCTTCTTTCTTTGCATTGCTTTACTACCTGGGCGTAATGCAGGTACTCATTCGGGGTGCGGCCTGGGTAATGCAGCGCGTTATGGGCGCCAGCGGCGCGGAATCGCTGAACGTCGCGGCCAGCAT
>PLJR01000233.1:15205-17313 GCA_003140295.1 Acidobacteriota bacterium
GGCACATTGCTGATGGCGAAAATGTTTGTGCCCGAGACGGAAATGCCCCTCACGGCCGGCACCGTAACGATGGAACATGGAGAGCGCGATCAGAATTTTCTGGCTGCTATTGCGCGCGGCACTTCTGATGGATTGAACCTGGCTATCAATGTCGCGGCTATGCTGATTGCCTTCCTGGCCTTAATTTATCTTTGTAACGGCATACTCGGCGGGATTCACAACCGCTTGGCGACGCATGGTTTTGCGGCTTTCCCTGCGAGTCTTCAGCAGATCTTCGGCTGGATTTTCGCGCCGGTCGCGTGGATCATTGGCGTGCCCTCGCGCGATTGCGCCACAATTGGCAATTTGCTGGGCATCCGCATGGTGCTGAACGAACTGGTGGCGTTTTCTTTTCTGGGTCCGATGCGTGCCACGCTCGACCCGCGTTCGTTTACGATCGCCACCTTCGCGTTATGCGGCTTTGCAAACTTCAGCTCGATCGGGATGCAGATCGCCGGCATTGGAGCGCTAGCACCGAACCGGAAGAACGATCTTGCACGGCTGGGCATCCGCGCCATGCTTGCCGGCACCATGGCCAATCTCATGTCCGCCTCAATTGTGGGAATGTTTCTGCGATGATCGCGAGGCGCCAGGCCCCGGGCGCGTGCAAGATTGAGTGAATTCCTATGAGCCCCAACTTGACCAGCGCTACACTTCAGCGCGCCAGAGGAGCAAATCTCTCGACATTCGCACAGGCGCAACAAGCAGCCAAATACATTCTGGCGCGCACCAGGCAGCGGCCGCGCATCGCTGTGGTACTGGGAAGCGGGCTGGGCGCCTTCGCCGATAGCCTGGCGAACCCCGCGGTCATCGACTATCGCAACATTCCACATTTTCCCGTCTCGACGGCAATTGGCCACGCAGGCCGGCTGGTGATTGGAACGTTGCAAGGCGTCCCAGTGGCGGCGATGCAGGGACGAGTTCATTTTTATGAGGGCTACTCCCTCGCACAGGTAATCTTTCCAATGCGTGTGCTTGCGCAACTCGGCATTCGCACAACGATACTCACCAATGCCGCTGGTGGTATCTGCACCGATTATCACCAAGGATGCTTAGTGTTGTTGCGCGACCACATCAATTTGCAGGGTTCCAATCCGCTCATCGGACCGAACGACGAGCGCTTTGGCGTGCGATTTCCGGATATGACCACCGTACACTGGGCGCCGTACCGGGCTTTTGCGCGTGAAGAGGCGCGCCACCTCGGCCTGGACGTTTTTGAGGGAGTCTATGCCGCGCTCACCGGACCAAGTTACGAAACGCCGGCCGAAATACGTTATCTTCGCGGAATTGGAGCTGACCTCGTGGGCATGTCCACGGTGCCTGAAATTATCGCCGCTGCGCACATGGGCATTCGCGTCTTAGGAATTTCGTGTGTGACCAACATGGCCGCGGGAATTTTGGATCAGCCCATAACCGCCGAAGAAGTCCTCGAAACGGGCGAACGCGTCCAGGGCCAGTTCAGCGCGCTTCTGAACGCGGTCATACCCCGCATTTCCGCAGACCTGACATCTCCGACACAGTCTGCGCCCGAACCGCCGCAAACCGCCTCCGCCCAGGTGTCTCCGAAAGCGAATGGCCCGGCGAAAAAGCCGAAGAGGCGAGGCAGGTGACGCCTGTCTGGGAAACTCTGGTCGCGGCGGCGCGCACCGCGAGAGAGCACGCGCACGCTCCGTTTTCGAATTTTCGCGTGGGCGCCTCAGTACGAGCGGCGTCCGGGCGCATCTTCACCGGCTGCAATATTGAGAATGCCACCTACGGTTTGACAATCTGCGCCGAGCGGGTCGCTGTTTTCAAGGCTATTTCCGAAGGCGAGCACGGCTTCGACGCAGTTGCCGTCGTCGCCGATACGGACATCCTTACGCCGCCCTGTGGCGCCTGCCGTCAGATTATTTGGGAATTTTGCGGCGATGTTGAAATCGTTCTCGCCAACTTGAACGGCCGCATGACAACGCACCGCATGTCACAACTGCTGCCGCACCCTTTTGATTCCTCGTTCCTGTAATAAAGCTGCGTAACTAATCCCGCTTTTCCGTGCGCTGGCGCTGCAGGCGGCTGGCCGAATTGCGCAG
>PLJR01000256.1:0-131 GCA_003140295.1 Acidobacteriota bacterium
GAAATCCATGGTCGAGGGGAAAATATCCTCGCCGATGCCTTCCACGACGTAGGTGCGCGCCTTGCCGATTTTGCCGGTTTTCGCGAATTCGTAATAGAGCGAGCCGACCGGATCGACGCCGATGATCTTGA
>PLJR01000256.1:166-303 GCA_003140295.1 Acidobacteriota bacterium
CAGATTTCGGGGCCGGTGGTGGTGTAGTGGGCCTCCGGATTCATGGGGTTCTCGTACTGATTGGGGTAGAAGGAATTGGGAAGTTCCTGCGACAGTTTTTTGGCGACCGAGTAGTAGCTGCGCGGATCGTCCGGCTC
>PLJR01000256.1:427-2802 GCA_003140295.1 Acidobacteriota bacterium
TCTTTCACCGAGCCGCCGGGATTTAAGTAATCGGCTTTGATGTACACCTCGGCCTGGCAGTCCTTGGCCATGCGATTGAGGCGCACCAGTGGCGTGTGGCCAATGGCTTCGAGGATGTTGTTGCACTTCATTACGCGGCTGGCCTCGATGTTAGCAGTTGGTGCGACGGATTTAGGCGCGGCGCAGCGAAATTCTTCGCGGCACTGACGAATTGTATCATGCGCGCGACGGGGTTCCGTCCGGGCAGGGCGGCGGGCGGTGTCGGTGTGGGGAACGGTGAGGATTTTAGATGCCGCTTCGCGGCTTGCTCGTTTGCGCGGCGGGGCCTGCAGGTGCGAAAAGAAAATTCGAATGTGCTTGTTAGCAGTCTCTCGCAGCTACACCCCCAGGGCATTTGTAACAGAATCAAAAGAAAGGGGTTGAGAAATGAGGCGTTTGTAACTAATGGAGACAAAAGGAGATAAATCGCGCGATTTCTGCGTTTGTGTGTGCTGCCGAGCAACGCGATCAACCTATTGAACTGTTTATTGAACTGATTTAGTCGGTGAGCAGCGTGCGGGCGGGGATGATTTACGAGCGTCACGGTCTACTTTAGCACGATAAGCGGACTTTGTAAACCAATTAGTACACCATTACTAGTTTCGAATAGGTGCATTTCGAATGAAGGCCCTACGTTCGAAGCGCGGCGCCGCTCAGAAACACGATGTAAAGCCAAAAACAAACCGTAATAGCCACCAGCAGGCCACGGCAAGCCCGAGCTAAACCTCCAGGCCATGCCGTGGACCAAAGAATGAGGGATTCTTCGCTTNNTCGCTTCGCTCAGAGGCTGTGACAACGCAAAGCTAAAAACGGCAAGAACAACGCGACGGTTACGGTAGTGCCCACAACAACGGTTACCGCGAGCGGTACGGCACATGACGGCGGGCGCGCATCGGCTACTGCGTGTCAAGGTGGTGGAGGTTTATTGGGTTAGAATTGGGCCGCTCGATTCAGAATGGCCCTGAGTCCGGTGCCAAGAGGGCTGAGGAGGTGGCGATGGGCATCGATCTAGCTCTGGATGACCTTATGGAGTACACGGATTGGGAGCGACAAAAGTGGCAGGAGTGGTTTNNTTTCGCCAGCATGGCGACGAAGTTCTGAAGACCAGCGCAGGCCTGCACGGGGATGGGCGCTTCCAGACGGTGGGCGATTTAATCAGGCACATGTTTTCCGCGGAGAAGCGCTACATCGACAGGCTCTCGGGCCGGGCGTTAACCGATACAGCCTCCATCCCGAACGATAACGTCGAAGCACTTTTCCAATTCAGCCAACTAAGCCGGAAGGAACTGAAGGAATTTCTCGCATCATTTCCCGCAGAAGCGCTGGACGTCCCAGAGGAACACAAGATGGGAAATAATGTTTTAACAGCGACGCCGCGAAAAATCGTGGTGCATATCCTTTTGCACGAAACGCGCCATTGGTCGCAAATTGCCACTTTGTTGCGTTTGAACGGTTTGGCGTTAAACGGTTTTGTGGACGGCTTTCACGATTTTCTATTTAGCCCGGTGATGGGTGGCGGACTGAGACGTGAGCGAGCCGGCGCTTGAAAGTAAAAGAGTCGTAAGATAAGGCGCTGGTAGCCAGGGAAGAAACTGGTAACTAAGGAAGAACCTGGTAACCAGGAAAAAAAGACGAATGGGCCGGGCCATTTCGGTGGCACGCGCCTGAACATGCCAGCACGCGTTCGAGTGGCGCTGCTGGCGGAGAATCTGAGAAAATAAGCGTTATGCCGAAGCCAGATGAACAGCCAAAGCAAGATGGATTGCAGATACGGGCGGCTATCGAAGGCGATACGGCGGTGATCCTCGAATTTATTCGCAAACTGGCGGAGTATGGGGATATTTCCGACGAGGTTTTCGCCACCGAAGAAGATGTGCGTGCGGCGCTATTCGGGCCCCGGCGGGTGGCCGAAGCTGTGCTCGCCTACGCGGGCAGCGATCCTGTGGGGTTCGCGCTGTACTCGTACGGCTTCGCCAGTTTTCGTGGGAAGCCGGGGATTTATATCGAGGATTTTTTTGTGGAACAGACCCGTCGGGGCGGTGGGATTGGCAAGGCTCTGTTGGTGTATCTGGCCAAGCTGGGCGTCGAACGCGGGTGTGCGCGGCTGGAATGGTCGGTGCTGAACTGGAATGAACGGGCCATGGAGTTCTATCAGGACCTGGGAGCAGTTGCGATGGACGAGTGGACGACCTTTCGGCTGAATGGTGACGCGATGGAGCGGCTGGCCTCGCCGGAGGCGGCGGGCAAGATATCGCTCGAGAAATTTGCGGCGCGATTGGCGGAGAAGCCGCTGGACATATGAGAAGGACGGAAAAGGCCAAAAGAATGAGGGATTC
>PLJR01000236.1 GCA_003140295.1 Acidobacteriota bacterium
GGAACTTGCCCGGTGATGCAGACGATCGGCGACGAGTCGAGCATGGCCGTGGCGATGCCGGTGACCATGTTGGTGGCGCCGGGCCCCGAAGTTGCCAGAGCGACACCCACGCGGCCGCTGGCGCGCGCGTAGCCATCCGCCATGTGCGTGGCGCCTTGCTCATGGCGCACCAGCACATGATGAACGCTCGATTTGGTCATGGCATCATAGGTGGGCAGAATGGCCCCGCCGGGGTATCCGAAGATACAGGAGACGCCCAGCCGCTCGAGACACTTCCAGACGATTTCCGCGCCCGAGAGGATCTCCGACAGCTTGTCGGTCTTCTCGGGGCTGTCGGGGTTTTCGAGGTTGGAGTGAGCATTGTGCATGGGAGCAGCCTTAGGAGAGAGATTTTAAGGGAAGCGGGTGGAAATAGTCCAATTTATGTTTTCTGTGGCGGCTATAAGAACTGTTTATGAAGGCGCTTCAGGGGGCGCGCACGACTTTGCGTCAGTAAATCTTTCAAATCCTCCTGTAAGATAGCTGACGGGGAGCGGCACGTTTCTGCGCATCCCTGGTGCGCTGTTGTGAGCACATCGGCCGCCAAGCAAACAACGTGCTCCGTGTGCAGTGCGCGGCTACAGGAACGGGGCCGCAGTCTGAGGAAACGGAAAGCAAACTCCGTTCGTCTAACAGTTGTCGCGTGAATGGGTAAGTCTTTACGTGAGGCGATGGTAGCGCTAGGACTAGGGCTCAACGTGAGAGCCCGAAGGCGGCGCGAGAAGGCGCCTAGAACATTCCTTAATGGGTCGAGAGGATTATGCCCGAAAAACTGATTGAAAATTCAACGCACGCACCGCACACGCTCCACGAAGGCGCAACCCATCGCGAGGTCACGCTGCACCAGGACGGTGGTTCTGGGCCAACGCCACCACCCCGCAAGCGGTCAGTGGCCGGCAAAATCATGCTGCTGCTGGCGATCATCGTGGGAGTAGCGGCTTTTATATCGTGGCGGAGTTCGGGCAAAAAGACCCAGGCGGCATCGGCGGCGCAGGCCGATGCGCAGTCACGGCGAGCGGTGCCCGTGGTTACGGCAGCAGCCGAGAAGCGCGACTTGCCCATTTATCTGGAAGGCCTGGGCTCGGTGACCGCCTTTAATACGGTAACCGTCAAGAGCCGCGTGGATGGTGAACTGACCGAGGTGCAGTTCAAGGAAGGCCAGGACGTAAAAAAGGGAGACCTGCTGGCGGTGATCGATCCGCGTCCGTTCCAAGTCGCTTTGAGCCAGGCGCAGGCCATGCTGGCTCGCGACACAGCGCAGCTTAACGATGCCAACCTGGACGCGGGTCGTTATCAGGAACTGGTCAAAGAGGGAGTTATCGCCCAGCAGCAATACGACACACAGCACGCGCTGGCGGGCCAGGTACAGGGCTCGGTACAGGCGGACCAGGCGAGCATCGACAATGCCAAGCTCAATCTGGCGTACTCGCATATCACTTCGCCGATCGACGGACGTGTTGGACTTCGGCTGGTGGATGCGGGAAATATTGTGCACGCCAGCGACCCTAACGGACTGCTGGTGATCACCCAAATGCAGCCGATTGCGGTGATTTTCACGCTGCCGGAGGACAGCCTGCCTTCGGTGAATGCCGGGATGCGCAAGGGAACGCTCGAGGTGAGAGCTCTCAGCCGGGACGATGGGACGCAACTCGCCACCGGAACTCTGCTGACCATTGACAATCAAATCGATCAGACGACGGGCACGTATCGTCTAAAGGCAGTGTTCAGTAATACTGACCGCTCGCTATGGCCGAATCAATTCGTGAATGCGCGGCTGTTGCTGGATGTCAAAAAGAACGCCATCATCGTGCCTGCGGCCGCCGTGCAACATGGCACTCAAGGCGCGTTCGTTTATGTGGTGAAGGCGGATAAGACTGCCGAAACTCGTTCGGTTGTGCCCGGAATCACGCAGGGAACAATTACGATCATCGACAGTGGGCTTACGGCCGGGGAGCTCGTGGTGACGGATGGCCAGGATAAGCTACGCTCCGGCACGCTGGTGGATGCGCGTTCGGACACGCGCGGCGGTGACCAGCCTTCTTCGCCAAACGGCGGGGCCAAGGGCGGGGGCCGTGCAGGAAATCAGCCTGGCGGACAGAATGGCGCCGGCCAAGGTGGCGGTCAGGGAGGAAATGGTCCAGGGTCGGGCGCGCAACCGGGTGGGCAGCGGTTGGGGGGAAACCAAAACGGTAATGGGCAGGGTAACGGGCAAGGCAATGGGCAGGGGAACGGCAAGAACCAGCGCAAGAACAGAAATAAGAATAGCGGCGCGAATTAAGGGCCCCCGATGAATCCATCCCGTTTATTTATTCTTCGACCCGTCGCTACCACTCTGCTGATGGCGGGGATTTTGCTGGCGGGTATCGTGGCCTACCGGCAATTGCCTGTATCGGCGCTGCCGCAGGTGGACTATCCGACGATTCAGGTGCTCACCTTTTACCCTGGGGGCGGACCGAGCGTAATCGTCTCCTCGGTAACCGCGCCGCTCGAAAGGCAGTTCGGGCAGGTTCCGGGGCTGAAGCAGATGACCTCAACCAGTACGTTTGGGGCATCGCTGATTATTCTGCAGTTTGACCTGAACCAGAATATCGATGTGGCCGAGCAGGAAGTGCAGGCTGCCATTAACGCCGGGGGCACCTTCCTGCCTACGGATCTGCCGAACCCACCGATTTACAGCAAAGTGAATCCGGCCGACGCGCCGATTTTGACCTTGGCGCTCAGCGGTACCACCATGCCTCTGTATAAGATCGAGGATTTGGCGGACACCACGCTGGCGCAGAAGATCGCGCAACTCCCAGGGGTGGGCTTGGTGACGATCAGCGGCGGACAAAAGCCCGCCGTGCGCGTGCAAGCGAATCCCACGGCGTTGGCCTCCTATGGGCTGAGCCTGGAGGACATGAGAACAGCACTGGCGGCGGCCAACGTCGATCAGGCCAAGGGAAACATCGACGGGCCGCGGCAGGCGTACACGATCGGGGCCAACGATCAGCTATTCTCGAGCGACGACTACAAAAAGGTGATCATCGGCTACAAAAATGGCGCGCCGGTGCGCGTATCGGATGTCGCCAATGTCATCGAAGGCGTCGAGAATACCGCGCAAGCCGCCTGGTACAACGATACGCCGGCGGTGATTGTAAACATCCAGCGGCAGCCCGGGGCGAATATCATTAATGTGGTGGACCGAATCGAGGCGCTGCTGCCCCAACTGCGGGCTTCGCTGCCGCCTTCGGTATCGGTTGCCATTCTGACCGATCGGACGACGACGATTCGAGCTTCCGTCAAAGATGTGCAGTTCGAGTTAATGTTGACCGTGGCGCTGGTAGTCATGGTCATATTCCTGTTTTTGCGCAACCTGGCGGCCACGGTCATTCCCAGCGTGGCAGTGCCCGTCTCACTGGTGGGCACCTTCGGCGCGATGTACCTGCTGGGCTATTCGCTCGACAATCTTTCGTTAATGGCGCTAACGATCTCGACGGGGTTCGTCGTCGATGACGCGATCGTGATGATCGAGAATATCGACCGGTATCTTGAAGCGGGCGATTCCCCTCTCGATGCGGCGCTCAAGGGCGCGGGGCAAATCGGTTTCACCATCGTTTCGCTGACGGTTTCGCTGATCGCCGTGTTGATTCCGCTGCTCTTCATGGGCGACATCGTGGGGCGGCTGTTCCGGGAATTCGCGGTTACGCTGAGCGTAACCATCCTGGTTTCCGCGCTGGTGTCCCTGACGCTGACGCCGATGATGTGTTCCAAGCTGTTGAAGCATAGAAGTGCGAAGCGGCAAGGCACGCTGTACCGGTGGTCGGAGCGCGGGTTTCAATGGGTTATCGACCGGTACGCCGCGACGCTGCAGGTAGTTCTGCGCCACCAAACGATTACTCTTTTTGTGACTCTGGGCACGCTGGTATTGACGCTGTATATGTACGTGGTGGTGCCCAAGGGTTTCTTCCCGGTGCAGGATACGGGCGTCATTCTGGGCGTTTCCGAAGCTCCGGAGACCACTTCGTTCACGGGGATGGCCGACCGGCAGCGAGCGCTGGCGCGGATAATCATGCAGGATCCTGACGTGGTGAGCCTATCTTCTTATATCGGCGTGGATGGCACCAACATGACGCCGAATAATGGGCGCATCCAGATCAATCTGAAACCGCGCGAAGAGCGCGCCGCGGACGTGACGGAAATTATCCGGCGCCTTTCGGGGAAACTTTCAGGCGTCGAGGGCATTACGCTCTACATGCAGGCCGTGCAGGACCTTACGGTGGAAGATCGCGTGAGCCGCACGCAATATCAATATAGCCTGGAAGCGGCCGACCCCAAGGACCTGGCGACGTGGGTTCCGCGGCTGGTGGCCAAGATGCAAGCGATGCCNNACACGCTCTACGACGCCTTCGGGCAGCGGTTGGTGTCCACGATCTTCACGCAGCTGAATCAATATCACGTAGTGCTCGAGGTCGCCCCGGAATTCCGGCAAAATCCGGATGCGCTCAGCAGCTTATATGTGAAATCCGGTACCGGGCAGCAGGTACCGCTGGGAACCTTCACCCACTTTGAGCCTAATGCCGCGTCTCTCACACTCAATCACGAGGGCCAGTTCCCTTCGACCACACTTTCGTTCAACCTGGCGCCAGGGGCCTCACTGGGCGACGCGGTGCAAGCCATCGACAATGCGGGGCACGACATTGGCATGCCGGCGAGTGTTGCGGCGAGTTTCCAAGGCACGGCTGCGGCTTTCCGCAACTCGCTGGCGAATGAAGACTGGCTGCTGCTGGCGGCCGTGGTTACGGTTTATATCGTGCTCGGCGTACTGTACGAGAGCTATATCCATCCGCTGACTATTCTTTCCACGCTGCCGTCCGCGGGAGTTGGCGCGATTTTAGCTTTGCAATTGTTCCACCTGGATCTGGGGGTCATCGCGCTGATTGGCATCATTCTGCTTATCGGNNATCTACCAGGCGTGCCTGCTGCGGTTTCGTCCCATTATGATGACCACGATGGCCGCGCTATTCGGCGGCTTGCCCCTCGCGGTAGGGCGAGGCACCGGCTCCGAGCTGCGGCATCCCCTGGGCATCAGCATCGTCGGCGGGTTGCTGCTCAGCCAGTTGCTGACGCTATACACGACTCCGGTGGTTTATATCTGGTTCGATAGGCTGGCAACGCGTATCCGCGGCACGCGGATGCCGCAGCACCTGGGACTTCCGGAAGCGGGAGTTGTGGAACCAGGGGACTAGCTTGCAGTGGCGCGATAGAGATGTTTAGCTCGGCTCCGTTTGTCCGGCATCCGGCCGCGAACTAACTTTTAGTCGTTATCTATAGGGGGTCTGTAGGGCCTTGCGGTGTGTGGCGCGTTGGCGCTTTGCTGCTTCCGTGGCTCTCCTAATTAATGTGAAACATTACTGATTCAGGTTTCTACGACCTTGCCAGCTACCTCGCGCGCAGTCCAGCGCATCGAATTATCTGAAGCAGAAGCTGTGGAACCAGGGAACCAGTTGTAGCGGTAAGGCAGTGATGAATATCTCGGCCCCATTTATCCGGCGTCCCATTGCGACCTCACTTCTAACCGTTGCTTTGCTGCTGTCCGGCGCTCTGGCATATCCCTTGCTTCCCGTGGCGCCCCTGCCCGAAGTGGAATATCCAGTCATTCAGGTTTCGGCCAACTTGCCCGGCGCCAGCCCGGAAACGATGGCCTCGGCAGTCGCTACACCGCTCGAACGCATGTTCGGACGCATTGCGGGCGTCAATGAGATGACCTCCAGAAGCCAGTTGGGTTCAACCAATGTGGTGTTGCAGTTCGATCTGAGCCGCAATGTGGATGCGGCAGCCCGGGATGTGCAAGCGGCGATTAACGCGGCGCGCGGCCAATTGCCTNNTGATTTTGACACTGACTTCGGAGACGGCTTCGCAACCGCAGATGTACGACGTCGCAGACTCAATTCTGGCGCAAAAAATATCTCAGATTGCGGGTATTGGGCAGGTATTTGTGGGCGGGAGCGCCCGGCCGGCGGTGCGGGCCGAGGTCAATCCTCTGCTGCTCAGCAAGCTGGGAGTGGGGCTGGATGAGGTGCGCACGGCGCTCGGGGCCGCCAACTCGCACTCGCCAAAAGGCCAGCTCGCCGATGCGAAACACGACGATATTCTGAATGATAACGATCAGCTATTTTCAGCCAGCCAATACGCTCCTCTAATTCTCGCTTACCACAACGGTGCTCCCGTGCGCTTGTCGGATGTCGCCACAGTTGTGGACTCCTCGGAGGATATTCGCAACGCGGGAATGGTAAATGGCCAGCCGACGGTGCTGATCATTCTTTTCCGCCAGCCGGACGCGAACATTATCGAAACGGTAGACCGCGTCCGGGCGATGATGCCGCTGCTGCAGGCCTCGGTTCCGCCTGCCATACATATCGGTGTCGCAGTGGATCGGACGACGACGATCCGCGCTTCGGTCCACGATGTCGAGATCAGCCTGGCTATATCGGTGGTCCTGGTGATTCTCGTGGTGTTCGTTTTCCTTCGCAACATCCGGGCCACCGCGATTCCGAGCGTCGCGGTGCCNNCCGGTGGAAGCAGCGCTGCGGGGTTCGGAGGAGATCGGCTTCACGGTGCTGTCGATGAGCACATCGCTGGTCGCAGTGTTCATTCCCATTCTGCTGATGGGCGGGATTGTGGGCCGTTTGTTCCGGGAATTCGCGATCACGTTGAGCGTTGCGGTGGCGATTTCGATGGTGGTTTCACTGACGACCACGCCCACCATGTGCGCCAAGCTATTGCGGACGGAAAAGCGGCGGAAGCACAACCGGCTTTACAACGCGAGTGAACGGGCATTTGAATGGCTGTACGAGGGTTATGCGGGCAGCCTGCGCTGGGTGTTGGGGCACCAGCCATTGGTTCTGGGAATCACGCTCGGGACGGTTTGCCTCGCGGTTTATCTTTACATTGCCGTTCCGAAAGGCTTTTTTCCCCAACAGGACACCGGCCGCGTGAACGGAAATGTACAGGCTGCGGAAGACGTTTCCTTTCAGACGATGAAGGACAAGCTCATTCAGTACGTAAGTATAATCAAGAGCGATCCCGCCGTGAATGTCGTCACAGGTTATACCGGCGGCGGCCGGTCTACCAACACCGCGTCTCTGAACATTTCGCTGAAGGATCTTTCCGTTCGCAAAGTGAGCGCGTTTGCGGTGGTCAACCGGCTGCGTCCGAAGCTGGCCGAGGTCCCCGGGGCCACCTGTTTTCTGGTGCCAGTACAGGACGTGCAGATCGGCGGGCGGATGGGCAATGCGGAATTCCAATACACCTTGCAGGGAGATAATCTGCAAGACTTGTTAACCTACGCGCCGTTGGTGGAACAAAAGCTGCGAACGCTTCCGGAGATGCGGGACGTGAACAGCGATCTGCAAAATCGGGGGCTCGAAGCCGGCTTGGTGGTGGACCGGGACACAGCCAGCCGCCTGGGCATTACGGTCGCGACGGTTGACAACGCCCTTTACGATGCTTTTGGACAGCGCCAAGTGTCCACGATGTACGAGGGCCTCAACCAATACCATGTCGTGATGGAGATCGATCCCAAGTTTCAGCAGAGTCCCGACGCGCTGGAAAACATCTACGTGAAGTCCACTAGCGGCGAGGCGGTACCACTGAGCGCGTTTACGCACTACGCGCCTACGACCACGGCGCTCACCGTCAATCACCAGGGGCAATTCCCCGCGGTGACGATTTCCTTCAATCTGGCGCCCAATGTCCCTCTGGGGGACGCGGTCAAGGCCATTCAAAACGTGGAAAGCACGCTCAACTTGCCGTCCTCGATTCATCCGGGGTTTCAAGGCACGGCGCAGGCGTATCAGGCGTCGCTCGCAAGCGAGCCTTATCTCATTCTGGCGGCGCTGGTCACCGTCTATATCGTGCTGGGGATGCTTTA